>DIUC01000063.1 GCA_002435785.1 Saprospiraceae bacterium UBA6168 | reverse complement strand
TCATAACTTTAGGGCGCACATCAGACTTCGGAAATCTCCCTTCCGCAACTGCACAAAACCATTGGCACCGAGTATAGTGGGTGAAAAAGCCCGTACCGTTATTCGGTGCGGGCTTTTTTATTGTCAATGCTGCCATTGCGGTTTAGCTTTGCCCCGCTTTTATTCAAAAAAAAAAGCAACCCTATATGGCGCAAAAGGGCGGTTCTTGATTTTGCTCCGCAATTTTGTTTGGGATGAATGGTTTTCAAAAAACATCATTCTGAAACAAGATAAAAAAACCCCTGTCCAGAAAAAAGCGCCCGAACAGCGGCAACAGCAAAGACGTTTCCCGACAAACCCCAATCACCAATCACTATTCACCAAAACAATGAAAATAGCCCTCGCCCAACTCAATTTCTTCGTCGGCGACTTCGACGGCAACGTAGCCAAAATGCTCGCCGCCGTGGACACCGCCAAACAACAAGGTGCCGACCTCGTCGTGTTCCCGGAGCTTTCGACCTGTGGCTACCCGCCCCGTGACTTTCTGGAGTTCGACGACTTCATCCGCCGCTCCGAGCGCGCCGTGCTGCGGCTGGCCGAAGCAGCGCAGGGCATCGCCATTGCTGTCGGCTCGCCGAG
Organism: Saprospiraceae bacterium UBA6168; assembly: GCA_002435785.1. Taxonomy (GTDB): domain Bacteria; phylum Bacteroidota; class Bacteroidia; order Chitinophagales; family Saprospiraceae; genus UBA6168. Next base: position 8,891 of record DIUC01000063.1, on the reverse strand, counting down.
CAAGAACCCCGTGGTGGAAGGCAAGGACCTCTACAATTCCGCCTACTTTCTCGAAGACGGTAAAATAAAGCACGTACAGCACAAGGCACTCTTGCCCACCTACGACGTGTTCGATGAATACCGCCATTTCGAGCCAGCCAAGGAGTTCAACGTGGTGGAGTTCATGGGCAAGCGCATCGCCCTCAGCATCTGCGAAGACCTCTGGAACCTCGGCAACGAGAACCCGCTCTACACCGTCGTTCCGCTCGACGAGATGATGCCCCAAAAGCCCGACCTCATCGTGAACCTCAGCGCCTCACCGTTCAACTACGAACATGCCAAGAGCCGCATTCACGTGCTACGGGCCAACGTGCAGCGCTATGGCTTGCCCATGATTTACGTCAACCAGATTGGCTCGCAGACCGACATCATTTTCGATGGTGGCTCGCTGGTGGTTTCGCCTGACGGCAATATTTACGAAGAACTGCCGTACTGGGAGGAATGCGTGAAAACCTTTGATTTACAGGACGTTATGAACGGTGGTCGCAATGTGGAGCAACCCAAGGAGAAGATTGCGCTCATCCACGACGCCCTGCTGCTCGGCATCAGCGACTACTTCAAAAAGCTCGGTTTCAAACAAGCCATACTCGGCCTCAGCGGTGGCATTGACTCGGCAGTGGTGGCCGTGCTGGCAGCCCGTGCGCTCGGCAAGGACAATGTGCGGGTGCTGCTCATGCCCTCGCAGTTCAGCTCCGACCACTCGGTGAACGACGCCCGGGAGCTGGCCATCAACCTCGGCATCCAATACGACATCGTGCCCATCGAGCCAGTGTTTGAGCAGTACATGGAAACGCTGAAACCGCACTTCTGGGGACACCCGTTCAGCATAGCGGAGGAGAACATTCAAGCCCGAATCCGGGGCATGTTGCTGATGGCCATTTCCAACAAATTCGGCAACATCCTGCTCAACACCACCAACAAAAGCGAAATGGCGGTCGGCTACGGGACGCTCTACGGCGACATGTGCGGTGGCCTATCCGTGCTGGCCGATGTTTATAAAACGGAGGTGTTCCAACTGGCAAAATTCATCAACAAAGACGGCATCGTGATTCCTGAAAACACCATATCGAAGCCACCAAGCGCCGAACTCCGGCCTAACCAAAAGGACAGCGACAGCCTGCCGGAGTACGACATCCTCGACGCAATTCTCTACCAGTACATCGAGCAGCGGCAAGGTCCGCACGAAATCATCCGCATGGGCTTCGACGAGGCCACGGTGCGCCGTGCCTTGCGCCTCGTGAACATCAGTGAGTTCAAACGGCACCAGGCTGCGCCCGTGCTGCGGGTTTCGCCAAAGGCGTTTGGGGTGGGGAGGAGGTTGCCGATTGTGGGGAAGTATTTGTCATGAGGGTTATTTCTTAGAAACAGTTTCTTAATTCCCCAGTTTCCCCAACAGCCATTCCCGTTCCGCCAGCGCCTTGCAGTCGTTGATTTCGCTGCGCAATTTCTCCCTTGCCGCCTTGTTTTGGGCTGGGGTTTGCAGCATTTTTTTGGTGAAACGAATGAGGTTCAGGTAGTGTTGGCGGAGGTAGCCCACGTCCCGTCGGCGGCGCAGGAAGATGGCAAAGCTGTCCAACAGCGAGTCCAGTGCCGCCACCTCGCCCCGGTCGAAGTAGATGCGCAGGAGCATCCGGCGGGCGTCGAGGTTGTGCAGCACGTCGTCGAACTCGGCTTGCGTGAGCAACTCCAGCGCCCGGTCGTAATCGGGCTTTCGGAAATGCAGGGAGGCGAGGTTGAAAAGATAGGCTGTTTCCCGGTGGCGAGGTTCCAGTAGATCTTTGTACTTCGTCAAAAAAGCTTCCACCCAGTCGAACGCCTTGAGGCCCAGCCCGGCGTTGGCGATGTTGTTGTAGGTGAAGCGGGAGAGTGCGCCGTTTTCTATAAACACTTGATTGTCAAGCCCTTCCTTGTAGATTTCAAACACTTGTCCCAACCAGAACGCCTGCTTCACAGCTTCCCGCCGGGTGTTTATTTGCCGGATGCAGCAGTTGACGGCGAGGGTCGTCAGCTCCCGCATTTCGGCCTTTGGGAACCGTCCGACGTACAGCCGCATGGCTTCCCGCAACTGCCCGAACCACGCCCTCGGCTCCGCTTCCGACAGTGCCCGGTAGCCGAAGTACCACACGCCGACGGCAGGCGTTTGGGTCAAGTTCTGGCGTTCCACCTGCGCCAGCACCTCGTCCAGCAGTTCGAGGCGCAGGTTGGCTTCCGAAACGGCCTTGTGCATCAGCGCCGTGCAGCTTTGGCGCAGCTTGTTGGCGATGAAGTACAGGTCGCCCGCATCGGCCAGCTCCTGGAAGTGGCGGCTGGCGGTGCGCCGCTCCCTCGCCCCACTTTCGTAACGCTCCAAGTGCAGCAGGTGGCTGAGGTAGTGGTAGTCGAGGTGGCGGTGCGGCTGGGCTTCGAGTGCGTCCTCGGCTTTTTTCAAGGTGGTTTCGTAGTGCCGTTCCAGCCCTCTTTTTCGCAGCGACTTGGCCAACCGAAGCTGGAGGGCCGGGTCGTTGTCCGTTTCTAATTCGTTGATTACCAAGAAGTTTTGTGCCAACTGGTACAGGAAGGAGATGGTATAGGCCAGCCGCTTTTCGTCATATTTTTCCAAAGGGAAAATGGCCTTGAACACGATTTCTTTTTCAAAAACACCCGTTCGTTTGGCCTCCTTTTTTTCAAAAAAATAGTCAAAGAGCAGCACCACGTCTTCCCGCAGGTTGTGGTAGGGCGAGCGGAGGTATTTGCCGAAGGCGGTCAGTTCGGCGGGGGAGAAAGTGCGGAGGAGTTCGAGGAGACGGGAGTCTTGCATTTGCGATTTTATGAATGGACGATTTACGATTGGTGTGCCAGCAGGCTGAAAAAGTCTGCTTGTTGTAATCGCGAGGAGGATTGGAACACGGATTTGGCGGATGAAAACGGATTTAATCAGTTCTAATCCGTCTAATCCGCCCAATCCGTGTTTCCATCCTCCTCGCGTGTCGTATCCACGCTGAAACAATCCTAAGATTGAAATAAATCAGCCGCACAAAACAAAGAAAAAATTGGATGGCTTTGGTTTTAAAAAACTGATTTACAGTTTATTACAGTAAATTTTATCAAAATAATTTTGAAAAAACCCGAAATCTGTCCTTGCACACCAGCACCCGCCGCAGCACTTTTGTATCGTGCCGAAAAAACTGGCGCAAAACCTAAAATTTACGAGACATGAAAAAGCACGTTTTTTACTTCAATCTTTTAAAAATACAGGCTATGAAAGGGATGAAATTTTGGCTGGTCATGGTGGGGTTAGTTTGTGCGGTGGAGGTGTGGGGGCAGGGGTGGATTAGGACGTATGATGGGGAGGGAGGGGATAACATACGCCTCGCAATTGCTGCCCCAATGCCGGATGGTAGCATAGTGGTGGCAACTATGTTTTATTCTAATATAGATTCGATTTGGCTATTTAAAACCGATGCTTGGGGGAATATGATAACTGAAAAACACATAGCTGATAGCGTGGGTTCCTTAATACTTTATGACATGACAACAGTGCCCGATGGTGGAGTTGTTTTGGTTGGACAAGTGCTTAATTCTTTTGGTGCCAATTATTTTTATTTATTACGACTGGATGCCAATCTTGAAATTGTATGGTCAAAGAAAAGCCAAAATACTTATGACGATATTTCGACGATAATTCCAGCTCCTAATCATGGATATACGATAGGTGGCCGGTATTTAGACCTATGGGGTGTTGGCCCGATACCTGCTCTTATAAGATTAGATTCTTTAGGCGATGAATTATGGCAAGATGTATATGATGAGCAAGACGTACAAGACGCTGAAATCTCTGATGTCATCACAACTGAGGAAAATCAATTTGTATGGGTAGGTATTGAGAGATGGAATTCAACCCCACTGATTAGCCGTATTTTTTTGACAAAAACAGACAGTATAGGTCAAAGGATATGGGTACAACATCTTCCTATCGATGATTCCATAAAAATGCGTGCTTTATGTTTGGCGCTTTCTTCTGACGGGGGATATTTGATAGGGGGGGATGAAGAAAAAGATGGAAGCTTTAATGTATCTGCATTCTGTATCAAAACAGATAGCAATGGCGAATTAGTATGGAAAAAAAACTGGGAATCCGAAGATGGTTTATGGACTATTATTGATATCCAACCAATTTCTATTGGAGGGTACGTCTTATTATGCAATTTACATACATTTTTTGGCAGGGAAATCCATTTGATTAGAATAGATGAAGACGGCAATACACTGTGGGAAAAGCCAATGGGCAATCAGGCAAATGTGCGGGGGCACAACTTGATGACCTTCCAATTTGACGCCCTCGGCATTTGTGGCACTTTTGGTGTATTCCAAGATAGTGTAATTCTCATCAAAACCGACGCTAACGGCAACCTCTTCTCCTCCGCCCTCTCCGGCCATCTCCACCACGACCCCCAATCCGACTGCCTCCCCGACCCCACAGAAACTGGCCTCTCCGGCTGGCTCGTGCAGGCCAGTGGTAGCCAATTCTTCGCTACCTTGACCGACTTGCTCGGAAACTTTGTGCTTCCCATTGACACTGGCAGCTACGAAGTCACCATCGCACCGCCCAGCCCGTACTGGGATGTTTGCAGCAGCCCATTTTCCGTGGACATCACGGCGTTTTACGACACCACCACCCTCGACTTCTCAGCCCAAGCCATCGCCGACTGCCCGTACATGACCGTGGACATCAGCGCCCCGTTCCTGCGCCGCTGTTTTGACAACCAATACTACGTCCACTACTGCAACAACGGCACGGCGACAGCCAGCAACGCCTCCGTGGAAGTCATGCTCGACCCCTATTTCACCTATATTTCATCCACGCTCCCGCTCGCTTCGCAAAACGGAAACACGCTCACTTTTAACATCGGGGACGTGGCCGTAGGGGATTGCGGCAGCTTCCACATCACCGCACTGCTTGACTGCGACTCCACCGTGCTTGGCCAGACGCACTGCACGTCAGCGCATATCCTGCCCGACTCGCTCTGCCTCGCACCCGACCCGCTCTGGGACGGCAGCAGCATCGAGGTGGACGTGTCGTGCAGCGGCGACAGCGTGACGTTTACCATCACGAATGTTGGGTCGGAGGGAATGCCAGCCCCGCTCGGCTTCATCATCATTGAGGACCAAATCGTGCTGATGACGAATCAGTTCCAGCTTGGGCCTGGCCAGTCCACCAGCATCAGTGTACCTGCCAACGGCAGCACTTTTCGCCTCGAAGCACAGCAAGCGCCTGAGCACCCCAGCGGCTACGCCAGCACTGGCGCCACCATCGAGGGCTGCGGCGGCTGGATGAGCCTCGGCTTCTTCAACCAGTGGTCCTTCGACGACGACCCCGACCCCTTCACCGACGTGGACTGCCAGGCCAACATCGGCAGCTATGACCCCAACGACAAGCAGGGCTTCCCGGCGGGCCTTGGCGAGGAGCATGTCATTGAGCCGGGGCAGGACATCGAGTACCTCATCCGCTTCCAGAACACGGGCACGGACACTGCCTTCAAGGTCGTCATCGTGGACGTGCTGCCGCCGGAACTCGACCTCGCCACCGTTCGGCCCGGCGCCAGCAGCCACCCCTACACCTACGGCGTGACGCCTGAGGGCTGGCTGACCTTCACCTTCAACGACATCATGCTGCCGGACTCCAACGTCAACGAGCCTGCCTCCAACGGCTTCGTGCGCTTCCGGGCTTCGCAAGTGCCGGGTTTGAGCCACGGCAACGTCATCGCCAATACGGCCCTCATTTACTTCGACTTCAACGCCCCCATCCAGACGAACACCTACCGGCACCGCATCGGGCAACTGTTCCCGTGGACGGTGGTGGGCACCAAGCCGCCCGTTTTTCACCCAAAAACGCAAGTGCGCATCGTGCCCAACCCATTGACGGACAGCGCCCTGCTGCAAGTGGACGGCATCGAGCCGGGGCCGCTGCGGCTGGTGCTGACGGACGTTTCCGGCAAGGTGTTGCGCCAGCAAACCACCGTCGGCACGGGCTTCGAGTTCCAGCGGGGCGAGCTGAACCCTGGGCTGTATTTTTTCCAAATCGAAAGGAACGGCGAGCGGGTGGGAAGCGGGAAGCTGATGGTGAAGTAACACGGTCTGCCAGTCCGTGTTACAGTTTCAACGACTGCCAGGCGGCAAGCTGCCATTTGCCTTTCCGTTTGATGTAAACATCGGTATAGCGCAGCCGGATGGAAAATTCCCGCTCTTCCAGCACGCCCGATACGCCGACAATACCCGTGCCAACCACGGAGCGGCGGTGCAGGCTCAGCTTCATTTCTTCATGGAGGATGGAGCGGTACTGGAGCTTGCCCGTGCGGATATTTTCAAGGTGGGCGGCTTTGTCCTCTATGAGGCCGTTGGAGTGGGTATAGGTGAGGTCGTCGGCCAGCACTTCTTTCAAAAAATCGAGGTTCTTGGTCGTCATGGCCTCAAAGCGTTTGCGTTCGAGGGCTTCGATTTTGAGCTGTTTTTTGGATTGCGCAAAGCCGATGGCGGCTGTAAAAAGCAACGAAAGAAGGAGAATTTGGCGCATGTTCGTTTTGTTTTTAAAAAAACGGCGGGGCTGGCGGTGTGTGCTGCCAGCTCCGCTTTTTTTGGGCCGAAGTCGTGCAGTAACGGGCAGGCCCTCGGACTGCAGCAGCCCTACTTGTTGCAAAATTTCAATGGTTGTGGCCGTCTTTCATGTGCTCTGACTGAAGCACATAGTCCATGCCGCAAGCAGGACAGGTGCCAGCTTGGTCGCTCCCGCTACCTTCGCAGTGCATCGGGCAGATGTAGGTGGAGGTGTATTCTTTGCCAGTGGGTTGGCCTTGCTTGTGGTCGGAGCCACAGGCGGCAAGGCCGAGTGCAGCGATGGTCAGTACGGAAAAAAGAAGTTTTTTCATGCTGGAAAATATTTTAGAAAGCGGCGGGATAAACAAAGGTGTTCGTTGCAAATATTTGGCTGTGAACACTTTATGTATCGCCCGTCGTTCCTGTTAGGTGACGCTGTTTATGCTGCTGATTATTCGGTGTTCGGGTTCAACGGTGTTGGCGGCTGGGCATCGGTATGGTCGCCGTCATTTTTTTTGTGAAAAATAGCCCGGATATGGGTCGGTAGCAGGCTGAATTTTTGTCCCAACCATTTTTCAAGGGAAACGGCCAATAGCACGTAGCTCTCCGTGACGCCCGGCACCGGAACGGCTATGAAGATAAAGAACGGGAGGAACTTTGGTAGGTCCCTCAACTGCTCCATTGCAAGCCGGATTTCCTCTTCGGTGGGCGGCTCCGACTGTTTTGAAAGCAACAGTTGACCCCGACCTTGCTTCACAAAGGTGCGGACCATGTTCTTGGTTTCTATGCCCTCCATCATAAAGGCCCAGAACAACATCCGGGGCATCCTGATTGCTCGCCGGAACTTGGACGCCGTGGCTTGCTTAAGCTCAGGGCCACGCACGAACAGTACAACCCCGGCCTCCCTCATGCCGCTGCGGAAGGTTTGGAAAACCGAATTGGCGACTATCCTTCTTTTTGCACGGTCAAAATTCATGGCGGTTTATTTTGGCGCTCAATGTTGGTCGCCATTTACCACAACAAAATTAGGTTAGTTGAAGGTTCATCGCCAGTCAGGGAGTGATAAATTATAAAATGATGAATGGTGTGTTTTGTAGGCTTTTGATTTTCAATGGCTTGAATCATTTGGGCTTGCTTTTTGGACATCATAGCGGTGTGGGCAGGACGGCACCAAAAAAAAGAGGTGGGAGAAGGATTGGGGATCGTGGAGGCCACCAAGACGGAGATGAAGCCCCCGTCTTGGTGGCCTCCACTTGGCGTTATTTTGATTTAATGCCACAACCGATGGCCTTTGTGACAGAAGGGTCTGGCGCCTTGCCAGCTTCGATGGCTTCGATGGCTTCAGCCACATAGTGGCGGGTGGCATCGGCGGCATCTTGGGGGTTGTTGTCAATGGCGCCGATGTATTGCACTTTGCGAGCGCTATCCAGCAGGAATACGTGTGGGGTTTTGGTGGCACCGTATTTTGGGTAAATTTCCTGTTTGTCATCAATGAGGTAGGCAAATGGGAATCCTTTGTCCTTTGCCCGCACTTGCATCTCCTCGAAACTGTCGCCGGGCTTCTTGGCAACGTCATTGGGTTGGATGGCCACGACAGGCCAGCCTTTCTGGGCGAACTTGTTGTGGAGGTCAATGATGCGGTCTTCATACATGACGGCGTAGGGGCAAGTGTTGCAGGTAAATACAACAATGTGGCCCTTGGCGGCCTTGCCATTGGCGTCTTTAACATCTGCCAACGTAAGCAGGCGGCCATCCACGTTTTTCAGCTTGAAATCCGGTGCGATTTGGCCGATGTCGAGGCCAGGATTTTCGGCGTTTCCGAGTTTTTCATTCGTCGAAAGCTTGGGCGCAATGATGAATCCAGCCACAACGGCTGCTACTGAGAGGAACAAGAACAATTTTTTCATGATACTTTTATTTGTGTGAAAGTGTAAAAGAGACAATTTTTTTGGGAAAAGGTTTCACTTCCGAGTATTTGAAAGGTTGGTTCCCATCCAATGTTGGTTTTATGTTGCTTCAGGCGCTTATTGGCTTGCGGTTTTTGTCACCATGCAAATTCAATCAAGCAGTCAAAAAAACCTGTTAGAATTATGGTTTTTAACACCATACATCGCAACTACTTTCGATTCAATGGCGCAATAATTGTCACGGTTTCGAGAAAACCGCCGAATTTCCGATTTCAGAATTATCGTGCTTTGTGCCTGACACCGTATTTCAACAGAGAAAAATCACCAGAAAATTTTAAAACTTGAATTGCTTGAGCAAGCGATTTGGCACGTTTC
>DIUC01000097.1 GCA_002435785.1 Saprospiraceae bacterium UBA6168 | reverse complement strand
GTCGGTGGCGAACAGGACGAACAAACAAACGGGAAATTCGGCGTGTTGAGGGTGAAATCGCCCGTGTTCGTCACAGATGCGAAGGTGGAGTTCACGTAAAGCTTCAGGTCAACGCCACTTATGGCCTCGTCGCCGTAGTTGGCAACGACAAATTCAACGCAGGCTTCCGTGCAGCCGACATACAATTCGGTGTTGTTGAAACTGACGTTGATGGCCAATTCCGGTTTTTGGCCACTTGCGGCAGGGTTTGCAGCAAGCATGAACAACGCTACTGCGATGATGGCGTGGGATAACTTTCCGTAATAAATCCTACACAAATCCAGTTCACGGATTTGGGCTTCGGATTTGGGCTTGAAATTGGTTCTGAAATTTTGAAATTTCATAAAAATGATGGTTTAAGCCTCTAGGAGACTTGGCAAAGGTTGTCCGGTCTTGGGCGGCCGGAATGTCCGCCAATATGGGTGAAGAACCAAGTATTATGCTCGATTCGCAGGACGAAGATAGGTTTTTCCGAAAGCCGGATTGCTTGCCCGCAGTTGATGGCTTAATCATTGGCTCATTTCATATTCAGTTTGTTGCTTGGTTAGCAAACGGGCCGACTCATTCATGTTATTTGAAGCCGTGGTTATATTGGCTCTCAATAGCACGAGATGCTTTAAGCATACACGACGTGAACCACCCCGACCCGAAGTGTTTCTCAAACGTGGCGGCGGACATGTTTCCCTTGCGGAAAATCACCTCGACGCCCGATTGACCCCATTTTCGGAGGTAGCCAGAGGCCCTGTTCGGGCAACAAGCGGGCAGGATGTTGAAACTGGTGCGGTGGAAGTAGAAGATGCGGCAAATGCCATAGTTGCGGCAATCGGGGTTGCGTGGGCTGCCGAGGTCAATTTCGGTGGGCACGGCGCCTTGGAGGCCGTTGTCTATTTCCAGGGTGCTTTCAATTTCAGTCAGATGTCCCATAAAGCAAGTCTTTTAGTTTTGAACCAGTCAGTTCCGCAATATTGTAAGCTTCCCGGAATTTTTCGATGGAGAACTTGATGTCCTGTTTGAGGGTGGCGTACTGTGGTGGCAACTCTCCGGCGCAGGCCGCCTCGTTGGGGTAGTTGGCAGCGATGACCTCGAACTTCTGGTAGTATTTTTCGCCCTGTGCCACAAAGGTGTTGTACTTCTCCAGGAAGTCGAGCAGCCGGTCAATGGAAAACTCCAGGTTGGCGATGCCCTTCATCAGGGAGCGGTTGGCGGCGGGGTCATCCTTGCTCCTGACGGCTGCGGCTTCGAGGTCAGTGATATACTTGTCGAGGAGGTCGTACAGGGTTTCCCAGTCGTCCTCCTTTCGGCAGGCGTCCAATTCCACCTTGTAGCCCACCATCTTCGTGTATTCCTTGAAGAGTTGGGAGCAGTCGGCCTTGAGCTTTGAGTTGCCTTCCTTGAGGAACTCCGTCTCGTAGTAAATCAGGTTCAGGTCCGAGTACATGCGCACGGTGAAGTCGAGGATGCAGGCGATTTTTTCCAGGTCTTTCTCCTTTTTCTTGGGCTCGCCTTCGCCGATGAAGGAAGCCATGAGCGAAAACGTGGCCGAGAGGAGCGGGTTGCCGGCCAGGAGGCTGGGCACCTTCACGTCGTTGTCCTTTTTCAGCCGCCCTGCCAGCACCGACTTGGTTTGCTGGAACTCTTGGTAGGCATTGGGGTTGGAGAGCTGCGCAACGTTGTGGAAGGTCTTCAAGGAAGTGAAATGGTGGTCGAGGCCGAGCGTCTTTTCGTACATGATTTTGATAAGCTCCAGCCCCTTGCGGTAGCGGGCCTTGGCCATGCTGAGCTGGTACATCTCCACGAGCAGGGCCAGTTCGTCCCGGAGTTCGAACTTGCGGTTGAGTGCCCAGAGGTACTCGGTGGGGGCCGTCACCATGTGGAGGGAATTGAGGTGGTGGTTGATGGTAGCCAGTTCACCTTCCAGCACGGTGGCACTGGCCACCCAATCCCTTTCGATGGTGTGCAGCTCGGACGCAGTTCTTTGGAGCAGCGCCGCCACGGCGAGGCTGTCGGTCCCGTTGTATGCCCCAAGGCGCAAGGCCGTGAACGAGAGGCCGAAAATGATGAGAAAGGTTGCCGTTTTCATAGCCGGATGTTTTAGGCCATTGGCTGCTGGCCATTGGCTGCTGGCTGGTTCCGCCAACAGTTAAAAGCCAACGTCCAATGGCATGATAAATTCAAAAAACGATGCGATAGCTGCCATCTTGCTGCTTCTTGACGGGATGCACGCCAGATGGCAAGGTATGGGAAAGGCCCTGCCTGCCCAATCCGTCCATTACCTGGCCCGAGAGTGGCACACTGGCTTCAAGGTAGAAGGTGCCGCCCTCCAGTTCGTTGTAGAGGGCCGTGCTGAACACTTGGCGTACTTCCATGACGAAGCGCCCTTGGCCATCGAACCAAGCCTTGGCCACTCCGTGGGAACTGGGGGCCACCTGTTCGCCGACGGCCATGGGCTGCGTGGCCAGGCACTGCCTTCCAGCCCCCGTGCAGTCCAAGCCGTAGCCCGTATGGAACTGGACGGTGATGGTGTCGGCCAGCACAAGTGGCGGCGAGTGGGCTTTGGCGGTGAGGGCCGTGGCGCAGAGTAGGCATAGCAATGCCAGGGTATAGGGGAGGGTTTTCATAGCTGATGATGATTTTAAAAAATGATTAACGACCCGCTATTTGAAGCGGATTACTTCTACTTCGACTTCTTGGACGGTTTTTTTGAGGTGGAGGCCGTAGGTTTCTTCTAAGTATGTGGCCAATTGCTCAATGTCAGTTTTAGGGAGAATTAAGTGATAATTACCTTCAAATGGAATTCCATCTCCTTCAATAATTTTCTCAGTGTGGGAAGCTATAATGCTTGGGATTTGCCATGCCTCAAGGGCCTTAATATCCATTTGTTTTTCGGTTTCATTCAGTGATGGTTGTACATCTTGGTTTGATTGCTTGGCCTTTTCAAAAAGTGTTTGATTTACAACCTTCAACTTCCAAATTTCTTACGCTACTGGACACTTTAATGTA
>DIUC01000022.1 GCA_002435785.1 Saprospiraceae bacterium UBA6168 | reverse complement strand
AGCTGCTTAATTGGCTAAAGTCGAGGCAAGAAGCCATTGAAAATGACAGGGGGGGGCGAAAAGTGCCCCCTTTTTCTCCAATCATTTTACTTCGCAAGCCAGCAATTGCTCCTGCTTACCATCCACCGTGGTTACGAAGCCCTCCAACAAATCGCCGACCTGAACGGGGCCTACCCCTGCGGGGGTGCCAGTGAAGATGAGGTCACCTTGCAGCAGCTTGAAATATTGGGAAACGTAGGTGATGATGTTTCCGAAGGAAAAAAGCACGTCACGGGTGTTGCCGTGCTGCACCACTTGGCCGTTTTTCTTGAGCTGAAACTCGATGTTGCCGCCGCTGCTGACCCGGTGCAACGGCACGAACTTGCCCAGTACCGCCGAGTTGTCGAAGCCCTTGGCGATTTCCCAGGGATGGCCTTTTTTCTTGAGTTCCTCCTGTACGTCACGGGCGGTAAAGTCAATGCCGAGCGCCACTTCCTCGTAGTAGCTGTCGGCAAACTCCGGCTGTACGGCCTTGCCGTTTTTGCAGATTTTCAGCACCACCTCGCACTCATAGTGCAGGTCTTTAGTGAAGTCCGGGTAGTAGAAAGGCTTCTCGTTGACCAACAGGGCAGATGGCGGCTTCATGAACACAACGGGCTTTCCCACAGGCACTGGGTTGTTGAGTTCCTTGGCGTGGTCGGCGTAGTTGCGGCCTATGCAGATGATTTTCATGTTAAAATTGTTGGTGATGAAAGTTAAAAAGGGTCAACAAGGTTATTGGGATTTCTTGGAAGTAAAGCAAAGCCGTTTGTTTTGTCAAAACAGTTTTGTGCCGTACCCGGAATGATGCAGTGGTCAAGGAGTTTTTCCATAACGGAAGGCTGGTCGGCAAAAGCCTTGAACCACAGTAGGAAAAACCCTGTCGTTTTTGCTATTTCGGCTATATATCGGGCGGTGGCGGTGGGGTCATAAGTTGAGGAATGGGTCGCTTGGAGAAAAAGCTCGCGGCAGGCTCTAACTGAAATCATGGCATCCCTTCTTCTTTGCCACCTGATGTCCACCACTTTTTGGCGGCGGTCAATTTTGTCAAGGCCCAGTAATTTGATAGTTGCTTCGGCCTTTGTTTGCTGGGCTTTCAGCAATCCGGGCGCTGGTTTCACGATGGCTGTATCATTATGCTTGAAATGAGCGGCAATGTCAAAAATAAGAAGGGTGTTATGTTCCTCTGGCAGATAGTGGGTGTGAGGTGAGACTGGTTGATTAGACTTTACAGTATTGCAAGGTCCACAGGCGAGAAGCATGTTTTCCCAATCCAGCTTTCCACCTGCCGCATTACCAGGAATTGGAATTTTTGCAACGACATGCTCAACTTGAATACTGGCGCTTAGGGGCATGTTGCAGTAAGCGCAGTAATAGCCGATACGTTTAATCAAATCCAGTCGCCAAGATTTATAGTCTATCACTACTTTATTTTTGCCTTGCTTGTCGGTTGGGCATTTGCCTTTGTCAAGAGGTCTCATGTCACTTGCCTTTTGCCATTTTATTGAGTTCCAAAAAAGCACGCAGCCCGGGGTCGGAAATGCTTTCTATTTGCGCCTCCAAATTATCTTGTGAGCGCTGTCCTTCCAAGTCTGTTAAAAATTGTTTTGCAGTATCGAACTTCTTCTGATTTTCAAGGGCAAAAGCACTTTCTACCCCCATTATTTCCGTGGCTACCTCATCCACTTTCAGTATGTTGGGTGACACATCCGAGATGAAATCAAGGTTAATTAGCTCATTGCTTTGCAAGGACTGCACGATGAATGGCGAATGTGTAGTGGCAACGAACTGAATATTCGGAAAAGCGTTTTTCAAATCACCGACCACATGTCGCTGCCAATTGGGGTGAACGTGCATGTCCAGTTCATCTATCATCACGATTCCCCTGCTTTTTTTGACAGCATCCCTCCCAAGATGGTCGTTCAAGACGACACAGCGGTAAGCAATTTCCGCTACCATAACTGCCATTGTACGCAAGCCGTCACTAAGGTAATATAGTGGCATGTATATATTGCTGCCGTCTTCCTGGGTATAGCTGCCCGCAAGGTCATCTGTGTCCTCGTCCCATTCCGAAGGCTCCCAATTGGGGATACACGTGGCGATGGCTTCCAAAACCGCTTCCAGCAAGCCCCCATTTTCCTTTCCTTTCAACTGTTTGATATAATGGGATTTTATCCATTCAAGCGGTGAAACTCTATCACTTCGCAAATCCAGGCAACGAGCATAACCGTCCTTGATTTTGGAGCCTTTCTTTTTCAGGTTTATTGTCTGTTTGGACTCTGCCCAGAGCCGAGCTGTGCTAAAAAAACAAATAACAGGTAGGTCTAAGTTCTCAACTAATTCAATATTTACACGTCTGTTCAATTCAGCGGCAATATCTATTAATTGGTATGCTTGCTTATAGTCCGTTCTCCCTCCCTCTCTATGCAACGTTCGTTTCCATGAGCAGGGAGCGCCATTGATTTCACCAACTGCTTCAAAGGAACAATCTTTTTGGGGGGCAAAGCGCTTTCCTACATCCACTCGGCGTACATCTTCTTTTTGGATATGTAGTCGCTCAGGCTCGTCAAGGCCAAGAAGGAAAGTTCCTGCTGCCAAGCGAAGGCCTTGCAAAATGGACGACTTGCCCTTGCCATTGTCCCCAACTATGACCGTGAACAAGGTTGGGAATTGAAAGGACTGGCTTTCAAAGTTTCGGAAATTGCGCAGGTGCAGCTCGCTTATATGCATGACAAGGCTTTTTATTCCTGCAAATTTAGGTTTTGTAGCCCGTATTTTGACGATAGTGGTGCAAAACGCAAACTTTAAGCTGCGGATGTGCTCAAAACCTCACATTCAGTAGTCCCGCCAGTTCCTTCACTTCCCGAATCGTTTCCTGTGCCCGCTGTCGGATGCTGGCGGAGGATTCCTTGATTTGCTCCTTGACCAGCTTCTTGTTGGCGATGAGTTCCGATTTGTTCTCCCGGAAGATGGCGCTTTTTTCAGCCAGGGCGTCCGCAACGACCTCCTTGAGTGGCGCATATTTTAGCGTCCCGGCTTGGTAGTCATCCATCAAGGACGTGTAGGCCTCCATTTTGCCGCAGGCTTTCAATAGTTCAAATAGGTTGGCCACCCCAGCACTCATCTGGCCAGCGGGGGTATCGCCCGTGTCCGTCACGGCACTTTTGATTTGCTTGCGCAAAACGGCATCTTCTGCGAACACGTTGATGTAGTGCTTTTCCCCGGCGCTCTTGCTCATTTTCTTGGAGGGTTCGGCGGTGGACTTCACGCTCGGCGTCTCCGTGTACAGTGACTCCGGCAGCACGAAATACTCCTTGCCCACTTGGTTGTTGAAGCGCTGCGCAATGTTGCGGCTGAGCTCAAGGTGCTGCTCTTGGTCCTTGCCCACCGGCACGTAGTCTGCCCGGTAGATGAGGATGTCGGCGGCTTGCAGCACGGGATAGTCAAACAGCCCGACGGAGATGAAGCCCTCGGCCTTCTCCTCGCTCTGGGCGCTTTTGTCCTTGAACTGCGTCATGCGGCTCACGTTTCCGAAGGAAGCGAAGCAATTGAAAATCCAGCACAGTTCCACATGCTCCGGTATCAGCGACTGGATGAAGAGGTTCTCCCGTTCGATGCCCACGGCCATGAGGTTGATCACGAGGTCCCAGACATTTTCCCGCAGCTTCTTGGGGTCGTAGGGCATGGTCATGGCGTGGTAGTCCACCACGCCATAGTAGCATGTGTATTTTTGCTGGAGGTCAACCCAGTTCTTCACGGCCCCGAAGTAGTTGCCATAGTGCATGTCGCCCGTGGGCTGGATAGCGGAGAGGACTGTTTTTTTTGCGCTCATTTTCGTTTAAAATAAATGGATTTGCCGAAAGGGCGCAAAGTTAAAAAGAAGGGGGCGGATGGGGACGAGTAAGTTTTTTGAATTTCTAATTCTATTAAGTGTTGCTGGTTGCCGCATCCTTCGGCAGAAAAAGGGCGACTTGAGCGTTTTTCACTTGGTCCCGCAACAGGTCATGGTATTCCAGTGAGATTTCGCTTTCTTTTTTTACAATTTGTGTGATGCTCACCGTCTGTACCCTGCCCTCTCGGTTCATGATGAAGCCGTTCCAACCATCGCCCTGGCCGCCCGTTCGGTGGAAATCGAGGATGGCTGCGGGACTGAAATCCGTGCGGCCTTCCAGCCAATCCCAGAACCACTGCTGCCGAAGCTCGCCCACCTCGCCGGGGTAGAGCGTGGCCGATGACCAAAGGTAGTGGCCTTGCGGGTCGAGCTTTTTCACGTGGATTTGCAGCCCGTCCCAGCGAAGCTCCCACGGCTGCCCATTGTCCACGAGGATGAGGGTGAACGGCTCCATGCCCTCGAAATCATAGCCAGCAAAGAACGAATCGGCGTTTGCGAAGCGGAAAAAGTCGAGCACCATAGTGCCCCGGCTGCGCTTGTACGGCGGGCGGTGCTGGTGTTTTACAAAAGCACCATTCAGGAGGCAGGCCACCCGGTTGGAGTCCGATGCGGCAATCCAAGTGCCGCCAGCCGCCGTGTCACGGGGGAAAATAAGCGTTGCGCCAGCGACGGTTTCCGTATCAAGGTGCTGCGGCGAACGGGCAGCATTTTCGTCCCGGTTCGAGGTCAGGACGAACTGCCCGCCGGGTTGTGGGATATACGTAACGGTACACATTGTTCTTCTAAGATTATGCGGCGGCAGGCGGTCACACTGCCACCTTCAGCCACTTGGCCAGCTCCAAAAACCCCCTCCGCCACTCAGCGCTCACGTTGGCCCAATTTTCCGCTTGCTGCTTTTGCGCTATTTGAAAATAAAGGTTCTGGCTCTTCCAAAGCTCCGGCAAGATGTCTAATTGCGCCAGCAACTCCAAGTTGCCCGAAAGCCGGCGCAAGGTTCTTTCGCCCTCCTCGTTGTAGCCTATTTTCTTTAGCTCCGCAAAAATACGTTCGCCGGAAGCCAGTTTAAGCCGTTGAGCACCAATGAACTGAACCTTCCAGAGTTGGTGCTCCTCAACCAAGTGGCGCAGTTCCCGCACGCTGAGGCTGCCGTTTTCAAAAAACCGATGCAGCGCCTGCTCCACCACGAACTGCGTCACGCCCTTCCAGTTGCCTGGTATTGGGATATCGTCCTTGAGCATCCCGTTCATCAACTGGTAGTTGTCCTCGTAATAATCTTTGATGGCCGACTCCACCGCCGGGTAGCTGCGGGCCAGAATTTGCTTGTAAATCTTCAGCTTCTCGTCCTTGAACAAGTTTTTGAACGAGAATTTTTCCGGCCCAAAGTTTTGAATCAGGCTGATAACGTCGCCAAGGCTGGCATTTCGGAAGGCAGCCACCATCTGGGCTTGCAGCAGGTCGAACGATGCCCGACTCATGTCGAGCGAGATGCTGCCTATCATGTGCTGTTGGCCGAGGTATAGCACGGCGAAGCTGAAGTGTTTTTCTGAATAAGTCAACTTTGAGACGACCGTCGTGCGGCCCATCGCAAGCCGTTGGCCACCTGCCAGAATGCGCTTTAACACCTCGTTTTCCACCGAAAAATGTAGGAAATCGGCAGTGTCCTCGTAGTCCTCAAAGATGGACGAAGCGGCGTAGTGCATGGCCACCCCAGTCAGTGTCAACTGGGAGGGTTGCACGTTTGCCCGGAAGCTGTCGGCGGCGCTGGCGTAGCTGTTGCTGGGCACTTTTTCGAGCTTGTTGACGAAGGCAGGTGCCAGGCTAACCCCAGTAGCATTGTAGTGGTGGTAGGTCGCTCGGAGGGCATATTGCAACACTTGGCTCGTTTCTATGCCCGATACCTCTGAGAAAAACCACGCACAGCTCGTGTACATCAACTGTCCTTGCCGCTGTATTTCCATCATGCGCAGCAGGTTGGTCCGCTCCAATTTTGTCAGCACCCGCCGGGCATGTTTTTGGATAAAACGCGCTACGCTCTCCTGCGCCCGGTCAAGTATCACGGTGATATAATCGTTCCTCGCCGCCCAAACATCGTTGACCCACTGGCCCGCCGAAGTCTCGAATTCCTCGTTCAACTCACCACTCAGCCAGTCGAGCGCATCGCGCAATGGGCCGCGCCACGCTTGGTTCCAGCCGGGTTGGCCGCCCGTGTTGCAGCCACAGTCGGAGCGCCAGCGCTCCACGCCGTGTGCACAGCTCCATGAGCTGTTTTCATGGATTTGCACTTCGTAAACAGGCGGGTGCTTCTCCAAGAACTGGCCGTAGTTCGTGAGTGTGGCATCTGTTTTTTCTTCGACAAAATCAAGGCAGAACGCAAGCGCCATTTCGCCCCAAGGATGGTGGTGTCCGTAGCTCTCCCCGTCGGTGGCGATGTGCGAGAGTTGCGGAGCGTCATCCTCGTCGAACACGCTGACCATCCGCTCGGCAAAGCCGCTGCCGTTGTTCAGCAACCCTTGGAATGCCACGTCCTTTGCCACGTTCCCATCGTAAAAGAACAGGCTGATTTGATTGCCGGAAGGCAGCTTGCACAGGTAAGCCTGGTGGGTGTCCACGTTTTCGTTGGGGAGCGTGGTCCATGCTGTTTCGCCAATTTTCCGCACCGACTTTGCCTGCCTCGGTGCCAGCACGGTGAATCGGATGCCTTGTGCCGCCAGTACCTCCAGCGTGGGGGTGTCTACGGCGGCTTCCGGCAACCACATACCTTCCGGCTTCCGGCCAAAGCGATGCTCGAAATCAGCGATGCCCCAGCGTACCTGGGTCACCTTGTCCCGCTCGGTGGCCAAAGGCAGTATGGTGTGGTTGTAGGCTTGCGCCAATGCGTTGCCGTGCCCCCCAAACCGTTCCCAACTTTTTCGGTCGGCATCGAGGATGGCACGATAGGTCAAAGGGTCGGCGCTTTCGAGCCAAGAGAGTAGCGTTGGCCCAAAGTTGAAGCTGATTTGGGCGTAGTTGTTGACGATTTTTCGGATAAAGTCGCCCTCGCCATTGATGCGGGCGGCGGTGTTGCGGGCGTAGCACTCAAAGTTGATGCGCTCGTTCCAGTCGTGGAAGGGGGCGGCGCTCTCCTGCAATTCGATGACCTCCAGCCAGGCGCTCTCTCGTGGCGGCTGGTAAAAATGGCCGTGGATACAGACGTATTTGTTCTTTTGCATAGTCAATTGTGGCCGCCCAATTTATTGGG
>DIUC01000017.1 GCA_002435785.1 Saprospiraceae bacterium UBA6168 | reverse complement strand
TCCCGCTCGTCACGACGGCCTACTCGGTGACGGTCACGTCCGCCTCTGGCGGATGCACGGCGTCCGACGGCCTGACGGTCTTCGTTGACCGCCGAAAGTCTGTGTACGTCCCAAACGCCTTCTCCCCGAACGGGGACGGGGTGAACGACCTGCTGGCCATCTTTGCGAGGCCGGAACAGGTGAGGGAAATCAAGTCCTTCCTCGTCTTCGACCGCTGGGGCGAGTCCGTTTACCAACACTTCGGCTTTCAGCCCAACGACCCTGCGACAGGATGGGACGGCACGCACCGGGGCCAGCCGATGAACGCTGCGGTCTTCGTCTGGTTTGCGGAGGTGGAGTTCACAGACGGAACGGTGGAGCTGCTGAAGGGGGACGTGGTGCTGGTGCGGTGAGGCGTAGCCCATTAGAATCGTTTTGATGGTTGGCCCTTCTCGAAACAATTCCACAAACCAGCAATTTTAACCACCCAACAATCCCAACAATTGCCTTAAATTGCCCCCAAAAATCATAGAACATGTTTGAACTACGGGGCAATTTGACCAAATCGCAACGCCTAATATTGGGGCTACTTGGCGTCGTTTTCATCCTTGTTGGTTGGTGGGTGCTGGCAGAGGCGCTTTCCCGGAAAGTGCCTGTCGTGGCCGGGTTTAACACGGAACTGCCCTCCTCCCTTACTGCCGATTCGCTCCAGAACACCGTTCTGCGTGACTCTATTCTGCGGGCGGATTCCATCAAGTTCGCCAATGCGACGGAGTTCAAGAAAATCTATCCCATCGTGCCGCTTCCGACGGAGGTGGCTAACAGTTACCGTGGCCTGGTAAAAGCCGACAACCTTTTTGGTAATGCCCTGCGCTCGATATGGCTCAATCTCAAGGGGTATTTCTGGGCCGTCCTGATTTGCATACCCATTGGGTTTTTGGTCGGGTTGTTCCCGCTGTTCCGGGGGATGTTCAGCAAGCCGGTGGATGCCCTGCGTTACCTGCCATTGACGGCATTAATCGGGGTCTTCATCATTTGGTTTGGTATTTATGATGAAATGAAAGTGGCCTTCCTGGCCTTTGGCATCATCGTTTTCCTCCTGCCGACGGTTATCTCTCGGATTGACGACGTGGAGGAAGTTTATCTCTCCACGGTATTCACCTTGGGGGCCAGTAATTGGCAAATAATCAAAACGGTCTATTTCCCTGCCGTCATGAGCCGACTCCTTGACGATATTCGGGTGCTGACGGCAGTTTCCTGGACCTATATCATCGTGGCGGAGTACATTAACAAGGACGGGGGGGGCCTCGGAGCACTTATTTACATCAAACGCCGATTGCAACAAGTACCCGATATGTTCGCCATAATTTTGGTCATCGTCCTCATTGGGTTTCTGCAGGACCGCATTTTCGTGTATATCGGCAAGCGACTGTTCCCGCACCGGCATTACAAAACCGTGCTGAACGGCAACAACGAGGTGCGCTATGGTATCTATTTGTTGCTGCTCATCTTTACTTTTTCGGTCTTTTTCGCAAACTTGCCAATAGTGGGCACCATCGCCCTCATAGGGGCCTTGACAGCAATTGTATTTATTGTTTTTGGTGAAATGAAGTTGCAGTCGGCGCTGCGGAGTCAGTCCTAATGCGGGCATGCTGCCATCCAACACTTTCACTTTTTCTTTCGCATTTTCACCTTCATTAGCATGTCAACAACAACCAATTCACCCATCATTGAGCTTCGCAACGTCGGCCAGACCTATGACAATGGCAAAACTTGGGTCATCAAAAATGCGAACCTCGTCATACCCGACAAGCCTGCGCAAGGGGAGTTTTTGGTGCTGCTCGGCATGTCCGGCTGCGGCAAGTCCACCATTTTGCGCTATGTGGCGGGCCTGCAAAAACCGACGGAGGGGGAGGTGCTCATCCATGGAAAACCCATCGAAGTGGCACCACGGGTCAGCATGGTATTCCAGCAGTATTCCAGTTTGCCGTGGCTCACGGTCCTTGAAAATGTGGCGCTGTCCCTCTCTTACAAAGGCGTGGCAGCAAAGGAGCGTCGGGAACGTGCGATGGACATCATCAAAAAAGTGGGATTGAGCGGCCACGAAAACAAATTTGCCCAATACCCGACGCTTTCTGGGGGTCAATTGCAGCGGGTGGCCATAGCCCGCAGCATGGTGGCCAACCCCGAAATCCTGCTCATGGATGAGCCTTTCGGGGCGCTCGACATCAACACCCGCCTGCAAATGCAGGAACTGTTGAGCGAGCTGTGGCTGGAGTTCCACCCGACGGTCATTTTCGTGACCCACGACATCTCGGAGGCCGTTTACCTTGGCGACGATATTTACATCATGCGGGCCAACCCCGGCCAATTTGAGCAGCATATCCATGTTGACCTGCCTTTTGAGCGGGCACGTGGCATCAAGCGTGACCCCCATTTCATCGAACTCGTACACGTGGTAGAGGATAAAATGGTGGCGGTGGGTGGCAAGCATTGAGACCAAAGCTTCAATTTGTTGAACCAAATGTTAACCCCTGTGTAACAAGTAGCTGATAAGGCGTTTAGTGCTTAATTTTCTGGCTCAAAAAATTACCCGTTTATGCCATCCTTCCCGCAGTTTGCACTTGAATCACTGCTCGTTTTTTGGCTCCTGCAAAGCTACTACTGCCTTACCCAGCGGCGGTTGGGGGCTTTTTTTGCAAAACGGTGGCAACTGCGCCTCATTCCAGTCCTCGCTTTGTCGTTGCCGCTAATCCCCTCGCTGTTTTCCCCCGACCTTGACGAGGCCATGCAAAGCTCTACAGAAGTCATGTCCTTCTCCAAACTGCTGGAATTTCAATTCCCCTCGTTTTCCATATCGGTAGGCTCCCTGCTATTGGTGGTATATTTTGTTGGGGTAGTGGTTTCGTCCTTCCGGCTGATGGATAGGTATTGGCTGGTGCATCAATTTCTGCAAGAAAAAGGCAATCAAGCCACACGGGCCGCAGCTTGGCAGACGATGCCAACTGCGGTAATGAGCGACCTGCTGTTGAATTGGCGGTTCTTTGACGAAGCAAAAAAGGAGCGCTGGGCGACGCAATGGCTGCCCATTCACCCGCTGTTTGGTTGGGAAGCGTTGCTGGTCGAGCTGCTGCTGGTGCTGAATTGGTGGAACCCGCTGGCTTACCGCTACCGGGAGCATTGGGCAACTCTGTATTCGGGTTGGCAAGAAGGGCGCAATGCTCGGTTGGGTTTCCTTTCAGGGTATTCCGTGGGCTTTGCTTCCTTGACTTTTGGCTTTGCGCTGTTGTTAATGGGCATCCCGCAGGTCCTTTCACCGACGCATCGGGCGGGGGAACTGGCAGCGGATATTTTCGAGGAAACCATTTTTGAAAACAAATCCAATCGGCAATACGAATACTTCGTGGAGTGGGGTGGGCTGAAAATGCCGCTTAAAAAATTCGCCAACCCAAATGGTTATAGCGCCGAAGTGGAGGTAGCGCTTGTTGATTTCCAGCAGATGGTGAACAAGCCGCTCAAGGTTTTTAAGGATGGAATGGCTGTAAAGCCGGGGGTTTTCAGCATCATTTATAAATCAAACAGGACGGGTACACAGGCATATATCAACGGCATTGACCCCAAGAAGGTCCTGCTGCTGGACCGGCAAAGGGGCGTTGCATTTAACGACAGCCTCGGCATTGGGGACGAGTTGGTACTGTTTGGGGACACCGAGGATATTTACCTTTCTAAAGTAGAAATCCGCATCAAGGACCCCAATGCAGGGTACGAACCGCCTTTTTTTGTGCCGCAAATCAATCACTTGGAAGCTACGATGGCCTACCAAATCGTGGCACGAAAAGGACAACGGGCTTTGGTGAAAATTGACCCCAACCACCCCAACGCCGACCGGATACTGGAACTTTACGGCGATGCCCGGCAATACGAAATCGTGCGCATCCCTGACTTTCGCACCAATCGGCACTACCTGACCGAAGCCGAATCGCTGGCCTCCAAAGTGGCAGCGGCCAATACCACTTTGACTTTTTTGGAAAAGGATGCTTTTTATCTGCCGGAGTACCAAGCCTACCAAAACAAGGAGGTGCGCATGGTTTGGGGGCAAATGGCGGCTGCCCCTTCCAACCTGAACTACCCGCTCGACAGCTTTTTGCTTTCCATCGAACGGGAGCCGAGGCTTTTGGTGGGGGCGGATACGTTGGACCTTGTTTCCTTTCAGGTCATCATCGCTGCCAAAAACGGCCCGGCCAAGTGCTTTGAAACTTACCGGACGGGCGATATGGCCATCAAATCGGCCCTCCAAAACGTGGAAGACCAAACGAGCATTTTTTTTGAAAAAATAGTGGTCCGGGATGCCGAGGGCAACCGGAAGCTGTTCCCTGCCTCTTTTGCCTTTAACATTGGCAACCCTGTCAATGACCGCCGGCTACCTGCTTCCAACAAAAACTATTGGCTGAGTTTTGGGGAGAAGACCGAAGTGATGGAAGTGCCACGGCACAATTTGCCAAGGCCAGATTCCATACCCCTAAAGCCAAAAAAACAGCGGGGAAACGATTAACCAAAAATTTCATGTAGCTGTTTATCAAGAGGTTACAGCATTGCTGAACCTTCTATTCCTCGATTCTCGTTTTTTGGTAAACAATTTGAACCTGTACGGGCACCTCTGCTAAATTCAGGTTCATGCTATTCAAACTCCTTTTTGCTACAGCTACTGCTATTTTTATGCTCGTAATTGCCCTTGTTGGTTTTCAAACCCCCGTTGGCTTGTTGATAAAATATGGCATCAGTGCTTTGCCCTTTGGCGACAAAGCCATCCACTTTGGCCTGATGATGACGCTTTCGTACTTGTTCTACCATGCCCTGAACCAGCGCCGGGTGAACATCCTTGGCCACGAGTTGTTGTTCAGCAGCCTGTTGTTGACCATTTGCATCACCTTGGAGGAATGCAGCCAACTGTTCATTTCCTCCAGAAATTTTGAAATGATGGACTTGGTGTGTAACTATGCAGGTATTTATTTCGGCACCTTGTTGCCGAAGCTGATTAACCTGAAACACATGACCTATGCAGACCATTTCCGAGGCGAAGCCCTTCCAGTTCAAGCAATTCAGCCTTTTGCAAGACCGATGTTCCATGAAAGTGGGAACGGACGGCATACTTTTAGGCGCTTGGTCCGACACCACGGGCGCCGCTAACGTGCTGGACATTGGCACCGGCACTGGCCTCATTGCCATTATGGTGGCACAGCGGGCACCCGGCGCTACCATTCATGCCGTAGAGATTGACGATGAAGCCTGCAACCAGGCGATGGAGAACATGCGCAATGCCCCTTGGGCTGACCATCTTACCTGCTTTCACACCGCTGTTCAAGATTTTGCGAAGCAAACCCGGCAGCGGTACGACCTCATCGTGAGCAACCCGCCGTTCTTCAGCGGCGGCACTTTTTCGAGCAGCCAAGACAAAACCTCGGTGCGCCACACCGTTAAGTTGCCGCATGGTGACCTGCTTTCTGCCGTGCGCCCGCTCTTAGCCCCCGATGGTCGGTTTTGCGTCATTTTGCCACAAATGGAGGGTTTGCGTTTTCGGGAAATGGCCGTCAACTATGGCATATTTTGCTCAAGAATGGTGGAGATTTTGCCGAAACCCGGCAAGTCGGTCGAGCGGTTGCTTTTGCAGTTTGAGCTAAACACCAAGCCGATGGAGAAGTCGCAGTTGATGATTCGGGATGGCGACGGTGCAGATGATTGGACCCCGGCCTTTCGGGAGCTTACAGGAGCCTACTACCTTAATTTATAGCTAATTAAACAGAAAAAGGGGCGGAATCTGATTCCGCCCCTTTTTTATCATTTCCTGGAAACGATTTAGTTAGGATTTATTTCTTGTTGGTTGGCAGCTTCTATCATTTGCCTCGCCAAGTCAAGTATTCTCGTGTCTTCAAGGTGAACGATGCCGCCGTCTGGCCCTGGTTCTACCTGAATGTCGGGAATATCGCCGTCAACGAATTTTTTTGCGCCGAAATAGTTGCGAACGGTTTGCTCGTCAACGTTCAACTCTGAAGCAATGCGGGAGATGCTGCCTGTTGGCAGTGCATGCTTAATGTCTCTCAACTCTTTGAAAGTAAGGTTCATAAATCGAAAGTTTAATTTAAACGCCCGGTTGACTGTCGGTGGGGTGATGGTCTTTCGATGCAGGATTGCAAGATGGTGGGAGGTGCGCATCGCAAGGACATTTTTCCCTCACAAATACCCAAACGGGTCGTGTTTTAGTTGAAAGTGAATCAGTAAGTAAAGAACTTAACAACAGTTTTCATCAAAAATGGATATGGATGATTGGCTGTTGTTTTGATACGGGAAAGGTAGGCTAATTTGCGAAAACGGCCAATTCGGCGGTTGATTTTTTTTCATTTGTGGTGAATATTTTTTTCATCCCTTCGCTCGCCCTTTATTCTTCGGGTTCACTGTCCAAGAAAGCCCTTGAAAGGCCGTCCCGGTATAGCGCATCCAATTTGTCAATCATCAAAGGTAGGCTGTCCATCGGGGGCGCATTGATGTCCAAGCCAAGCTTTGCGTCGAAAAAAGCGAGTGGCAAAACCTGCCTCCTCACCCGCTCGCCCGTGTAAAACGCCTGCCGATGCACCTCTGCTGGGGTCTTGACCTTTGCAAGTGAAGTCTGCACAAACAATTGAAAAGGCTCGGGCTGTTGTACGGTTGACCAAGTTTGGTAGCCTTTTTCGTCCCGCAAATAAAGCCAAACCCCCGGCCCGGCCAGCTCCAGCTCTATCCCGCATAGCAGGTCGCCCTTTTTGGGCGGCTTGAAGGAGGTGTCCACTTTTTCCAAATTTGGCACTGGTTGGTACAAGTAATGTGTGTTTTTTTCCTTGCCTTTTGGTGCCTCTGATTTCTGGGCGGGGTCATTGCCCAGGTAGCCCTCCCTAAACCAGACCGATTCCATGGCCGTTATTTCAAACTTTTTCGCTTTGAAAAGTGCCAGGTAGAATTGCAAGACCTCCGTTAGGCGCATCCCGTAGATGCCGATTCGGCAGGCGTCCCGTTTTGGGAAAATCAGGCTGTGCAGCGTGACCTGCATTTGGAGGAATGCAGCCTCCCACTCCAAAAGTCGTTCGCTGTAATCGGTTTTGAAATTGCCTTGGCCCATGCAGGCAAGCGCAATTTCCACTTCCATTTCCTGAATTTTATCAGCAGTATCTTGGGTATTGGCATGTGCCTCCAACAAGCCTTGATACCGTTTGGCTTGCGGGCCGTTTTTCCAAAAATCCTCGCCAAGCCGGCCTTTTTCTCCCTCCAACATGTCCATTTCACTTTGAAAACGAAGGTAAAGCGGGCTTTCCAGCAGCAGGGCGATTTTGCGGCGCTGGTTTGAGGTCTTCTCGGCCAGGGTCAGTTTGTCCCATTGCTCCATCAGCAGGTCGAAGCCGAGCGGGTCGGATGCTACCTGTACCTGTATTTTGCCCTCCAGCATGGTCACCCCCACGCTCAACCGCTCGTCGAAGGCATACTCGTTGAGCGCCTCTGCCAATGGCACGGCCAACCGCTCCCGAATGGCCCGCTGGAGGTACCTCGCCCCAAAACGGGGGTCGTAGCCCACCTCAGCCAGGTACTCGCACACAGCCGTTTCGATAGTAAGGTCCACGTGCCGGAATCGAATGCCCTCCCGTTTGCGGAGCAGGTCAATCTCCCGCTCCACCACGAAGCGCACCGTTTGTTGGTCGAGCGGTGCAAATGCCACGATGGCGTCAATGCGGTTGTAAAGCTCTGGCCGAAAATGCTGCTCGATGGCAGATGTGAAATGCGCCGTCACGTCCTTTTCCGCCAATTCCTTTTTCCAGGAAATACGGTTTCGGTGCAGGTTGGCTGCTCCGATATTGGTGGTCATAATGATGATGGCGCTGCAAAAATTGACGGCCCGGCCCCTGCTATCAGATAGGCGGCCCTCACTGAGCATCTGCAACAGCAGTTCGAAAAACTTAGGGTCGGCCTTTTCGATTTCATCAAAAAGCAGCACACAAAACGGGTCACGACGCACGGCGCTGGTCAGCAGCCCTTCGGAATAATAGCCCTCGCCCGTCAGCCGCATTACCGACCAAGGGTTGCTGTACTCGCTCATGTCGAAGCGCAGCATCCGCTCCCGGCTGCCAAACATGGTGGTGGCCAGCACTTTGGCCAGTTCCGTTTTGCCCACCCCCGTGGGGCCAGCGAAGAGAAACGAAGCAATGGGCTTGCCTGTGCGGGAGAGGGCGGTCTTGACGGTGGCCAGCATGTCCACCACGGCGGCCACGGCCCGCTCCTGCCCGAACACGTTGGAATTGAACAACTTGCGAATGGCGGAAACGTCCATCGGGAGCGATGGGTCCACCATGAACGGCGGTAGCCCGGTTTCCACGCAGTAATGCTTGAGTACCAAATCACGGGTGATGGCAGCGGTAGGTTTGCCATCAGCGGCTGGGTGCGGCTCGGTGCCGTTGGCCTTGTTTTTTTTCTTTTTGGGGGAAGACGGCTCCTCCGCCAGCCCCAACATTATGCCTTCGAGAAAACGGATGGGCTTGCCGGGCATCCCGCTGTACGGTGAAAAGCGGCGGTGCAACCGCACGATTTCCTGCACGGCGCTCGGCTCGATGGCCACTTGGCGCAGCCCGGCAGTGGTTTTTATTTTTCGTAAAATGATATCCTCTACGTCTTTCTTTGGTTCGGCCACCACCACGGTCTGGAAGAAGGCAAGGTAGTTTGGGCTTCGCAGTTCGATGCGGGCACGCTCCTCTGGGGTACACTCCCCGATGAAGGTGATTTCGCCCCGGCTGATGGCGCTACGCAGGTATTCGGCTACGCTCACGGCGTTGCCCTCGTAGCGGCCCACCTCGAATAGCTCTGCGAGGTTGCGCACGAACAGTATGTCGCCCTTCAAGGTCATTTCCTTGACCAACAGGCTGAGGTTGTCCTGCCAGCCCGTTTCGTTGGTAAGTTCTTTGATGAGCACTGAGGCCGTGGTTTCCCAAATGTCAGCCTCTATGCCAAGCTGCTTTTTTCGGTGCACCAACTCCTGCACCAAAGCTGTTTTTCCGGTGCCTGAAGCGCCGACCAATAGTACATTGCGGCTAAACCGGCCCTTGAGTATCCGTTCCAACTGTGCCAGCTCTTCCTCCCTTCCGAACGCCTGTTGGTGCTCTTCCACCATTTTTTCTGCCACTTTCGGCAACAGCTCTTGTTTCTTATTTCGCTGGTTTTCAATGAGTTCGGCGGGCGACCACGTCTTCAGCTTGATTTCCGACCGGACGACTTCTGCGCCGTCGTACCAACTGGCGGCGATGATATGAAATACGCTTTGGAGTCTTTTTTTTGAAGAAAACTCAATTCGCACTACTTCTTCAAGTTGTTGGTCGAGTTCGGCCTCCGAGCTGGCCAACGCCTCCAACCCCAGCGCTGGAATCATGCCCCAAGTTGATTCGCCCTGTTGCTGAAAAAGGCAATCGAACTCCAGCACAAATTCCGGGTAGCTGATGCGGTCAGGCGCTTGGGTAAAGGGTACGGTGATTTTTTTTGATTGGAATTCGCCGTCACGGAGCAAGTCGAGCAGGCCGATGGCCTTTCCCGTGTCGAGCAGTTTTTTTTGGAAACGGGCAGCGTATTTATCCGCCAAAGCATTGGCCGGCGTGCCAAGGTGAAAGGCATTCGGGTCGGAGAGTGGGAAGGCCAGCTCTTCGCCGTTGCTGATGCGCAGCTTGATGGTCAGGAATGGCAGGGCGATGGTTTGCGGCACGAAATGGATTTACGGTTTTTACGACGGACGATTTGCGGTTGCGCTGGGCAAATGCAAAAATGATTGGCGGCTAAATTAGCGGTAAATTTGATTTTTGGTGCTAACCCGTCATTTTATCAAGAATTTTGTGGCTGCTTGTAACAAACCCAAAGCTGCATCGTCTGCCTTTTATAATGAGTTTCGGAAGTGCAACCATACGGTTCGGAACTCGCCCCTCGGGGGGCAATCAACTTGAAACTTGGCGCTTTTTTAGATGAATCACCACGACTTTAAAACGAAGATTCTGCCGATAAAAAATCGGCTTTTCCGCTTTGCCCTTGGCATAGTGGGACAGTCGGCGGAGGCGGAGGACGTGGTGCAGGAGGTGTTCATCAAGCTTTGGAACAACCGTCACCAAATGGACAGCATCTCCAACATCGAGGCTTGGTGTATCACGGCAACGAAGAACCTTTCGATTGACAAACTGCGCTCCAAGCACCAGCGGATGGTGCCCATGAGCGCTGGCTTTGACTTGCACGACCATGCTGCGACGCCTTATGAGGCTACCGTTACGCACGATGTGTTCGACCATGTCCGCAGCCTGATGAACCGCCTACCGGAAAAGCAGCGGGATATCATGCGACTAAGGGACATCGAGGGCATGAGCTACCAAGAAATTGCGGAAGCCCTCAAGGTGCCGATGGACCAAGTAAAGGTTTACTTGTTTCGGGCACGGAAAGCAGTGAGGGAAGGGATGAGGGATGAGGGATAAGAGAGAAGGGGTGACCTGTCCTGAAATAAGTTGCCCTGAAAAAGTAACTTAAAACATGTCAAGTCATCAAAAATCTAAATTAGAAATTCGTCAAAGGCGTATCTTTAGTGAAGAATTCAAGCGTCAGAAAACACAACAAATTGTTGAAAAAAAAGTGACGGTTTCTGACGTTTCAGAACTCTACGGAATTACAAAAATGACAGTCTATCGGTGGTTATATCGATATTCTCCTCATCACCAAAAAGGTACAATCCAAGTCGTACAGATGGAAAGCGAAGAACATAAAACAAAACGACTGCTCCAAAAAGTAGCAGAACTGGAACGGGTGGTTGGCCAGAAGCAGCTCCATATCGACTACCTCGAAAAGCTTATCGAGGTCGGTGGGCAGGAGCTGAAAATCGACCTAAAAAAAACTTTCAGCGGACCGCCCTCGAATGGTTCCGCCAGCACAGAAACCAACACCCCTGGCAAATGAAGCAACTCTATGGATTGGTCGGAACCACCAAACAGGCCCATCTGGCCGCTGTCCAGCGCCGGGCAGCGCAGGCGGACAGGTTCCTGCTATTGGGTGCCGTCCTGAAGGCCGAACGCGCAAAGCACCCCGCCATGTCGCTCAAAAAGCTCTACGTGAAACTGAAGCCGGACTTTGCGGGCCGGGATGCCTTCATTGGGTTTGGCATGGCGAACGGTTTCGAGCCGGTCATCAAGGCCAAGTTCCACAAGACCACGCATTCGGGTGAAATCGAGGCCTACCCCAATTTGTTGCACGATTTGATAGTCTACGACATCAACCGGCTTTGGGTCGGTGACATCACCTACTTCAAAATCGGCGGCACCTGGTTTTACATCGTCCTGATAGAAGACGTGTACTCCCGCAAAATCCTGGGGTGGCACGCCTCGGACAGGATGTTTGCCCAGGCCAATTTGATGGCATTCCAGATGGCCGTGCGGGAAAGGGGCGTGGACCGGTTCAAAAACCTGCTCATCCACCACTCGGACAAGGGTTCCCAGTACCGCAGTTTTGAATACACCGATAAAGTCAAAGAACATGAACTGCTCATCAGCATGGGCAACTGTTGCTACGACAACGCTTTCATGGAGAGTACGAACGGTATCCTGAAAAACGAATACCTGAAGCACCGCCCAATCCACAACGAAAACGACCTGTTGAAATATCTCAAGCAGGATGTTCACTTGTATAATAACGAGCGCCCCCATGGCAGCTTAAACATGATGACGCCCCATGAATTTGAATGTTACATCAGTAACATCCCATTAGAACAAAGGGGCGGTTTACCCATTTATACCGATAAGTCAAGGCAAAACAATTTGTTAATAATAAAACCTGATAATCAGCAACTTAGATTTCAGTTTCCTGGATTTAGGTAGCCTCATTGAGGGCAACCTATTTCAGGACAGGTCAGGGTGAGGAATGAGGGATGAGGGATGATACTCAAACCCTCAAGCCCTAAAATTCTCAAACACTTGTTTTGACTTAAATTTTTAGAACATGAAAGCGCTTATCGAAAAATATTTTGAAGGGGAAACTTCGCTGGAAGAAGAGGCAATGCTCCGTGATTATTTCAACAACGGGGAAGTGGAGGAGGAGTTGAGCGCTTACCAGCCGTTGTTTCAGTACATCGCCAATGAACAGGCGCAGGCATTGTCGGATGATTTTGAGGAGCAGCTTTTCCAACGTCTGGAAATCGCACCCAAAATCGTGCAAATGCGCCAATGGCCCCGACAAGTTATGCGCATTGCAGCGGTAGCTGCCGTGCTGGTGGTCGCCATGCTTTTTCTCCAAAAAACAAATACTACACAGGCCCAGCAAGCCGCCGTGGATTGGAGCAAATACGAAATTACCGACGAGCAGCAAGCCTACGACGAAACCGTGAAAGCCCTAAAACTCCTTTCCTCCAAACTCAACAAAGGCACCAAAAAGGCTGAGCAAGAGATGGAGAAAATGGAGAAAGTAGGAAAGTATTTTGATTGAGAATTGAAAATGGAGAATTTAAAATTAGCCGAACTCTCATTTTCCATTTTCCATTTGAAAGTCACCTGATTGTTTAATCCATAAAATTTTAGAAAAATGAAATACCTGTCAATTCTGTTCGCATTGTTCCTCACCGCAGGAATCACCTCTTCCGCCGTTGCGCAGGAAGATGCCATCTCGAAGTATTTTGCCAAATATGTGGACGATGAGCGATTTACGGTCGTCTATATCAGCGGGAAAATGTTCCAAATGATTAACAAAATGGAACTTGACCTCAACGATGACGAGGCCCAAGCCATCCTGTCGGTGGTCAAGGACCTCAAGGGCCTTCGCATCCTAACGACGGAGACCGACGGCGGCAAATTTTATAAGGAGGCGCTCAACACCATCAGCACAAAAGGCTACGAGACCCTGCTGGAAGTGCGGGAGGGCAAAGGCGAGGCCGTGAAATTCCTCGTGAAAGATAGCAATGGTGGCACCAACCTCAACGAACTGCTGCTGCTCGTGGGCGGGGAGAACGAAGATTTTGTGATGTTGAGCTTCATCGGGAACATTGACCTCAGCCAAGTCGGTAAGCTCTCCAAAGCATTCGATAAGGGCGAAAACAATGGCAACAACAAGGGCACAAAAAAGAACGATGAGTAAGCATCGGGGTACTTTCGCATGACCCGCATCTTTTCATCATCAAACCTGTTGCGCCATGAAGAACAACCTGCTACTATTTTTGCTCCTGCTTTTGCCGGGGATGCTGGTTTGTCAGAACAAACCGCTGAACAAATTCTACCGCCAGCACAAGCACCAAGAGGGCGTTAGGAACATGAAGCTGCCCGGCTGGGTGATTCGGATGGGCAGCAAAATCGCCAAATCCAAGTCCGATTCCGGTACGGAAAAGGAAGCGCTGGGGCTGATGCGCCATTTCGGAAAGGTCAAGTTCTTGTTCTCCGAAGAAGGCGTGCAGTTGCCTGCCGAAAAGGTCAGCAAACTGCGCCAGGATTTGTTGGAGAACAACTTTGAAGACCTTATTATGATAAGGTCGGAAGGGATGAACCTTCAAATAATGGTAGAGGAAGTGGAAGGCATTGTGAAAAACGTTTTCATGATTGTCAATGATACCGGGGGCGGCGAAATGTTCTTTCTTTCCGCCAAAGCCAACCTCAGCTTGAAGGACCTCAGCAAAGTGCTCAAAAAGGAAATGCCAAACAAGCTGGAACCGCTGTTCCATGTAGAAGAAGAAACACCCGCTGACGT
The DNA here is from genome assembly GCA_002435785.1 of Saprospiraceae bacterium UBA6168. Lineage (GTDB taxonomy): Bacteria > Bacteroidota > Bacteroidia > Chitinophagales > Saprospiraceae > UBA6168. The sequence goes on along the minus strand of DIUC01000017.1, from coordinate 83,840 downwards.
TTCGCTTTGAAATACCTATTTATTTTACGCAAAGGCAATGCACACCAGCATTGCCTTTTTTGTTGGTGTAAGGTTTACGAATTACTGCGAAACTTTCTACATTAGCCGCTCAACTTTAAATCAAAAACAAAAATCAATATCATGTCCAATTCAAGGTTTCGCCCAGGCGTACTTCACGGTGACGAAGTGACCGAACTCCTCCAACATGCCAACGACAATGACTACGCCCTCCCGGCGGTCAACGTCATCGGCACCAACTCCGTCAACGCTGTGCTGGAAACGGCCAAGGCGGTCAACTCACCCGTAATGATTCAGTTCTCCAACGGTGGCGGCGTGTTTTTTGGTGGCAAAAGCCTCAGCAACGAAGGCCAGAACGCTGCCATCATGGGAAGCATCTCAGGTGCCATGCACGTACACACCATGGCCAAAGCCTACGGCGTACCCGTCGTGCTGCACACCGACCATTGTGCCAAGAACCTGCTCCCCTGGATTGATGGGCTGCTCAATGCTGGCGAGCAATTTTTTGCTGAAAAAGGCATGCCGCTCTACAGCTCGCACATGCTCGACCTCAGCGAAGAACCCATCCACGAGAACATTGAAATCTGTGTGGAATACCTTAAGCGCATGGACAAACTGGGCATGACCCTCGAAATCGAGCTAGGCGTGACGGGTGGCGAAGAGGACGGCGTGGACAACTCCGACGTGGACAGTTCCAAGCTCTACACGCAGCCATCCGAGGTGTCGTATGCCTACGAGGAGTTGAGCAAAATAAGCCCCCGGTTCACCATCGCCGCTGCCTTCGGCAACGTGCATGGCGTCTATAAGCCCGGCAACGTGAAGCTCCAGCCCATCATCCTGAAGAACTCGCAGGACTATGTTCGGGAGAAATTCAAGACGAGCCGTGAGCTGCCCATCAACTTTGTTTTCCACGGAGGCAGCGGCTCCAGCCGGGAGGAAATCAGGGAGGCCATCAGCTACGGTGCTATCAAGATGAACATTGACACCGACATGCAGTGGGCATATTGGGAAGGGGTGAAGGACTATTATGAATCCAAAAAAGGCTACCTGCAAGGCCAAATCGGCAACCCAGATGGCGACGACAAGCCAAACAAGAAATACTACGACCCAAGGGTTTGGCTGCGCAAGGGCGAGGAGACTTTTGTCAAGCGCTTGAAGGTGGCGTTTGAGGATTTGAATTGCATTAATAGGAATGAGGGGTGAGGAATGAGGAATGAGGGATGATAGCGCAAAAAAAACGTGCAGGCATTGAGTTGCCGCACGTTTTTTTTTTTCTGAAAAGGGCCAATACGACATCCCATCCCTCGTCCCTCATCCCTCATCCCTCATCCCTTCCAGCAGTTTTTCTGTCAAATTCTCAATGAAATAACTCCCTGCCGCCGGGTCGGCCACCCAATCAAAATGGCTTTCCATTTTCAGGATATGCTGCACGTTGCGGGCCATGCGGAGGGAGAAATCGGTAGGCATGGTTTCCTCGCCTGTTATGTCGGAGGGTAGCACCGTCAGCACATCCACACCACCGATGACGGCGGACATGGCTTGGGTGGTGGCTTGAATCAGGTTGGTGTTGGCATCGGGCGACTGTTGCGACAGCGGCAAAAAAGCGCAGATGAAAGCAGGCTGCGGGTTGGTTACGCCAGCATTCTGCTGTATGAACGCCCAGCGCTGACGAAGTGCCCTCAGCTTTGCGATTTGCAGGAAATAGTTTTTGCCGATGGCAACGGTGAAATGTAGATTTCGGCAAATATCCATTGCCGAGAAACCGCTGGTAGCCAGCGTAGCGAGCCAGTAATAAATCTCGTTGTTGATTTGGGTGAGTTCCTCCGCCGTTTTATCTTCTGTTTGAAAAAAATCAGCGCCGTTGACGGGTAACACCTTGAAGCTGGGGAGGTGTTGCAGTGCAAAGCGAAGCAGTTCATCAGCCGAAGTGGGGCTGACGGACGAGTTCAAGGTGCCGTTTATTTTAGCCGCATCAAAGGCGTTCGTGTCAACATGCGCCACAAAATTGCGGAGCAAATTGACAATTTCATGCTGGTCTTGAATCGTCCCGGTTTTTTTTACTAAAAAATGTGTCGAAACGATAGATAGGTCAACACCAGCCAATAGCACCCCAAAATCTGGTTCACGGGTCAGCACAAACCGCAACGCCTCAGCCCCACCTTCCAGCGCCCGCAAAGCCATTTTGTTGGCTTCCTCATCGTTTCCAACATGGATGTCCTCGCAAATCTGCCAGTCGTTTCTACCTTCGGAAATGGGGTGGGGGAGCGAGCCACCAAGGTCGTCCAAATGCGGAAACGCACTGACGGACTGGCCCTCTGCCACCTGCCAATCGAAGTCGGAAGGGGCCTTGCCTTTCAGGTCTTTCTTGATTTTTTCCAGCCATTCTGCTTTGGAAACGGGAGGAAACTCGGTGAATAGGTTTTGCATTTTCTTTAATTGATGTGGCAAATGTAGCAAGCCAGTTGCTGCAAACAGGATTTTTAGCAGGATTTCAGCCTCGTTGTCCATGCAAGCGGCAAACTTGCAAGGTACAACGAGGGGGTGCAGGTTTGTGAGAGTGGGAGGGACTTGGCACAACGAGGTGAAAAATATATTGTTATTTTTCCACGTACAATCCTTGTGTCAAATGCTGTTTTTTCTATCTGGCAAGGCGGCTTTTTCTGTCCAATTAACGGCTGTTGGATGACAAACTGCCCAACATTCTGCAAAAATAGCGACCAACCGTGCCGAAAGACGTTAAGGTCATAAAAAACGACCTACACGTTGTGAAAAAAGACCTACACATCGTAAAGAAAGACCTACACATCGTGGTGAAGGATGGGCTATCGATGCAGGAGGATGTGTAGGTCATTTCGAAGGATGCGTCGGCTTTTGGCAACGATGGCCAGCCGATTTGAAAGGGGATGCGCATCCTTGCTCAAGCGATGGCCATTCCTTCATCACGGACCTATGCTCGTCCGTCACGACCCTACACTCTCTCGGCACGACCTTAACGTCTTTTGGAAAGAATGGTCGTTCGTTTTAACGAATGGTGTTTCTTTTTGGCAGGTTGGGTACGTTTTTTCTTACGAAATGCAGGTGTTTGGTAAGGAGATGTACCTGCTTTTGCACGAGGTTACGCTCTTTTTGGTAGGGGTTGGATTGGATGGAAGGGTGCAGGGTGCGGGGCTTTTTCGGTGGTTGGGGAATCGGGTGCGCAAGAGCGTTTTTGCAGGTCTTCCTTCCCATCAACGTGAACATTGAAGCCCAACGGCAGTCAGCTTAATTGCCAATGCCGAGCCTTGCAAGTTGCAACTTGCAAGAACAACAGGGGGTGTGTAGCTTTGTAGGGTGTTGGAAAGACTTGGCAGAACGGGTCTTAAAAAATCTAAACTATTGGCAACAAAAAAGCCCGGAAGTGCAAACACTTCCGGGCCATTTTTATGTCTATTGTCATTAATCAAATTAAGCTGAACCCGTCAGGAATAGCAGACGCTGCCAACAGCCAATGGCTAAAAGCTAACAGCCAAATCAATACCGGTAATACTCCGGCTTGAACGGACCAGCTTTTGGCACCCCAATGTAACCAGCTTGCTTGTCGTTCAGTTCTTCCAGTTCCACGCCGATTTTGGCGAGGTGGAGGCGGGCAACTTGCTCGTCGAGGTGCTTGGGCAGGGTATAAACCTCATTGCCGTAATTGTCGCCATTGACCCAAAGTTCAATTTGCGCCAGCACTTGGTTGGTGAAGGAGTTGGACATGACAAACGATGGGTGGCCAGTTGCGCAGCCAAGGTTAACGAGGCGGCCTTCTGCCAAGAGCAGGATGTCGTTGCCGTTCACGGTGTACTTGTCCACCTGTGGTTTGATGTTGATATGGGTGTGTCCCCAGTTCGACTTCAACCAAGCCACGTCAATCTCGTTGTCGAAGTGGCCGATGTTGCAGAGGATGGTCTTGTCCCGCATCAATTTGAAATGCTCGGCAGAGATGATGTCGCAGTTGCCAGTGGCAGTTACGACGATGTTGGCCTGTGGAATGGCATTCTCCATTTTCAGCACGGCAAAGCCGTCCATTGCTGCTTGCAGTGCGCAAATCGGGTCAATTTCGGTGACGATTACCCGGCAGCCAGCGCCACGAAGGGAAGCGGCAGAGCCTTTTCCAACGTCGCCGTAGCCAGCCACGACGGCCACTTTGCCCGCCATCATGATGTCGGTCGCACGGCGGATGGAGTCCACGAGGCTTTCCTTGCAGCCGTATTTGTTGTCAAATTTCGACTTCGTAACGCTGTCGTTCACGTTGATGGCAGGCATGGTCAGGGTGCCGTTTTTCACCCGCTCGTACAAGCGGTGAACACCTGTCGTCGTCTCCTCAGAGATGCCCTTGATGTTGGGGACGAGTTCAGGGTAGCGGTCGAGCACCATGTTGGTGAGGTCGCCACCGTCGTCGAGAATCATGTTGAGGGGCTGGCCATTTTCAAACGCAAACAGCGTCTGCTCGATGCACCAGTCGAATTCCTCTTCGTTCTGGCCTTTCCAGGCAAAAACAGGGACGCCAGCAGCGGCGATGGCAGCAGCGGCGTGGTCTTGGGTCGAGAAGATGTTGCAAGAAGACCAAGTCACATCGGCACCGAGTTCCTTCAGCGTTTCGATGAGGACGGCGGTTTGGATGGTCATGTGAAGGCAACCAGCGATGTTGGCACCAGCCAACGGTTTCGATTGGCCGTACTGCTCACGCAGTGCCATGAGGCCGGGCATTTCCGCCTCTGCCAGTTCGATTTCTTTGCGTCCCCATTCAGCGAGGGCAATGTCTTTTACCTTGTACTTGAGGGATGTTTCAGTGGTAGTCATATTGAAGATGAGTTTTAATGGATAAATTATTGATCAATGTGGAGAAGGTGGGGACTGAAAAGATTTTGATTTCAGGGCGCAAAGGTAAACTTTCCCAAATTATTATTTGCCAATGCGGCAGTTTCAATCAAAAAACAATTCACCTTTTTTCTGAAAAGCGCCTTTACAACCATTTTTAGCTGACAAAGTTGAAGGATTTCGAAAAGGGATAGGAGTTTCCAATGCTAACAAGCCTAATAGTAAGGTTCAATGCACTCACTACAATTTTCCAAATAGCAGCACAAAATCGTCCCGCCTGCTCCTCGAAATGCTCACCGTCTGGTTGTTGCTCATCACCACGTACCCGCCATCGCTCTTCACATATTTCAGAATATGGTTCAAGTTGATGAGGAAATGTTTGTGGATGCGGAAAAAACCTTTTCCTTCGAGGGTGTCCTCCACATCGCCGAGGGTGCGGGAGACGAGCATGGTCTTGCCGTCTTGCAGGTGGAATTTGGTGTAGTTGCTTTCCGCCTCACAGGTAACGATGTCGGTCAGGCTCAAAAAAGTAAATCCATCAATGCCTGGAATGGCGATTTTATTGGAAAACGCATTGTCTTTTTGGTGCAAATGGGTCTTAAGCAGGGTTATCTGTTGTTGATTGACAGGGAGCGACCGATTGGTGCGGTTCACAGCATTTTTCAACTCTTGCGTGTCAATGGGCTTTAGCAAATAGTCCAATGCGCTGAACTTGAACGCCCGCAGTGCATAGCGGTCATACGCCGTGGTGAATATGAGTTGGAAGGGCATCTCCGCCAATTCTTCCAGCATTCGGAACCCGTTCATCACTGGCATTTCCACGTCCAAGAATACCAATTCCGGGGCGAATTGACGGATGGCGGCAAGGCCATTTTGTCCGTTGCCAGCCGTGGCTATCACCTCTACTTGCGGACAATGTTGTTGCAGCAAAACATGCAAGTATCCCACGCAGTGGGGTTCGTCGTCAATGATAATGGTTTTCATAAGAAAGTTGAATGTAGTGGTAGTTTGAATTTGTTTGAGGTTGATTGAGGTTGTTTGAATGGTTTGAAATTGCTGTAAACAAGAATGATGGATAATGAATGATGTGTGCTGTACCACGAGATTCATCATTCCAACATTCATCATTCATCAAACTGGTATTTCCAATACGACCCTTGTACCGCAGGGTTGTCCTTCGGCATCCACGAGGTCATGAATCATTACCGAGCAAGTTTTAGGATTTTCGGTATCCAGTAGTCGCAACCGTTCAGCAGTGATGTTGGTGCCTTGCGGTTTGTGCTGCATCGAAGTTTTGTTTTCCAATTCGGCAGCCCGTTTCCTCCCCACGCCATCGTCCATTATTTCGATGTGCAAATGGCTTTCGCTTGGTTGCCGTACATCCACCACCACCAAACCGCCTTCTGGTTTGTTCATCAGGCCATGCCAAATAGCATTTTCGACATAAGGTTGAAGGAGCATCGGCGGCACCTGGGTGAACTCCAAGTCCACCTCATCGTCCACCCATAGCTCGTATCTGAACTTTCCATCAAACCGCATAGCCTCCAAATCCATGTAATGTCGCAGGGCCTCCAATTCCTTTTCGAGCGGCACTTTTTGGAGGCCAGAATTGTCAAGCACCAACCTGATTAGCTTCGAAAACTTGGAGATATAGTTGGCAGCCTGTTGGCTTTCGTTGCGAAGCACAAAATGGTTGATGGAGTTGAGACAGTTGAAGATAAAATGGGGGTTCATTTGTGACCGTAGGGCGGTCAGCTCTGTTTCCGATAATTTTTTGTAAAGCGCTGTTTTCAGTTGTTCCTCATGGCGCACCTGAGCGGTTCGATATCGGATAAAGGACCAAACGGCGATTGCGCCTGCGAGTGCCACGATTGACCAAAACCAAATGCTTCGCCACCAAGGCGGACTGATGGAAAAAGCAAAAACCACCGGTTCGCTCCAAATGCCATCCTCGTTTTGAGACTGTACCTCAAACACCCGCTCACCCGGTGGCATGGAGGGGAAATTGAGCATTGTATTGAACGTATGGGACCAATGGCCATCGTCAAGGCGGTAACGGTAGGGTATGTGCCCGTTCATTTTGTAGTTGATGGTGAAATAGTTGATGGTCAGGTTGTTTTCCCAAAAAGAAAGCAGAGTCGGTTGTGCCAGATCCAAACTGCGTTTGTCGGCCATTACGGAAGCCAAGATGGGGGCAGGTGAAACTGGGTTGCCCACGGGATTTGCAAATCGGGCCAACCCCTTGGTAGTGCCCACCCAGATGGTTTCGCCCCAAGTGGCTACGTCGGTGATTTCATTGGAAGGCAGCCCGTGTGCGGTGGTGATTTTTTCAATGTTGACTTCCTTGCCCCATTCCCACCTGATTTTGTTCAGGCCATTGAGAGTGCCTGCCCAAAGTGTGCCTTTATCGTCCACGTGCAGGTTTTCAATCATATTGGCCGTGAGCCCGTCGGCCACGGTGAGCGTGGCGAGTTGGCTGTCCTTCCAGAATACCAGCCCGTAGCCCTTGCTGCCGAGCACGAGGGTTCCATCGGACAGTTCTACAATGGCTTCGATGCGATTTTGGAAGGCCGGGTGTTTCACGTCTGGGTGCAAAAGTTCGTCGTCTTTTAGCTCGAAGAGGCCGTGGACGTTGGCAATCCAAGTGCGGCCAGTAGATGCAGTGTAGGCATCCAGCGTACGGTTGCTGTAGGGCTGCAGTTGATTAAGGTAGCGATGTGTATAATCCACGACAGCCTTATTCAAGTAGAGGCGAAAGAAGCCGGAGTGCGAGACCCCCCACATCGTTTTCTGGTCGTGCGAAAAATGGAGGTGCCGGGTCGGGAAGCCCACCTGTTTTTTTTGTTGAGCGGTCCTTTTTTCGTCCACCAATTTATGCCAATTCCCGTTGAAAAAATATTGAAGGTTGTAGTCCGAGCCTGCGCCCCAAAGCATGTTGTGTTGGCTGTCAAATGCAAGGTCGGAAATCCTGGGGTTTATGGAAGGCAATGGAGTGGCCCTTTTTAAGCTGGCGTCAAGGCTCACTGCGCCTCCGCCTTCCAGCCCGACATATGCTTCGTGCCCATTTTTCAAGGCAATGGAAGTAATATAATTGACCATTAAACCCGAAGTCTGGTCAAAGATTTCAACGCTGGCATTGGGCAAATAAAAAACGCCAGCATCGGTCGTTGCGAACCAGTAGCCGCCCTCCCTATCTTCGAGGAGGTGAGCCACCGAATGGCCCTCCAAAAGGATTTCGTAGCGCCCAAGTGGAAGGTCAGCCACCGAGCGATAGCGCTGGACACCCTTTCGGTCGCCCAAGCCGAGGTACACCTTGCCCTGCCTATCTTGGTACCAAGCAGATATCTTTTCTGAAAAAGGGATTTGCCAGACCAATTGCCCAGCTTCAAAGCCGAAAAGCATCCCCATGCCCGACACTACCAAGGTCCGATTGTCAAAAAACCATGAATCAAAATGGCCACCCACTACCGCCATCGGCAATGTGTGGACGAATTTCTGCTGCCCGAAATATAGGTCGAGTTGCCAATGTAGCTTTCCATTCTGCGGCTGCACGGTCGTTTTGTTTATAGAGGGGTAGGGGCCATTGCCGCAAGCGATGTTGATACTCCTGCCTTCCCGAACGTAAATGGCATTTGAAAGGCATTCTCCCAGAAACAATCCCCCATTACCAGCGAGGTTGGAGCGAATTAGGCCAAGTTGGTAAATGGAGTTGAAGACTTGGCCTGTGGAGTCCACATAAAAATTGCAATTTGCCCCGCTCCCGCTACCAACTGGCATGCCGTTCCCGGCAAAGGGATGTAAACTATCCTTTTCGAAATAGTAGAGCAGGCCCGACATGCACTTCATCCAAATTTTGCCTTGAATGTCTTCCTGCAAATAGAAAACCACGGGGTCGTCCAGCCCATGCAATGCCCCAAAATTCTCGAAGCCATAACCGTTGAACCTGCTCACGCCGTTGTCAGTAGCGAACCAAAGGTAGCCCTGACGGTCTTGAATGACTTCATAGACCTCGGAGCTGGGAAGCCCGTCGTCGGCGGTGAATTGGCGGTAGCCGGGTGGGGGGGATTGCCCCCTGGCCAAGGGGCTTACGCCAATCAAACCGCATAACATTATTTGCAGAAGTATTTTCATGGTCTGCAAAATATGGTGAGCTTGGGAAAGAAGTGTGGATTGTCGAACAAAATTGAACACATGACTAAAAGACAATTTTCCGTATCCACGAATTTAGCGGGTTAGAACGTAATTATTTTTAGCAATGAGTAAAATGCTGCTTTAAATGAGCGAGCGGTAGATGAGGCCGATTTGGATGTTTTTATTGGAAAAAATGCAGTTCAATCATTGAAAGCCACCGTTTACTCATTGATGAAATAAAATACTGCCAGTCTGAATCACTTTTGGTGCAAGAATCAATTGGCTTACAGACCACCTATTGCTTTCCCATTCGTAGTGGAAACGTTGGATGGCTTCGAATTCCATTTATCCAAAAAGCCACCAGATTTATAGTAAGCTATTTCAATCCCACACTTGGCCAACCTTGAAGCCAGCAATTGTTGCATCACTTAGTCCTCATCCTTTAAAGTTATCAAAGATGAAAATCCTCCCTTTCCAAATGAAAATGCGAGCATTGGCATTCGGTGCCATGCTCTTTTTGTGTTCCTACCAAACATTTGCCCAGGATTTCCAGCGGGTGTACGGCACTGCACTTGACAACTCCTTCACCAAGGTCATCCAGGACGGTGCAAACTACTTCGTGCTGGGGCAGGAGGAAGCGACTAACGGCGCTCCCCAACGAGCCACTGTTACCCGCTTGGATGCCAATGGCATACATCAATGGACACTAAGCCTAAACACTCCATCTGTCTGGAACGATGCTGTGCTGATTTCTGCTGGGGAACTGATGGTGGTCGGCAACACCTTGCCCTTCGACCCAAATTCCCGAAGTTTGGTTGGGCGGGTCACCGAAACTGGGGGCGGCAACTTCGCTTGGCTAAATAGCTATGACGCACCGGGGCGGGAAGCGTTTTTGCGGGTGGTCAAAAATCCGCAACCCGGACCTAGCAATGGCCCTTATTATGTGGTGGGCACCCAAAACCAACCAGGAGGAACCCCTACCACCGAGGATGTAGTGTTGTTCAACTTGAACGCCAACGGCATATTTAACTGGAAAAAAATATACGAAGGCAGTGGCGACGACGAGTATTTCCGGGACTTGGAAGCCTTGCCCAATGGCCATTTGCTGCTGGCAGGCAATGGTTCATCCGGCCTTATCTTCGAGGTTGACAACAACGGGAATATGCTTAACGGGGTACAGATTGGCTTTCCTCAACTATTTTTTACGGATGTGACGAAGGGGCTTCTGGGAGATGTTTACGCAGCGACGAATACCTTTGCCGGGAAGGCGCATGTGATGAAATTTGACCAAGGATTGTTCTTGCTTTGGGACGTGGAGATACCTGCACTATCCTCGGTCAGTCAAGTTTTTGAGGGATTTTTTGGTGACATATATATTGTAGGGCAGGGGAGCTTTGGTGGTTCCAACAGAGCGGTCATCATCAAAATGACGGATTCAGGTACCCCCGCCGTGGATTGGGTAAAATACCTGAATACGGGCAACAGTTTCACGGGCGGTTCGGCTTGGTGGATGAACTCTGCACAAATTGCCTTTACGGATGCAAGGAGCGTTCCTGGTGGCTTTGGCCAAACCTGTGCCTTCATCTCCTTGAGCGACCCCCAATTGGCCACCTGCTCCGTGTCGGATGCTATTGTTGACATTGTCTTTTCGGACCCTTTGCCAGAAAGCCCAATATTGCCGGGCATCGAGTTCCAAGACGTGCTACCGGGAACAGCGCTACAAGTCTCAGCAATTGATTGGCAGCAGCAGGAGGTTTGCAGCAATGCCCCCTGCGAAGTCACCATTTCTGTTACTGCAATAAACAACTGCGGCCTTGTGCAGGTCTGCGCCAATGGGACAGGTCCGGGCCCTTTCAACTACCAATGGTGCGATGGCCAGACTTCGCAGTGCTATACTACCCAATTGCCATGTGGCACGAACAATTTTTGCGTTTCGGTTACTTGCTCTGACGGGACGCAGGCCGTCGCTTCCCAAACTTTCGTGGTAACCGATATTGTACCCCCTGTGGCACTTTGTCTCGGCGTGGGTGTGGTGCTAGATGCCAATTGCGAAGCAGCCATTACCCCATCGCTCATTGACGGTGGGTCAACAGACAACTGTCAAATAACTTTAATGACCGTAAGTCCAGGTGTTCTCTCTGGCTGTGGTTTGCACCAAGTCACCCTGACGGTCACGGACTGGTGCGGCAATTTAAGCACATGCAGTACCCTTGTTCAAACCATCGAAAGCACCCCACCCATCATCGTCTGCCCACCATCCGTCACTAAGCACTGCGACGATAAGACCAGCCCCAACGACTGCTGTTTTGCCACGGCCACAGACAACTGTGACCTGAACCCGATCATTTCGCATATAGATGCGATTTCAGGATTGATACCCTGCGACTGGAACATCCAGCGCACATGGAAGGCGGAAGACAATTGTGGCAATGTTACAACTTGTGTGCAGAGCATTGTAGTGTTTGACGATGTGACTCCAACTTTGACAAACTGCCCTCCAAATGTCACATTGACCGGGGTCATAAGCCCTACCGGAATTTGTTCGGCCAACCTGCAGGTGGCCAGCCCAATTGCAATGGACAATTGCGACCAGTCTGTGATGCTAATCAACAGTTTCAACAACACGAACAATGCCAGTGGGACCTATCCCAACGGAATCACTACGGTGGTTTGGACAGCGACGGATGATTGTGGGAATGCGGCGACTTGTTCTTTCACCGTGGTGGTGAGCTGTAGTCAATCAGCATTTTTTAAATGTGGCATGGCCGTGGTTTCTTGTTTCTCCAATTTCTTGCCCGGAAGTGGAAACACTACTGCCGACCCAAACGGAGCAGTCATTGGACTGGTGGATTTGCGAAACCACGGGACTGCGCCCTTAGGGGTCAATTGGCAGGCGGGTTCTTCTGGCATCGTGCATTCGACTAACTGGAAATCACAGAACATGGGTCAGGTATTTGGCGTTACGATTGACAACACTTACAATGTTTATGCAGCCTCTACTACCATTTACGGAAAGTATATGCCGCCAACTCCACCCGCTGGTGGGTTTGGGAATGTGTATAAAATTGACGCAAGCACTGCAGCAGTAACGGTTTTTGCAACTTTGCCGCAAGCACCAGGTAACCCTGCTGGTTTAGGCGATGTCTGGTTTGACGCAGTGAGCAATCAAATCTTTGTCTCCAATTTTTTCGATGGCTTGATTTACCGATACAACATGGCTGGAGCACTCCAAGGCACTTACGACTTCCCAGGCACAACACTTGGTACACCAAGCCCAGGCTTTATAGCTCGTGGCGAAAGGGTCTGGGCAGTTGCCACGCATAATGGTAGACTTTATTTTTCAGTATGGAACGAAGACCGGGCAAGGCAGCAGCCAACTATTAAAAACCAGATTTGGTCGGTGCCTTTGGTAGCAGGTGTGCCCACAGGTACTGCAGTTTTGGAAAGAGATATGCCAGACCTTTTGACAAATAATTTTAGCAGTCCCGTTTCGGACATTACTTTTTCAGAAAACGGGACAATGTTGGTGGCGGAGCGAAGTATGAACAACGACTTTGGAGATGCGGCTGTTGGCCAAGGTGCACAGGCACATGCGTCCCGAATAATTGAATTTTCTGGGGCCGGTTGGTCCAATTCGAAAGTGTTCTACGTGGGTAATGCAAGTGCTGACCATATCAATTCATCTGGAGGCATAGATTATGGATATGAGAGTTTTAATCCTGCCATTTCTCCAGTTCCTATGCTTTGCGACAGTATAATATGGGGAACAGGAGATGCTTTGAGGTTTCCTGCCTACAATGTGCTTCCAGATGTTTCGACCTTGCCATGTGGTGGCTCCACAGGTGATTATGTCTATGGCTTGGCAGGGATTCCACAAAGCGGCAATTCAAATTTGCCAATTCCTGCAAGCACCTATGTCAAAAATTCAAGCATCTATATTGACGTAGATAACAACATTTGTGTTGGGGAAAAAATACAAGTCGGAGATGTTGATGTTTTCAAAAACTGCATCGCATGCCCCTCACTTGATACCATTCCTTGCGACTCCCTCATTGTGATGATTGCTGAATCCCCTGTTGGTAATCAATGCTGTTTTGATGTTGACATCAAGAACAATTTTGGGCCGTCAATTTCCAAATTGCAAATAGATTTATGCACCCCCGGTGTCATTTTCAACACCAGTCAAATCAACGTGGCCGCTGGTTTTCAATATGCAGCTTCCAATTCCGACCAAACACTTTGCATCACACACATAAGTGGGAGCATACCAGCAGGCATGTCAAACGACATCATCCGTTTTTGCTATTCAGGGAGCGGGCCTGGCACATTCCCGCAAACATTAAAATTCACTTGGTATCAAAAAGTAGGAGGGATTGACGTGGCAACTGATTGCCGGGACACGACGCACACGGACTGTGTCTTGCCGCCGCTAGTTGAAGACCCTTGTATAGCTATTACTACGTTAAATGTTGAGTGCGACCCAACAAATGTTTATCAGTACATCCTGAATTTCAAGGTCACCAACCTCAGCACCATACCTTCATTTAATGCTTATACGGTCAATTTATATGGACTGCCCGCTGGCTTCACTTTTTCGCCATGTGTAGGCCCTCCAGCATCTTTGGGCAACATCAGCATACCCATTCCCGGAGCACCGCTTTTGCCAGGCCTGATGTCCGGCAATATGTGTGTTAAAATCATAAGCTCTACGCCCATTCTTTTACCGCAGACCCTTTGCGTACAGGCGAAGTTGATTGGAATCGAGGCCTGTTGTACCATTGACGATAAGTTCTGCTTCACCATTGAACCTTGCTGTGATCCCTGCGAAAGTATCGCAATTACGACCGCTCCTGCCCACCAAGCAGACAGCGATTGCTGCTATTCGTTAGGCATGATGAACAATTGCCCATATCCGTTTTTTACCAAAATAGAAGCTGAGATTGCCACACCAGGCGTCACTTATGGCTACCATGCCTTGAATTCTTCCCTTATAGGCTTCTGGACAATGGGGCCATCCACAAACACCAAACTTTGTGTGCAACCCATCAATGGAACAATACCGGGTGGGACCATTACCGACCTTTTTTCTTTCTGTTTGGACAATATAAACAACCCTAGCCAAGTGCCACAGACCATCGTCATCCGATGGATAACTGTTGGTGCGAACGGACAGGATAGCGTGGCTTGCGATACGACATTGACCTTCAATTGCGAAGCAAATGATTATAAATGCCTTTTGATTAGTGACGTCTCGATTGTATGCCAGCCGGACGACGACAAGTATTTGCTAACATTTACTGTCACCAATCAGTCCGCCATTTCCTTTTGTGCAACATCATTTGATTTTATACAATTGGCACCCTCAGATTTGATTTTTTCACCAAGTGCGTCCTTCACTTTCTCAACGCAGTTGTGCCAAGGTCAATCCCAAACGGCTACCGTTTGCTTGTTCGATACGGATGGGCTGCCTGGCAGTGGCAATTTAATTTTTATACCAAAGCTTTCATTCATGGATGGGGACACCTGCTGCTATGAAGGCATTCCCGTCAATATCCCACTGCCGCCCTGCGACGCCAGTTGCCATTGCGAAATACCAAGCCTTACTATGGCCACTACTAATAGCGGCACTTTCCCATTAGTTTGCGATGAACTAAATCAGGCGCTTTGGCCACATCTTCCTTGTCAATCAGGGGACGTTACGATTTCAGGCAATATCGGCTGTGTTTCCAATGACCCAACGATGGCTTGTCCACCATTGATTACCTGGACATTGACTGGCCCAAATGGCCCAATTAGCAATGGTGTTTTAAACAATGGTAATGTCTCATTGACTTTTCCAGCAAGTCAGGTAAGCGCTCCTGGCAATTATACTTTTGTCACGACGACACTATGTCCCGGTGCTGGGGAAGCTTGTGCCTGTTATATCAATTGGGTACAAGAGGATTGTGATAGCTGTTGTCAGGACTTTGACGCCTTCTGCGCCCTTGTGGCTCAGGGCTTCACAGTGGTGACCGACCCTGTGTTGTGCAGTGCAACGGTCACTTCACCGCAGTTCGATACCTGCCACTGGTTCTCAACGCCGCCGTACATTCCCGGTACAAATGTCATTCAAGTCATCACAGACCCCAATGGAAATTGGCTGTTCAATTTCCAACAAGGCGGTTCTTACCAAATCTGCGTCAATGTGTTTGAGCAAAACCAGCAAGGAGATATTTGTTGGGCAAAGGAGATGTGTACCACGTTTGACCTGCCCTGTTCGGACCTTTGCGAGTGCGGCGATTTTGAGGACATGAACTGGCGACCATACCAAGGCGCTCCCAACCAAACCATCACTTGCGGTGATACCCTCTCATTGCCATGCCAAGCTCCAGGCTATGTGTTCAATTTTGGTGGCAATTTCAGTTGCATCGGCAACAACTGCCTGTCTTCCATTGCTTGGGAACTTCGTGAAAAAGGAACCACCAATATCATCACTTCTGGCACTGCAACTGGCCCAGGTTTCCAGATTTCCATTCCCAACACCGATTTTGTTTATCCTAAAGTTTACGAACTGGTCTTTACCAGTGTTTGCAACGGCGTCGTCTGTGAACAGTGCATATTCACGATTGAGACAATGGAATGCTCCTGTCTCTGCAGCGGATTCTATGATATGTACATGCGTTGGGGGCATGGCGCACCGAGCCAGCAGATGCATTGCGATACTGCGGCCGTGCAGTTAGGGTGCCCTAATATTAACAATGGTTACAGCTTTACGGGCTTGTTCGGTGGCGGACCAACCATCAAGGCTATCTTTGTGGATGCTTGCGGAACTGAACAGGACAACGAATTTATGATCATCCACTCTGGTGGCAAGGGCTTCAATATCAGTGAGTTAGAAGTTGACTTTGACCCAAGTGCCAATGTTTCGGGAACACAGAACAATGACATCAACTTAGGAACTGCGGCTTGCGGTTGGATGGCTGGCAACCCGAACGGATATTCAGGTTGCCCCGGAATTATTGTCGCTGGGCCGAGTACTTTTATTCCTCCCAACGCCTATCTGGTCATCCAGGCCAGTGCCAATGCATCCAACACTATATTGTATAATTTCAGCGCTTTTTGTGGAACTGCACTCCCCGTGTATGTCATCAGAAATGCCTGTACACGGTCGGTTGGTGCCTTTATCAATGCGGGTGTTGGCATATTCTCTACTTCCATTTCTGTAAATGGCAATTGTACAGATGAAGCTGTTTATGATAAAACACTATTGAGTAATTCTAACGGTGCTACTTTCATCCCGCCGTCAACATACACCAATTCCGGATGCAGTGCTCCAGCTTTTTCACAGTTAATCAACAATACCACGTACCCCATTGGTTGGGTGTTGAATGGTCCAGGTGGCCCACAACAAGGTTCCACTTTGACCGCAGATTCCTATTTCGGCATCAACCTACTTCCCAACTACTTTGGGCAGCCTGGTCAATACACCCTTAGCTTGACAGGCCAAGACGGTGACAACGATTGTACCTGTGATATTAACTTCAACGTAGACTGCCCCAACCTCTGCCCATGCGATGTACAGGCATTGAGTTCGGCTGTGAACCAAGGCTTTGCGGTCGTCAAGTACCCAAATTCATGCAAAGCCTGTTTCTCGCCAGTGGCATTGAGCGATTGCGAAACTGTTGTGTGGCACTTGAACTCGGCCTCCGGGCCAGTGATTGGCACCAGCGTGGGCAACGGCGGTATTTGCCACATCTTCCCCAGTAGCGGTACGTACACCGTGGTGATGGTGGTGACACGCCTGAAGCCGGATGGCACCATCTGTGAGGTGTTCGTACACCTAAAGTCCGTGTCCATCACCTGCTTGGCCAATGTGGAATGCACCGATACCGACTTCCCCAACCCCACTTTTGCCGGAGGTGCAATTGGCGGCGGTATGATGTCCGGTGGGGCGTCTGCTGGCTGGACGGCGGCGAGCGGCGAACCTGTGGTAGTCGAAGGCGAACCCGGAAGCTTCGATGCTTGGACGATTGAGCTTTCAGGCAATTTCGACATTTCTGCTGTATTGACCAGTTTGGAAGAAGTTTGTCTGGGAAATGGCACTGGTACTATTCAAATGAGAGCCAAGGGAGAGACAGCCAAGAGTAGGCCACGTGATATTATGGTTTGGACGCCAAATATTCCGTTGAATGGCCGCAATTTATTTCATCTTCCAGTAATTGAGGGCCCCGATTGGGCAGAAATTGAGGTGCCCTTTGACCTGAGCACTTGGCCTGGACTTGACCCATGCAATTCCTCGGAAGGTGGCGTTTGGGTGCAACCTGCTTTTTACGTTGAAAACGCCCTTGGCAACAACCAGGGTGGCGAAGACACCTACTCCCGCCTCCAGTTGGACAATATCTGCATTAACGGTATGCCACTAACTGTGGTCAGGAATCCAACTGGCGGACTAGGCATCCGCCTCTTCCCCAACCCGACGACTGGTGCACTGACATTGGAATTAAAAGGCCACCTCCATAATGCGGGATCAGTCCAAATCCTTGACCTACTTGGCCGAACCCTTCGCACAGAAACACTGCAACCCGACAGCCAGATGCACCTCATCTCGATAAAGGAACTGCCTGAGGGCGTCTATTTTGTAAAGGTGTTAGATAAGGGCGAACAAGTCTGGGTACAAAAAATAGTGAAACATTAGTAAACCTGAATAGCAACTGAAATTCTGCCTGTTCCAGCCTCCGCAAGCCATCTTGCGGAGGTTTTTTGCTTAAAAAATCTCCGTATTCCCAAAAATCCCCATCTTTGCTTGAACCCGTCAACAATACCCTGATGATTCAATTCGATTGGTCTGAAAAAATACAAAACCACGTCTTCAAGTCGTGGCTTGACACTGGTGGAAGCGGTGTGCGAATTGCCGTGCTTGATACAGGCGTTGACTTGGCGCACCCTGCCCTGAAGCACCTCGACAAGGCCGGGCGCAAGTTCAATGCGGCACTGCCTGGCTTCAATCCGGCAAAGCCACTGCTCGGTGGCAATGACGACGTCACCGATGCCCACCGCAAGAAGGGGCATGGAACTCAATGCGTGTGCGTCCTCACGTCCAAGGAAGAGGGGGAAAACGCATTGCGGGGTTTTTTGCCGGAGGCCGAGGTTTTTATCCTGAAAATCAATACCGTTGACCACAAGTTTTTCCGGGTGAAAGACTTCCTGCGAGGCTTGGAGGCGGCTGCCAATTTGGGCGTTGATATCGTGGTGGCCAGCGTGTCCTATGCACTGGAAGACCTTGCATTGGAGGGAATTTCGCAGGCGGAAATTGACCGGGTGTTCGGGCTTTTGGCAGCATCAGGGGCGGTGCTTTTTGCTTCGCTCCCCAACCGGAGTGATGGGGATGTTTGGAAGGGCTTGCCTGCGGCAAATTTTCCCTCCTTGCGGCCAGAGGTCGTGAATGTAGGGGCCTTTTCAAAGGGAATTTTTGAGAAACGAAAGGCCGAGATTGACGCTGAGGCGAACATCCATTTTTTGGTGTCCAATGCGAGCGCCAATTTTTGCAAAATAAAAAACGAGTACGTGCAGGAGCCAATTTCGAGCAGCTACGGCACCTACCTCGTGGCAGGAGTGGCGGCGCTGTACCTCGCTTCCATCAAGAAACGGGAGAAGGAGTCTTACAAGCCCCGGCCAATGGGTGACTTCCTGAAAGGGCTAAGTCAAAAATTCGTTTCATTGCGGGAAGCACAAGAATGGGACGGCACACTGCCAGTCCTTTTCAAGACCTCAGCGGTGAAATCGGGGGCTGTTGACACAGCAACCACCTAATTTTTTTTTTAAAAAAATAAATCCAATTCCCTCATGGTGAAAAGTCTTTTGAAACTGTTGGTCATTTTGGTAATCGGCATCCTGATTTACAACCTTTTCCTCGGCACGGACGAGGAAAAGCAGGGCGCAAAAAAAATCGTTGGCGAAGTGAAAGATGTCGGCGCTGCTGTGACGGACCTGCTCAAGGCCGAAAAGGAGAAGTTCGACAAGGGCAAATACGACAAGGCGGTGGACAAAATCGAGGGCATGTTGTCGAGCCTGAAAAAGAACGCCAAGGAGTTTGATGAAAAGTACGTGGACCGCATCGAAGAACTGGAGAAAAAGCGCAAGCGGTTAAAAGAAAACTTGGACGACTATGACGAAGCGGCCACCTCTGAACGCAGGGGTGGGGACTCCAATGCCATCAAGGAGGATTCCAAGAAATTGCTCAAGGAAATCGAAACACTGATGAAGGAAATGGAGTCGGATAAATAGGTGCAAGTTTTTGTTAATTTTGCGCCGTATTTGCCAAAAGCAGCTTCTTTGATGAAAAAACCACCCGTTCATAAGCCGAACTACTTCTACACCATCTTCAGTGTGACGCTGGTGTTGTTTCTGTTGGGACTATTCGGGTTGCTCGTGGTGCAGGGCCAGCAGTTGCTGAAAACGTTGCGTGAGCAGGTCGAAGTCATCGTGGAACTGAAGGAGGAAGCTGCTTCCCCCCAAGTTGACTCCCTGAAACAGCATTTGGCGGCGAGCAGCTATTTCAAAGCCAACTCCACTAAATTCTTCAACAAAGCAGAGGGGGCAGCCCTGATGCAGCAGGAGTTTGGACAGGATTTTGGCAAGCTCGACATGGCAAACCCGCTCTATGACGTACTGATTTTTAACGTAAAATCAGACTGGATGGACCCCGACAGCATGAGCCTCGTCCGGGAGGACATCAAGGTGATGCCCTTCGTGAACGACATCTATTACCAGGAGAGCGTCACGGAATCCATTGCTGCCAACCTGCGTAAAATCAGCGTTTGGGTGCTTGGACTGGGCCTGTTCTTTGTGCTGGTGGCCGTGGCGCTGATACTCAACACGGTGCGGCTGGCGCTGTACGCCAATCGGTTTTTGATAAAAAACATGGAATTAGTCGGCGCATCGTGGGGCTTCATCAGCAAGCCGTACCTCAGCCGCAGCTTCAGGCAGGGGCTGCTTTGCGGAATCCTGGCCATCGTTGGGCTGGGGGCGCTGTTGTACATGGCTTTCAGGGATGAACCAGACCTGCTTTCGGCCATCAACGTGGTTGGCGTGGCGGTGGTTTTTGGAACCCTGCTGGTGCTTGGGTTCGTGATAATGGTTTCGAGCACCTATTATGTGGTAAAAAAATACCTGCGGATGCGGGTGGATGATTTGTATTGATTGCTGCCTTGCGGCAAAAATGAACCTTTGGCCAGTTACGGGGTAATTGGTTTCTAAAAAATAAAAATGAGTACCAAGAAAAAAGTAGTCGTAAGCACAACGCCCAGGGTGCCTCAAGCAGCCCAAAGGGTAAAGACACAGGTATTTACGCCAAAAAACAACGTGTTGATTTTTGGAAAAACAAATTACGTGCTCATGCTGGTGGGCTTGGCTTTGATAGCCCTTGGCCTTATGCTGATGAGTGGTGGTGCCATGCCCGACCCAAACACTTGGGACGAGAGCCTGATTTTCAGCCGCCGCCGCACTTTGTTGGGGCCAGCAGTTATCTTGCTGGGTTTGGTGGTGGAAATTTTTGCCATTTTTAAGAACCCCGGGCTGGAAACGGTAGCGCCTGAACAGGTCGCCTAATCCATGCTGTTTTGGGGTTGTTGGAATTTGGTATATTTTTCAATAGAAAGGGAAATTAGCGACATTGCGCCAAGCTGGCGCTCAAATGTTGGAACTTTGGTTGCGCAGGACGCAGCACCAGTTCCCATAAAATCTGACAAATGGAAGACCCGCTGCCTAGTCGAAGTTTGATGGAAGGCACCTGCTTCTTGGTGGACAAGCCCCAAGGATGGACATCCTTCGATGTTGTAAATAAAATCCGTTCCAGCCTCAAGCACAACCTGGGCTTGAAAAACATCAAAGTCGGCCATGCCGGAACGCTCGACCCGTTGGCCACTGGTTTACTCATCATCTGCACCGGAAAAAGCACCAAGAAATTGGCGGAATACCAAGGTCTTACCAAAGAATACACCGGCACCATCACCCTTGGCGCCACCACGCCCTCCTACGACGCCGAGACGGAGCCGGACGCCATTTTTCCAACCAGCCATATCACCCACGAAATGCTCGAAACTGCCCGACAGCAGTTTGTCGGTGACATTGAGCAGTTGCCGCCCATGTTCTCCGCCATCAAAGTGGATGGGCAGCCCCTTTACAAAAAAGCGAGGCAGGGCGTCATGGTGGAAGTAGCCCCTCGGCCAGTCACCATTTATGAGTTCGAGATGACGGGCGTGACACTGCCAACCATTGATTTTAGGGTGACTTGCAGCAAGGGCACTTATATCCGCTCCTTGGCCTACGACTTTGGGAAGGCATTGGAAAGTGGCGGCTACCTGTCGTCCCTTTGCCGCACCAAAGTGGGGAGCTTTAAGCTGGAAAATGCCTGGAAGCTGGATGCGCTGGTGCAGCATTTCAACACTTTGGCTACCAAAGCGATTTGAGTGTAAATGGCTGACAATCAGCAAAAAAAGAAATACCAACCCAACTATATTTGAAAGATTCCTACCTGACGCTGGCAGACCCTGTCACTGGAGAGTTTCGTGACCGGGGCAGTAAATTCCTCGCCTATGCCTGGCACATCCGTTCGGAGCCCGAAGTCCAGCAGCACCTCGAATCATTGCGGAAGTTGCACCCGAAAGCCCGCCACTACTGCTACGCCTACCGACTCGGCTTGGACAAAAACAATTTCAGGGCAAATGACGACGGTGAGCCAAGCGGCACTGCCGGGAAGCCCATGCTTGGGCAGATTGACAGCTTTGGCCTGACCAATGTCTTTGTGGTGGTGGTGCGCTATTTTGGCGGAACGCTGCTTGGCACTTCCGGCCTCATCAATGCCTACCGTAATGCCACGCAGGATGCCTTTCTAAAAGCCAATATCGTGGAGCAACTTGTCGAGGATGTTTACCAACTCACCTTTGGTTATGACCTCATGCCGGACGTGATGAATGCGGTTAAAAAAATGGAAGTGAAGGTCTTGAGGCAAGATTTCGGAGAAACTGCGGTGCTTGAGATTGCCATTCGGCAGGGCATCCGGGAGCAAGTTTTCACCACCCTGAAAGCATATACCGCAAAAGTATCCATCGAAGAAGCAGCTTTGATGGAAACAGTACCCGGCCTCACAATTGAATTTTTGTACGTTTCATAAATATTGGGTTTCCAGTTTCTTCTTGCAGGAGTTTTTTGAATGGACAATGTTTCCAACATTAAATTTTTATTTTTTTGCGATTTGCGGGAATTGTCAGCCAGTTTTTTACCTTTGGCGAATCCAAAGAACTTCACCCAAAGTAGGGTCAGCTTTCCAAACCACACCATCTCTCGAACCACCCATTTCCAACTGCTCAAAGCGCCCATGAGATAGCGCACCAAAGTCCCCAAGTTCAATAAGTCAGAAGATAAGTAATTGATTTTCAATAACTTGGCGTTTCATATTCAGCCATATTTTTTAATCTAAATTAAACAACCTATGTCTTCACGTTTGGCATTACTCCCAATCGGGCTGTTTGTCTTGTGGTGCGTGGTATGCCAGCAATGGTATGTTTGTCACATCAAGCAGGTTTGCGGTGACAGCACGGCCATTGTTGACCCACCACCAGCACCCACCGACGACAATCGCCCCATCGTGTTTTCTTGGGCCGCTGCTGGCCCTGAAACCCGACCCACCTGGCAAGCGTACCGGGATTCCCTCATGGGAAAGCTCTCGGACGGTAAACTGCTCGAAATTGCTGGCCTCTACTTCAAGGACGAGGCTGCCCCTAAGGGATTCAGCAACATGGGCCTTGCCCGTGCCACAAAAATCAAGGAGCTGCTGTTGGCCGAAGTGCCCGGCCTCAACCCCGAGCGCATCGCCGTGACCTCAAGGGTTGTGAACGAGCCACCGGACGACGCAAAGACGGGCAAGTTCGTGGGCGCAAGCTTCAACATCAAGGACATACCAAAGGAAAATACCGTGGAAATCGTGGAAGTGGACAATACCATCACCATCCTTTTCCCCTACGCAAAGTCAACCAAGGAGCCTGACCCCCAAGTGGACGAATACCTCGACAAGTTGGCGAAAAGGTTGCAAAAAACGGACGAGACGGTGGCCATCACAGGCCATACGGATGACTCCGGGACGGTGGAATACAACCAAAAGCTCGGCATGGAACGTGCGAAGCATGTCCAAGACCTCCTGATTTCCAAGGGCATAAAAAGCAATCGGATTACCATAGCGTCGAAGGGCGAACTGGAGCCAGTAGCCGACAACAACACCGAGGAGGGCAGTCGCCTCAACCGCCGGGTAGTGCTGGTGCTGAACAAAAAAGACCTAAGCTAACTAACTGGAAATCAATTAAGTAACAAAAGTTACGCCTTGATTTCTCATCAAAAAATTAAACAATCATGTTTGAAAATACTTTCCAAGGGCCTGGCGCAGGCACCTACACCAACCACACCATTGAGGTATTGCTAATGCTGCTGGTCGCATTCCTTTTGGGGCTGCTGCTGGGGTATATTCTCTGGTACAAGTGGCACAAACTTTACCACGAACTCAACGCCGAGCACAACCGGCTCAAGGCAGCCCACCTCGAACTGGAAAAGGAACATGCCAGTTTGCGGTACAAATTGGATGAATCGGAGAAGGACAATGCCAAGCACCGCCAGAAAATAATGTCGCTGGAGGGCGACGTGACTGGGCTGCGGTTCCGGCTCGAAAAAAGCGAGTCTGATTTGGTGGTGGCGCTTGCCGCTGGCACGGCCATGGGCGCACGTGCTGCCGTTGGGCCGCCCCCCAATCCCGATGACTTGAAAGTTGTGGAAGGCATAGGCCCAAAAATTGAGCAGCTTTGCTATGATGCGGGCATTTGGACCTTTGCAGCCCTTGCGGAAACCTCCGTCGCAAGGCTAAGGGAAATACTTGATGCCGCTGGTCCAAGCTTTAGGATTTCAAACCCAGAAACATGGCCAAAGCAGGCTGCACTCGCTGCTGCGGGCAAGTGGGACGAACTGAAGGAATACCAAGATTTTCTGATAGCGGGAAGGAATCTTGACGCTTGACTTCGAAGAAAAATTCCAGAAGTTAAATGAGAACAAATGGCAGCCATCGTAATCGGTGGACTGCCTTTTTGCTGTCATCCTGTGACTGCCCACCTACTGATTGCCAACTGCCAACTGCCGAACTGCGAACTTAAATAGGGTGGGGCGAATCAAAGGTCGAGCAACCCCTCTGGAAGGCGCAGCACGATTCGCTTACCTTTTTCGTCCAATTCGACCACCATCTGGGTGTGCAGCGGGATAAAGACCTCCCGGCCCTCATGCTCCACAATGGCCAGGTGCTGGGTTGGCATGGCTTCCACTGCCTCGATTTTGCCGATGCTGCCAGTTTGCTCATCGAAAAGCTCGTAACCGACCAGCAGTTCAAAAGTCAGCACTTCACCAGCCTGTTTGATGATTTTGATGTCCTTTTCCCGGAGAAAAAGCTCCTTGGATGTCAGGTTTTTGGCTTCGGCAGGGGAGTCCACCTCTTCGATTTTGAGCAAGAGGTCGCCCGCATCCCGCAGGTTTTCGATGAAAAATGGCAGCGGCTTGCCTTGTACATTGATGAACACGACATCGGCATTTGCAAAATCATCGAGGTATTCCTCCTTTACCGTGATTTTCAATTCGCCCTGGGCGCCATGCGTTTTGGTCGTGAACCCAACCCCAATAAGTTTGTCCGTCATCAGTTGTGTTTAAGGATGGTTTGTCTCAAAATAAAGCCCTTCTCCGCCTTTTCTTCCCAGGTTTTGCCAATGCAATCGTCTATGCACTGGGTGTCCAAAATCCACAACTCCCTGTAAACCAACCCAATATCCTTGGCATAAATGGCCGAGGAGCGCCGGAGTTCTATCAGGTTTTCGTTATTGGCCTCTTCCACCGTGACGGTTTCGGCGAACTGAAAATCACCAACGTTGGCGGGTTCGTTGGCTGTCTTGGTGCGGTACTTCCAGCCTTTGAACATCTCTAATGTCTCTCCCTCCAACACGACAATAAGGCCGTTATTGAAATGAATGTTGCCGTCCCAGCTTACTCCTTTTTTGACCGGAAAAGTGAGTTTGACAAAGCGCAGGTTGTCTTCCGTTCGGATGGCTTGGTTGCCTTGTACCGATACCGTAAGCACTTTCTTGATGTTCCAAGGCAAGCTGTCGGCGGTGCGCTCAAAGCGCTCGATTTTGTATAGGATATTGCCAATATTGTCGGTCAAGGTGTCTATGATTTCCTCTTTGACAAAGGTGGTGGTGCTGAAAACCGTGGCTTCGCCGTTCGGGTCGAAGATGGTGGAATCCACTTGGTACTCGATGAACTTGCCGACTTCAAGCGGATAATACGCCAGCCCTGCCTCGGTTTTGTAATCATCGGCCTCCTCCTTACAAGCTGGCAATAAAAGCGCAGCCAAGACGCAGGGCGCCATTAGCTTTCTCAGGTTGTTTGCGGCAATTGTTTTCATAAAAAATTGACAATCAAGTTGTTAACGATAGATGACCCCGCCGCCAATCACGTCGTCGTTTTCGTAAAAAACGGCGGACTGGCCAGGAGCAATGCCCTTTACATTTGCCAGGAAATCCACTTTCACGATGCCGTCATCCGCATTGCGGAGCAAGCTATGAGTGCCATTGTCACGGTAGCGGACCTTGGTCACGGCCTCCATGCCATCGGGTATTTCGGCGTACTTCATCAGGTTCACCTGTCCGACCCTCATGCTGTTGCGGATGAGTTCGTCTTCGGTACCCAGCACCACCGTGTTGGTCTCCGGTCGAATCTCCGCCACGAACATCGGCTGCCCGAAGGCGATGCCCAGCCCCTTCCGCTGGCCAATGGTGTAAAAAGGGTAGCCCTCGTGCTCGCCCAGGACCTCCCCATTTGCATTGACAAACTTTCCGCCAGCCACTCGCTCCTCCAGCCCGTCCACCCGGCGCTTGAGGAAGCCCCGGTAGTCGTTGTCCGGCACAAAGCAGATTTCGTAGCTCTCGCTCTTTTTCGACAGCTCGTCATAGCCCCTATCGAAGGCAATTTGGCGCACCTCCGGCTTTGTCAGGCCGCCGAGCGGAAAGCGGCTGCGGCGCAGGCACTCCTGGCTCAGGCCCCAAAGCACATAGGACTGGTCCTTTTGGCTGTCCTTTGCCTTTGATACGAAATGCCTGCCATCCTGTTGGTTGTTGATGGCGTAATGGCCCGTGGCGATGAACTCACAATCGAGGGTATCGGCCCGTTTGAGCAGGGCGCTCCATTTTATATGTGTGTTGCAGAGCACGCAAGGGTTCGGGGTGCGACCGGCCATGTACTCTTCCACGAAATTGTCAATCACGTAATCGCCAAACTCCTCCCGGATGTCCACGATAAAATGGTGGAACTTCATGTCCACGGCCACTTTCCGAGCGTCGTTGATGGAGTCGAGGCTGCAGCAGCCCGTCTCTTTGTGGGAACCGCCAGAAGAGGCGTAGTCCCAGGTTTTCATGGTGATGCCGACGACCTCGTAGCCCTCCTCGTGCATGAGCATGGCCGTTACCGTGCTGTCAATGCCGCCGCTCATGGCTACCAAAACTCTACCGTGCTTACTCATTTTTTTCTTGAAAAAAGATTGCCCAAACGCTGGCCGAATCAGGAATCCTGCCCACGATAGGATGAAAATAAGGGTTGAAAAATTGTGCAAACTGAACAACCTAACCCCCCGCAAAGTTACAACTTCGGCATTGAAAGCACTGATACTCAATTGCCTGTGGCCAAAATACATTTGCGGCTTTTGTGGAAATGTGGTTATTTTGTCAGAGAATTCAACTGAATTTGCTCCCTTGTACACTGCTTTTAGAACAACCAAACAATAATCATTAACTTTAACCATGAAATTTCACGGCTTCCCTGGCATCGTAATTCGCTGAAAACCAATGCAATGAGAGGAGCCGTACCTTTTTTTAAACTAAACGTACCATGAAAAATTTAGTAAAAATCTTGATGCTCAACCTGCTTTTCACCACCAGCCTGCTGGCACAGGATGAAGAGTTTGGCCTTGCGTCCTATTATTCCGACCTGTTCCACGGAAAACCAACGGCCAGCGGCGAGCTGTACGACAAAGGCAAGCTGACCTGCGCCCACAAGACCTATCCCTATGGCACCATGCTGAGAGTAACCCGCCTCGACAACAACAAGTCCGTGCAGGTTCGGGTGACCGACCGTGGGCCGTTCATCAGCGGTAGGGTAGTGGAGATATCCAAGGCCGCCGCCGATGCAATTGGTTTGGTACCTGATGGTTCAACGAGGGTAAAAGTAGAGTTGGTGAAGCAAGCCGAGCCTACCGAAGCCATTGCGGAGGCTCCCAAACGGGTGGAGGAAAAGCCAAAACCAGCCTCAACGGAGGTTGCAATAGTAAAAACCGATACGCCCAAAAAAGAGGAGCCAGCCAGCAAGCCGGTGGAGGCTAAGGTGGAGAAGCCAACCACCACCGAAAAATCGGTCGCCGCCACCACCAAACCAGTGGCTGTAAAGGAAGAGCCAAAGGCAAAGCCAGCTCCCGAAAAAGCGGTGAAAAAGGAGGCCACCAGCACGTCGGTACTTTTAAAAGGCAGCGATTTCGAGGCTTACGACCTTTTTGAAATCCAGTTGAGGAAGCCGGAGAAGAAGGGCTATGGCGTCCAGGTGGCAGTGCTCTCCACGCAGGAGGCTTTGTTCAAAAAAATCGCCGAATTGCAGGAAGATTGGTTTTCTTCCATCTTGGTCAGCGTCCAGAAAAACCCAAAGGGCGAACTGATGTACAAAGTAATACTTGGTTCTTTCCCGACAGAGGCGGAGGCCAACAGCTACAAGGACAACCTGAAAAAGCGGAAAAAAATGGACGGCTTTATCGTTGATTTGGCCACCATGGGCTCAAAAAATTAGGCACGTCTTCCTTCAAAAGCGCCCGAAAAAAAAAAGCCCATATTGTGTTGCACAATATGGGCTTTTTCTCGTGCCAAAAAGCAACTATCCGCCCTGATGCGGTGTCATTATGAAGCAGTTGTGAAGTTTTGGTTTAGCAGGTTTAAAGAAGTTTAGCAGGTTTAAAGCTAAACCTTCTAAACTCCTCTAAACCCCTCTAAACCTTCTAAACAAGTTATCTTTTACACGTTACTGAGCCGCTCCAACACCAAAAATCTTTCACCAATAAAAACGACAGACATGAAATCAACGATTTCTTCCGCAATTGGCCTATTCGCCATCCTCCTTGTTGCTTCCGGTGCCACGGCACAAAACTGGTCCTCAGGCCCCGGCATGAACGGTACCGGGCCAAGGGTCACCCAAACCCTTGACTTGGACATATTCGACGGGCTTGCATTGGGCATTGCCGCCGATGTGATGATTCGGCAGGGCAGCACCCAATCCGTTAAGGTGGAGGCTCAACAAAACATCATTGACAACCTGAAAAAAGAGGTAAAGAACGGGGTGTGGAAAATTGGTTTTGACAGGAACGTCAGGAAGCACGAACCCGTGAAAATATGGGTAACCGTGAAAGACCTCAAGGACTTGAGCATCAGCGGCTCTGGCTCCATCCTTGGCGAAAGCAGGTTCACCAACCTGGCCAACCTCTCCCTGAGCATCAGTGGCAGCGGCAACATCAAGCTCGATGCCGACACCAAGCACCTCAACGTGGCCATCAGCGGCAGTGGCAACATGCACCTTGCTGGCACCACCGAGGGCAGCAACATGAAAATCAGTGGGAGCGGCGACATAAAAGCCTTTGACCTGAGCGCCCGCACCTGTGAAGTCAAGATTTCCGGGTCCGGCAATTCCTCCGTCAGCGTCAGCGATTCGCTCGAAGTGGCCATTGCTGGCAGTGGGGACGTCTATTACAAGGGCCGGCCCAGTGTCCGCTCGAAGGTCAGTGGCAGCGGTGAAGTCATGCCGAAGTAGTGTAAATCCTTCCTACTAAATGTTTAAATGTGTGGCCACCTTTCCATCATGGAGGGTGGTTTTTTTGTACTGGGTTTTTGAGACCCAGTCTGCCTAAAATCTTGATTACCAAGTCATTGCTTTTTTTCGCAGATAGGGCGAAACCAGAATCCATTTCCCCCGTAAAAGTCACCGCAAGAAAATGGAAAAGGCCCTTGCCATTCTGCAAAAAGAAAGCATAAATTTGCGCCCCGTTCAATGGAACAGGACACCAGAAAAAATTGCCACCCTAGCTCAGCCGGTAGAGCGACGCATTCGTAATGCGTAGGTCAGGAGTTCGAATCTCCTGGGTGGCTCACTTCGATTTTCGGTTTTTGGGTGTTTGTTCAAAATGCCTGTACCAATCCTGACACCCCGACTGAAAGCCTTGCAAGTCATTGATTTGCAAGGCTTTTTTTTTGTCACTTTAGAAAGTTGTTTACATTAAGACCCAAGCACGGCCAAGTACCAATTGCATTTTGACCTGTTTTAGCCAAAGGCGCAAGCTGCCTCACTGCATTTCTACGACCAGCAGGGTAGGCTCGTACACTCGATGGAGCTGCAACGTGGTGACGATAGGTGAGGAGACGGGGATGCCAGCTTATGGGCAGTTCTTGAAAGTGTGGGAGTAGTTTTGATGCTTTTCTCAAAAAAGATATGCAGGTTTGAAAAGGTTGACTTTTCGTCCCTGCATACTTATTTTAGGAAATGCCAATCGCAGCAACAAGCTACGGCAGCATCGAAACGACAAGCGTGAAGGCCGCCAAGAACACGACGCCCCAGGCAATCGCCATCATGATTCGATGATTTTTTAAGTTAAACATAGTCGGGTGATTTTAGACCGGGCAATAAATCCCCTGCTCGCTGATGCTGCCCAGTGGCATCGGCGGGGTTGTTTTCATGGTAAATACTTATTTCGGATTTCGGAAAAGCGCTGGACAATTTTAAAACTCAACGTCCAGCAGCGCCTTCACTTGCCGCTCGTTCACGCTTTCCGGCACGAGTCGCATGGCGAAATTGCGCAGCCCAGCCAAGAGTGGGTTCGACAACTGGGCTACCTTGCCCAACTGCCAGGAACGGTTGACAATGAGCCTTGTACGCTCCTTCCTTATTTGCTCGAAGGCTTTGAAAGCTACTTCTGGTAGCTGGTGTTTGGTCAACAGCTTTCCCAAAACTGCGGCATCTTCAATGGCCTGGCAGGCTCCCTGTCCTAGGTTTGGCGTGGTAGCGTGGGCGGCATCGCCAAGCAGCAATACCCGCCCGAAGGCAAATCTTTCGACTGGCGCAAAATCGAGAATGTCGTTCCAAAGGATTTTATCGGGCTCGGTCATGCCAATGATTTCGGAGACTGGCGCATGAAAACCATGAAAGGTTTCGAGCAGTTCCTTTTTTCCCATGGCAGCGCAGCCCTCGTCTTTTTCTTTGGGCACATTGAGGCAGGCAAACCAGTAAATCCTGCCATCCGTGAGCGGCACGATGCCAAAGCGCTTGCCAAGGCCCCAGGATTCGGAGGCAGCTTTTTGGTCAAAATTCGTGGGCAAACGGTCCGTTATGCCCCGCCAGCAAGTATATCCGGCGTACCTTAACTTGCTTTTTGGCAGCAGTTTTTCCCTGAAAATGGAGTGGATGCCGTCGGCGGCGACCACGTAATCGGTGGCAGTAGTCGAACTATCGGCAAAGCGGATATCTTCCCCGTTACCGTTCGAGCGGAAGTCCCAGACCTTCCGGTTCAGGAGCACCGGCACGTCAGGAATTTGCGCCAGCAACACCCGATGCAAGTCCGCCCGGTGAACGCTGAAATTGCTGATGGTCTCCAAATTGCGGTTGATGGCAATGTTGTTCGTTTGGGAAATCACCCGCCCTTTGGCATCCAGGATGCGGAAAGCTTCGAGGACATTGCTGACCGCAAGCACCTGCTGCTTCACCCCGATGTGGTCGAAGGCGACAATCGCATTGGCAGCAAGTGCCAGTCCCGCCCCCGCTGCCTTCAGTTCCGGGCTGCCTTCGATGATTTCCAGTTCAATGTCTGGTCGGTATTTGCGCAGCGCAATGGCGGTTGTTAGGCCACCAATGCCTGCGCCAATGATGCTTATTTTCACGTTATTTGGATTGCTGAATTGTTAAATTGTTGAATTGTTTCTTGGGGGCGAATGTTAAGAATCGGCTCCGGTGCCCCCTCGAACTTCCGGTGCATGCCCAGCAGTTTTCCGAAGAACAGCAC
Organism: Saprospiraceae bacterium UBA6168; assembly: GCA_002435785.1. GTDB lineage: Bacteria > Bacteroidota > Bacteroidia > Chitinophagales > Saprospiraceae > UBA6168. The sequence continues at coordinate 52,711 of DIUC01000017.1, read as the reverse complement.
GACTGGGAAAACCACTTTTTTCACAAAGCTCGGAATTTCGAGCATGTCGTACTCCGATTGGTAGCGGTCGAGGAGGTAGGCTGCGTCGAAAGTGCCGGGGCGTTTGCCACCGTTTGCTTCCGTTGATTTGAAGATTTCTGTCAGGAAGTATTCCATGTTGTAGGCTGGTTTCACCCAAGCCCTGCATTGGAGCGGCTCGGTGCCGGCGTTCCAGAACTTGTGCGGAACGCCCGCTTTGAAGGTAGCGCCCTCGCCTGGGCCGAAGAATTTTGGCGCTTCGCCAAGCACTTGTACGCCCATTTTCCCTTTGACGACCGTCAGGTGTTCGTCCTGAAGGTGGTGTACGTGCATGGGCGGCCCGGAATTCGGTTGGACGAGGTTTTCGCCTTCGAGCCAGTCGCCCGTCAGGGTTGTGATACGACTAGTAAATGTGAGCAGTTCACCACCCCCGTTTGTGATGGTGTGCGGATATTGGTATTGCATGATTTTAAATTGTTTGGTAGTTAAATTGTTGAATTGTTTTTTTATTTACCAGCACCATACGTTTGCATGGTCTGCAAATAATTAGCTTCCCACTGCGCTGCATTGGCCGTCAAATCCCGTGAATATTTGCTCAGTTCGAGCGCAATCCCGATTAGCCCAGCCTCGAAGGACACCAATGGCTGCTCGGTGTTCGTGCCTTCCATCATATCCTTCGCCGATGTGCCGCCGTAGATTTTGTCGCCATTGTTTTTGACATAATCGAGGTACTCCGACACGAGGATTTGGTAGCGGCCCGCCACATCGGCGAGGGCGACGGCGTTGAGCTTCAACTCCTGTTGGGCACGTTCCCGTTGCAGTTTTGCTTCTTCGATGCGCAGTGGGCCAACCAGTTCGGGGTCGTGGTCACGGCCGTACTCGCCCAATTCCACAAACGGGATGGCTTCGTAGCGTTTTTGAACCTCGGCGGAAATAGCCTCGTGCGTCCTGCCCTGTTGCTCGATTTCCTGCAATTTTTGGCCAAACGAGGTTGACACTTCACTTACCTTTTGCATAAAATCACTTAGTTTCAACTGAATTTCCTGAGCGTTGCGAATCAATTCCACCTGCCTGTTTTGCGTGGCCATTTGGGTTTCACGGGCTTTCATTTGGTCGGGCGTCATCGCAACGGGCTTGTCGTTCGCCATGTATTTGCGCAGTTCGGCTTCCTTTTCGGCCTCGCTCATTTTCTCGAACTTTTTGGCGTAGGCCGGGTCGCTGATGATTTTCTGGTACAGCGCCGTCATGCCCGCAGATTGGACGCCGTTGGCGGCGAAGGGGTCGGCAGTGTGCTGTGCGGTGGCCTTCAATGCTGCCGCCCTCGCTTCCGCCTCGCTCATCTGGCTGACTTTTTCGTAGCCGCCCATGTTGGCAATGATGGGGTTGCTGTTCACCATCGCTTCGGTTTGCTGGCGGTACGCAGCTTCTGTGGCATTGCCTTGCTGCATTCTTTGCTTCGCAAAATCTTGGTAATCCTTGATTCGACTTCCCACTTTCTCCTCAAAGGGTTTGTAAAAATTGTCCATCGAAACATGGTCGGATTGCAAGGGATTGGCACCGTATGCACGCCTTGCTGCTTCTGGGGTGGTGGATGGCAAGCCTGGAACGTTTTTGATGAAAGCATTGATGTCCGTCGTACCGATGATGGTGTGTTGGGCAGTGAGCATGAATGCCCTGACGAGCAGCATGGAAATCAAGGCAATCTTTATGGCCGGAAATACATGTTTATTTTCCATTAGGAGAATGGTTTGAATGATAGAAATTGAGAAATTGGGAAATTGAATTATTGGGTTATTTTCCAATACCCTATAACGCAATCTCAAAGTTTAATGCGCCGCTGGCGGAACCGGTGCAGGCACCAGGTTGCTGATCGGAGGCAGCGATTGCAAGTAGGCGAAGATGCACTCCAAATCCTGGTCGGTGAAGTTCTTGTAAACCTGCCAAGGCATCGGCGGAAGGAGCGGTCGGCTGCCTTCAAGCCCCTTGTACTTTCCTTCCCGGATGGCTCTCGTGAACTGCTCCAGTGTCCAATTGCCCATACCCGTGTCATCGGGGGTCAAGTTGGCGGCGAAGCTGGTGCCCCAAGGGCCTATCCAAGCGGTAAGGTCAGCATTGGTGAGTGCAAAATCCTTTAGGATGCTTTTGTCTGCTATTTCAGCGACCTTTAGTTCAGCGGGATGACCTGACAACCGCTTAGACATATCCAATTCAGGCCCTTGTGGTGTCATGATTTTAGGGGTATGACAGTCGTCACAAGCTGCAGTATTGACGATGTACTTACCGCGATCAATTTTCATTTCGTGCGTCATTTCTGTGACTTTGGGCTGGGTATTGTCAGTTTCTTTTTTGGAACAACTGACCATGCAAAAGCCGAGGGCAATTATAATCGTGATGATGGTATTCGATTTCATGCGTTGGAGATTTAAATAGTTTTGGAAGAAATAGCACGGTGGAACCTTTTACGGCTCCACCTGCACCGAATCATTTCACCATTAATTCTTCTTGAAAGTCACTGTAAAGGTGTAGGTCACGCCTTCCTGAGTGACCTTGTAATTTGCCTGAAAAGTATCTTTCTTCAGGTCTTCGATTTCCCAGCTTTCAGTTTCACCGTCGCTGGTCACGGAGAGCACGGTTTCGTCAGCGCTCAATGCCCAGGTACCGGAAGTGGTTTGCGGGTCGTTCGGGTCACATTTGCTGGGGCCTTCGTCAAAGTTGACAGTACCGCTTGGTTTAAAAGTGGTGAGGTCATCCTTGATGCAGGCGGGTAGCTGGGCGTAAATGTTGGTCACTGGTGTGCCAAACCATTCAAAAGCAGGGTCGGAGGTAAAAGCGGTGAGTTTCCAGTTGCCGCCCGTCAGCAGTTGTGTTTGGTCAGGCTGTACATCGTCATCTTTACAGCTTGTCATGTTGAATGTTGCCAATAGGCTGAGCATCGCCACGAAGGCCTTGATTGATAATGCTTTCATTGTCGAGTAATTTAAATTAAAGATGGTTAATAAAAAATTGTTTGATTGTATATTATGCCTTTAATTAAATATGGAGAGAATAAAATCCGTAATTTAATTAAGTCATTTAATGAGACAAAGATGCGGCAGTTGATAAAATTTTAAAATAGCATGTTGATGTGAAAGACATTGTTTTACTGCTATTTTCATCACATGAAATGGTTGTTTTAGGTTGGTTATTATTCGATTATAAAAATAATTTCGGCTATACTTTTAAAACCGAATTGCCGCTATAGCTTATTATTTAGGTAAATACTAATTGCTTATATCATTTCCGAAGGTGGGTCGGGACAGACCGTGCAAAAGGGGGGTTGGGGGCGGAACGCCCCCAAGGCTCCCTCACCTCCCCGACGAGCCGCCGAAGGCGGCGAGGAGGGGAATGCGTTCCGTAAGCGACTATTTGCACAAAACTTAGAGCATGGTGCATCAACTGCCAAGCTTTAACCGGCAAGACCTGCTTTCTCGGACAGATACGGCAGAACTCATCGGGGGCTTGGCAGGTTCCGATTGCCTCCAATTGTATCATGAAGACGAAAATTGGAGCCCCAACGCTTCAAAAAATGCGGGCAGGTCGGAGAGGAATTCAACCCGGCTAATCTTGTTATTTTCATTGAAGGTATATAATTGCGTAACCCTGATATGGAAGCTCCTTCCCGTCTTTACCACCCTACCATGCGACCAGCCAATGGCCACGACCTTGTCGCCACAGGAGTACACGTCATCCAATTCAATTTCAGACAGGATGTTGTCGGTCACGTTGGTCATGTACCTGGCCACGCCCTGCATCCCATTGTAGTTGCCGCCCCAGGGAAGGCTTTCGGGCTCTACGATGGTGACATCGGGGGCAAGGAAGTTGTACAGGTCTATTACGTCCAACGCCTTGTGCGGTGAGAAGTAGTTGAGAATTGCTTTTTCACGTTGCGTTTTCATTGATAAATTGTTTTTAAAAAATTAAAAAACTCGGGTGATATAAATTATGTGATTGATGGTGCAAAGATGGGGTTGCCCGCAGGGCCTCCGAAATCGCACATCCATGTGAATACGTTTTTTTTACTTGCTATTTCATCACCCAAATGGATGAGAATGGCAGTGTATAGTGCGTATGTTGAGCAGGCTGCGGTTGCGCTTTTGCAATTACTTGACAGATGGGATGCGATTTCCCCCTATATCACTCCGTTATTTTTTCGATTTTAAATTGTTGCCTTTTCCAGGCTACCGGGAATGCTAAGCCCACGCATGGGCTGGTCTTTTTAGCCCTCATGCGCACCTTCGTACGGCTGCATTTCAAAGTTTCGCTCTTGTCATTTACCCCTGACCCCTAAAGGGGAACCTAAATCATGTCGTTTGCTGCTATGGTTCCCCTTTAGGGGTCAGGGGTAAAACAAGCAAGGGTGCAAAATCCTGAAGTATACCCCTTTCGTACTATTGAGAAGGCTGCTCGAAGCAAACAATGAATTGAAATGTAAAATAGAGGGTGGCCTGTGGTGTTGGAAACCAGTAGAAGCCAGCCCTGCCACGTAGCAAAGCCAAGGAGCCGCTTCAATGCCGAACCAACGCAGGGATTTTGAGGAAACCTGGGCATTTTAGCCCAAAATAAAGTGCAGCCAGCAGGGCTGCCAGCAGGAGGAACATTGTTTTCAAAAAGGTTTAGCGGGTTTAGCTGGTTGAGGGGGTTTAGATGGGGCTAATGCTCAACCATCTAAACCCCCTCAACCATCTCAACCATCTCAACCATCTCAACCATCTCAACCATCTAAACCCCCTCAACCATCTAAACCCTCTCAACCAATTTTTACACAATTCGCTCCTTCAGCGCCTTCAGCACCGCCTCCGTCTTCGAGTTCACTTGCAGCTTCTCGTAGATGTGCCGGATATGCGAGCGCACGGTGTCAATGCTGATAAAATGCTCGTCGGCGATGAGCTTGTAGGAGTAGCCTTTGACGAGGCTTTTCAGGATTTCTAGCTCCCGAGGTGACAGGTCGTAGTCCTTCATCTTGGCCACAGGCTGCTCCTGTTGGAAAAAATGCAGCACCCGCCGTGCGATGCTCGATGTCATCGGTGAACCGCCCCGGTGTACGTCGTGGATGGCGGCGATGATTTCGGTGGGCGGGGTGCGCTTGAGCAGATAGCCCGATGCCCCGTTTCGGATGGCTTGAAAAATGCGGTCCTCGTCCTCGAAGACCGTCAGCATGAGCACCTGGGTTTCTGGGCGCAGCGCCTTCACGACTGGCGTGGCCTCGATGCCAGTCCTGCCGGGCATGTCAATGTCCATCAAAACCACGTCGGGCTTGAGGCCGGGAATTTGCATTTCGAGGTTGCTGGTGTCGGGGAAGGCCCCGATGAGCTGCAACCCTGGCGTGGCCTGCAACAGGAACGTCATGCCCTCTCGCAGGTCGCGGTTGTCTTCGTAAAGGAGTATTCGGATTTTTGTTTCCATGGGGCAAATGTCGTCTGGAAAATGTGATTTGGAAATAGCATAAAGAGGTGAAATTAGACTTGGTAGGTAAAGTTTGAATTATATCATCCTGTTTTTGCCACAAAACCTTAATTTTAAAAAATTTACAAGCCATGTCAGAAATCCAATGGAGTGATACAACAAATAAATTTGTCATAACGCTCGACAAAAACAGCTTCGACAAGGCAGCGTTTTTGGAAATTCTTCAAATGCTACGCCTCCGGTTTTTGCTTCGAAAAGCCGACTTCGATTTTGGCGTTGAAAAAGAAGGGGAAGAAATCCTGTCAGAATGGTGGGAGCAAAACAAGCATCGTTTCACACCACGGATAGATAAAGAAAGCCATTAAACCTGCACCCGCAGTTCCACCCTCGTCCCCTCACCCAACTTTGAGATGAATTCCACCTTTCCCCCAATGTCCCCCGCCCTCATGCGCATGTTGCGCAAGCCGTTTCCGCCACCATCGGCGTGTTGGCTGCCGGGTTCAAAGCCCTTTCCGTTGTCTGATATCTTCATTAGGAGCAGCCCTTTTTTGATGGACAAAAAAAGCTCCACCTCGCTGGCCTCCGCATATTTGGCGGCATTGTTCATTGCTTCCTTGAAGATGAGGTAGATGTTGCGGCGAACTTCTGGCTGTAGGTGTTTGCCCAAAAAATCATCGCTGACGTGCGTCTTAAAATTGATGTTCCTCGCTTCCATCAGGCGCAGGCCGAACTCGGTCATGCGGGCGGCCAAGTCCTCTAGCTGGTCGTTTTTGTTCTTCATCGCCCAGATGATGTCCTGCATGGAATCACCCAAGGTGCTGGCACTCTGGCTGATTCGTTGCAGTACGGGCGTCACCTGCGGCTTGTCGTCGCCGACTTGCTGGTTGGCGAATTCGCTGAAAAACCGGATGCTGCTCAGGGTGCTTCCCATCTCGTCGTGCAGGTCTCGGGCCAGCCCCTCCCGGAACCGTTCAAGGCGACGGCGCTGGTGCTGCCTGAACTTGACGACGCCAAACGCCAGGCCGCCTAATGCCAGCACTATCAAAATCCTAAACCACCAAGTCCCGTGAAACGGCGGCCTCACCCGTATCTCAAGGGTCGCCCCGCGCTCGTTCCAGACGCCGTCGTTGTTGGCCGCTTTCATGTGCAGGAAATAAGTGCCGCCACCAAGGTTGGTGAAAGTAGCCACTGGGCGGTCGGTGTACACCCAATCCTTGTTGAAGCCGTCGAGGCGGTATGCATAGCGGTTGCGCTCCGGTTGGCTGAAATTGAGCGCCGCAAATTCAACCTCAAAAAAGTCCTCACCAGGGTTAAGGGTAATGAAAGTGTCCCTGTTTACACTTTCCAAGTTGGTGGAAAAAAGTCCAATGTTCAATGCTATCTTGGTTTGGGTGCGCAGTTCCCGCTCCTCGTTCATCACCCGAATGGCGGTCACGACAACGGGGGGTGGTTGGTGGTTTATGCGCAGTTGGGCTGGGTTGAAAAAGTTGAAGGCATTCTGAAAGCCCACGAAAATCTCGCCCGCCGGCGTGACGCAGAGGGCATCGGTCATGGTATTGCTGAACAGCCCATCGGTCTTTCCGTAGTAGCTGAACTTGCCGCTCGCAGGGTCAAAACAGTGCAGCAAGTACTCGGAATTGAACCAGATGCGCCCCTGCTTGTCCTCCACGAGGAAGCTCAAGCGGCTGGTTTTCAGGCCGTTGTCGATGGTGAAACGGCGCAGCAACTTACCCTCCGAATCAAGTTCAACAAAAGTCTCATGGAACGCTGCGTAAATACGGCCATTGTCCCCAGCCTCCACAGCCCCACAAGCACTGGGAGTGACCTGGCCCTCGTAGCTGAATCGCTTCGACTCGTCTGTGGCCGGGTCAAAGCGTATGAGGCTGCTCTCACCGCCAGCCAACCACAGTCGCCCGTGGTTGTCCTCCGATATTTGGCGCACGCCTACGTTGCCACGGTAGTTGGCAAATTTTGCGTTGAAAAAAGCCTGTTCCATCCGATCGGCCTGGCGGTTGTACCGGTAGAGCCCTTCCCTTGCAGAACCAAACCAAACGTTACCCTTGCTGTCTTCCATGCCACACCAAATGAGCGGGCTTTTTTCGTTGTCCTTGAAAAAATTTTGATAATCCTTCCACTCGCCCGTGCGGGGATTGTAGCGACTCATGCCGTTGTTCATACATCCCCAGAGGTAGCCCTTGCTGTCTTGGAAAAGGTTGAAAATACCCTGCCCCGTGAAATTGGTTGACCTAGAACTCATGCGCTCGGCCGCTCCTGTGGCTTTGTTCCAACTGTACAGCCCCGTGCCCCAAACGCCCACAAAATAGCGTTGTCCCGTGGGGTCGGTGTTGTCCTGAACCACGCCAGAAACCAGGCTGAACTGCCCCATGTCGTTGGCTTGGGGTATCATCGCTCGTACAAACCGTACTGCAGTCGGGGCGTAGTGCTCCAACCCGATTTCAGTGCCCATCCACACGTCATCGTTCGATGGGTCTTTAAAAAAAATCTTGACTAAGTAGTTGTTGTGGGTGTAGGGATCACGGAGGTCTGGCTTGAACTCGGTATATTGGTTCGTGTCCAAAAAATAAACCCCCAAACCGTGGTTTCCACCACCCACCCAAATGAACTGCCGACCATTAGCTGTCGTGTCGGGCAGCAGTTGCGTGGCAAGAGTTGTGGGGAAAGTTGTTTTGGCAAACTCGTCTAATTCCGGCACGTATTTCCATATTCCCGAGAACCAAGTTCCCGCCCATATTTTACCAGTGTGGTCTTGCACCACACTCAGGGAACTCGCATCCACGAACGGCTCACGAGGATTGACGCCCTTGAACAATTTGAGGGTCTTGGTGGCTGGGTCAAAACGGCGCAAGCCGCTGTTTATCATCCAAAGTCGGTCCTTTTCGTCCACCATTATTCCAAAGTAACCGGGAAGGTTTTGTTCTGTTTTTTGAAAAAAAACCGGCTTGTCCGTCCTTGGGTCCAATTGATAAATGCCGTTCCAGCCGGTCGTCCAAGCCATGCCCTTTGAGTCGAAGACTACCGGCGTGGTGGCATCATTTTTAAGCGTGTCCGTATTTTCGGGAAGGGGTATGCGCTCGATGTCGAGCCAGAATGGATCGAGCTTGCACAGGCCGTTGTCGGTGGAAATCCAGAGCCAGCCATCGGGGGCGAGGGTGATGCCGATAATGTTGTTGTTGGGGATGCTGTTCTCGTCGCCGGGCTTATTCCGAAAGACCTTGAAATTGCGGCCATCAAAGCGGTTCAGCCCGTTCACCGTGCCGACCCAAAGGAAGCCGAGCTTGTCTTTGGCAATAGCGGTGACGTGGTCGTTGCTGAGCCCCTGGTCGGTGGTGTAGTGCATCAGGGCCGCACTGGATGGCTGTGCCAAGCCGATTTGACAGGCATAAAACAAAAAAAATAAGAAGGACAATATTCGAGTAGGCATGGCGCAAATTTCGTTTTCCTTGCAATTTCGACCCTAAGTCCGATGCAAATTATTTTGGTGGCACAAAATCTGAGATGGCGATTTTACCGCTCTGCTCCAACAAGCGTAAGATTTAGAGCTGGTGCTTGTTGGCAGCGCATTTTTGATTTTTTTTACAGGAAGGTTTGTAAATTTGAAAAAAATAAGATTATGACCATTTACAAAAATATCATCACAATAGAACCGGGCAACCGTTCCGGCAAGCCCTGCATCCGCAATATGCGCATCACCGTGGAGGACATCCTTCGCTACCTCGCCTCAAGTATGACCATCGAGGAAATACTCCAAGACTTTCCAGAACTTAACCGGCAGGACATCCTCGTAGCGCTCGAATTCGCTGCCAACCGTCAACAATGAATCGCCGATTGAGTACCTTTGCCTAAAACGTAAAATGAATTTCCATGAAGAAGCGAGATAAAATCCTTCAAGCTGCTAAACAAAGACTAAAGTCGGGTTTTGGCGAAAAAATCAAGGACATTGTTCTTTTTGGCTCCCAAGCTTGGGGCAAACCAACACCCAATTCTGATTGGGATTTCGTGGTAGTGGTTCGTGGTGAATACGACTGGCGCACCGTGCAGGCCATCCGGTACACGATGGCTGATTTGGACATGGAACTCGGTGTGTTCACCCAAACCTTAGTGGTATCTGAATCAGAATTGAAGGACTCCATCGAACGCTACGAACCTATCTTCACCAAGGCCCTTTCCCAAGGCATATACGCATGATGACGCCAGATGAACGCAACCACTTGGTTACCTTGCGGATTCAACAAGCTGCGGCAACCATTATCGAGGTAGAACACTGCATCGCTCATGGATTATTCCCTGCCGCTACAAACCGCATTTATTACGGTATGTTTTACGCAATGCTTGCACTTGGCCTTTTGATGGGATTTGAAACTTCCAAGCACCAACAAATGATTGGGTGGTTCAACAAGCAGTTTATCCACACTGGCATCTTCCCGAAACAATTTGGCCGAATGGCAAAAGACGCCTTTGAAGTCCGCATGGATTCTGATTACAAAGTCAAACTTACGCCAACGAAAGAACAGCTTGATGCCTTACTCGCTGACATGAAACTCTTCATAGGCACAATCAAGGTCTGGATTGAAGAAAACCCTGCTTGAATTAGTCCCGCTGACACACAGGGTTCCCAAACTTACCGCATCTGCCGTCGAAAATCTGTTTTAGTAAGCTATCTGGATACGCTTGGGCAACTCCTCCAACAACAACCGCAAAAACAGCCCAATTCTGACCCATCGAACCACCATTCCACAAAATACCCTGCACCTGCAAGCACTTTTTGCCTGCCCCTTCCAATTTTTCCAATCCAAAAATTTGTAATTCCAAACTGCTTTTGTTTCTTGCAGCCGCAGTGTTGAAACACCCTACTTGGACAACACCCAACGTACATACTGGAGAAAACTGCAAGGAAACCGACAACGTCCCCTGACCGCTAAAGGGCAATGTCATTGACTAAACGACCACGGCACTTTGTCATGGCCGTAGGCCAACTGCGACATCAAATGTGCAGTCCCATCGGGCAGCCATTTTGAAGCAGGAGTTCGCCTACGACACTGAAAAAAGCCGCTAAAGTCAACGACATCGCAATTAGGAGTCAGGGAGCAAGCACCAAAGCGATGCCCATTCAAGATTTCTTACCAAAAATAGCGAACCTGAACCGAGCCAATGTACCCGGCAAGGGCTTGGCGCCGCACAAACCCATCCTGCTGCTGGCATTGGCCGATTGGTTCGAGCTGCACACACCGACCGAGCCGCTGCTGCCCTTCGAGGAAGACTTAGTGCGGCTTTTCCAAGAAGAGTGGAACCTGCTTGCACCATCCAACTACCCTTGCAAGTCTGACTTGATTTCTTATCGGGCCCCTGGCCAGCCGGAGGGCATCTGCCCGGCAGCCGTCCATGCCGATGACGAGCGGGAAGGAACAAAACCAAAAGCGCAAAAGTCAACTACAGACTGAACCAAATAACTTAGTCCAAAATTTTGCAAAATCAATTCATCGCCGTTTATTGCGAACCTGTTTACGAAGCAGGCTAACAACCTCTTAGAACAGGACTCAATCAATCTCAACAAAGCAATATCATTTCTGAGTATTGCTTTTAAAAAAAAACAGCTTCTAATCGTGGCAAATGAATCCATATACAAACTACTTGAAGCGAGAACTTTATCCGTTCGATCATTCAATGTTTGTCAAGCAAATAACCTCCTTGATTTAGATAGCCTGCTAGATTATTACCTAACACATTTTGATTTCAGGCAGCTTCGTGGCATTGGCTTGAAGTCGAACCAGGAATTGACCGATCGCTGTGAACAGTACATGGAGGCCAAAAACAACGAACCTGATAGCCTTGGCACAAAAGCGCCCGAAGTAGCCGTCACACCCCAGGATGCTCCATTAAGGCTCTCCTCCACCCAACGGCAGCACCTTGACCACATCACCTTGCATCATTTTCAATCGCTCAGCCGCCAAGCAAGAAATTACCTCAATTCCCACCTTGACAACCAAGTAAACATAGATGCCGTTTATCGTTATTTCAAAATAGTCCAAAACTCACCTAATTTTTGGATAGCCAATACTAGCGATAAGGTTGGGCTGGAGATTGCCCAGTTTGCGGCAAAACTCATCCAACTTTACGACGACATCGCCACCCACGGGGATTTCAAAATCAAACAATTACAATTTGAGTCTTGGCTGAAATATACTTTTTCACTGGGCAAGTTAGCGCCTTCAGCCATTGAGAAATCTTATTATGAGGGTCCACTCAAATTGTTCATGCTCATTGATGCACTTATAAACAGGATTAAATTTTTCTCAAAAATAGGCACCTTTATCTTCCAAAATCGGTTCGGATACTATGAAGGCGTTCCCGTAAAGCAATTGGAAGATATCTCACATGATTTCGGCTTGTCCAGGGAACGAGTTCGCCAAATCGCATCGAAGGTGCCAGAAAATTTTGTCGAAAAGCTGGTAATGCTGGCCAAACTCCCCGGCTCGTTCGACCATTTAGCCGACTATGGCTGGGAACTGGGCAACGACCTCTTCTTCGTGACCCCCGAAAGCGCCCAAGCCGTCAGCCAAGCAGAAAACGTCCAGTTCAGCCAGCGCTTCTATACCCTGTTCCTATGGGCACAGGCCAAAGGAAGCTACCAAGTATTTCCGCTTGAAATCAACGGCGAGGAGTACGATTTCCTTGTAAAAAGCGACCTCTATGAAGCATTCAACTTTCCAGCATTTCTAAGAGACACAGGCAGGCTGCTACGCAGGAAAGTGCGGAAAATCTATTTCATGAATTTTGAGGAATACCTGCGCACCTACCTGAAAAATGAAAAGGACCACCTCCTCCTTCCACGCTTAAAGCAATTATGCCGGGAACTGCTCTTGGCCCAATACAAAGGAGCGGTCCCTTTCGATGCCGACGGCAACCTCAGCTTTGAGAACCATTTAAAAGGCCCTATCCTACAAGCAATGGTCTTCCAATTACTGGACAGCGAAAACCGCCCCATGCATGCGAATGAAATCTATGACCGCTTGAAAGACCATCCCGACTATCCAATCAAAGGGAAGATTATCGGCCAATATATACTGGATGACAAAGACAGCTTCATCTTCTTTGGCCGGACCTCCACCTATGGGCTGCGCAAATGGGAAGCACAGCAAAAAGACATGAAAGGCGGCACCATCCGTAACATCGTGGAGGAATACCTGGCACAGTGGGACAGCCCCAAGCATATTTCAGAGATAACGGCCTATGTGCAACGGTACCGGCCTACGACCAATGAACAAAATGTCATCGGAAACTTTAAGCTGGCAAAAAACGGGAAAATCCAGTCCTTCTCCAACGGTTTTTGGGGCCTCTTCACCAAAAACTACGATCCCGAATGGAAACAATACAAGGCACCACCACCCCATATTCATAATTATATCCTACGATACCTTGCGAAAAATGGCGAAGTACCCATCGAGCAGCTCATGTCCCACTTTACCCAAACCTATGAATTAGCTGAAATCCAGGTGGACGCTAAACTCGAAACAATGCTCCAAAATGGCCTGCTCCAAATATCCGACGAAGGCATGGTACGGTCCTCCAAAGCCAAAGCATGAAAACATGGTATTTCCCGCCGAAAAACCGCATTTTTCCCTTGCGAAAATTTTGCAATACCAAATTCTCGCCGTTCCTTGTGGGCTTATTGATGATGCATACCCACTTTTTAGGATACCGAACGTACTTTTTGGGAAAACAACATAAGAAACCGACGGCGTGAGGACGACGCAGGCTGTCAGACTTCCGAAGTTTTTGAAACTTCGGAAGTCTTTAACCCCGCCCCCTCCCGCCCTAAACCCAAGTGTGCCCAGGCAATGAAGCTTTCAGATTTTCTGCAAAAACTCAGTCAACTCAACCGAGCCAATGTACCCGGCAAGGGCTTGGCGCCGCACAAACCCATCCTGCTGCTGGCATTGGCCGATTGGTTCGAGCTGCACACACCAACCGAGCCGCTGCTGCCCTTCGAGGAAGACTTAGTGCGGCTTTTCCAAGAAAACTGGAACCTGCTCGTTTCAATTTTAAACTTTACAACACTTCAACACCACAAGACAAACTCAACCAAGAAAATATTTAGCTTTGTGCCTTTGAAAAGTGGTTGTAAATCTTTCATTGAAAATTTTCATTCAATTAATGAACACAAAGTTGAAGAGCAAAAAATTGACACACATCGAATTGTTTTCTGGCTGCGGAGGTATGAGTTTGGGTCTGGAGGCATCTGGCTTTGAGTTGGTATTTGCCAATGAAATTTCACCAATGGCTGGAGAAACTTTTGCTTTCAACATCTTGAAAGAAAATTTAGCGGAGAAGGCTGAGAAAGAATTGGAAGCAGAAAACACGCTTTGGGTAAAAAGTCAATTCAAAAAGGACAATCTCAAGTCACGATTAAAAGAAAATCCATTTGATTCAAAAAATAAAACTTTTACGGATTTAGACAAGTCCACAGATTTAAAAGGTAAATTGTTAATCGGAAACATAGATGATTTACTAGTTTTCCTTAAAGAGAATAAGAGCATTTTACGCCAACTAACAAAAAGTGACATTGACCTTGTATCTGGTGGCCCACCATGTCAAAGTTTTAGTTTAGCTGGCAGAAGAGAAAAGGATAATGCCAAGAATTTACTTCCACTCTCTTTTGCAAAATTTGCTGGATTAGTTAAACCAAAAGTAGTTTTACTAGAGAATGTAAAAGGCATTACGTCTGCTTTTACTGAGAATAATCAAAAATACTATGCGTGGTTAGAAGTTTGCAAGGCATTCGTTTTAGAAGGGTATGTTCCTGTTTGCATGATGATAAACTCAAAGTATTTTGGAGTTCCTCAAAATAGGCCGAGATTTATTTTATTTGCTTTTAGAGAAGATATTTTTAAGAATCTATTTAAAATCAAAAAGAGCAATGAAATACTGAAGCGTTCAAAGGATTTTTTTGATAAGGTAAAGCAAAATACTGCTAATTTAGATTTGATAAAAATTGATGACTTTTGTTATTATGATGTTGAATCTGACCCCGCACTTTTTGATGGGGAGTTATTACCAAAAATAACACATAGCGAAAAAACATTTATTACAGCGAGCGAAGCTATAGGCGATTTGAAACGAACCGATATAACCTACAGATTAAAAGGCATAAAAAGTAAATACAAAAACTGGTTGGAAGATATGTTTGATACAAGGAGATTGGAAAGTGATAAAGAACTTGAAAATCATGAAGCAAGAGAGCATAACTTTATTATTAAATCAAGATTTAGATTTTATCAAGTTATTAGTCAATTTCAGAACGGGCTAAAGAAAAGTGCAATGGATTTATTCTTAGGGAAAAATTTGGATGAAGAATTAATGGGCAAAGTCTTTGGAGAATTTTCAAAATACAATCTTTTGTTTAAAAAATATGATAGAGAAGTGATGATGAAACCAAAAGATATTGAGGAAGTTGAAGAATTAGTTTTATCTATTCCGACTAAAAAGCATTCGCAACGGGCTTTAAGAGAAGATGAACCTGCACCAGCTCAATTGACAATTCCAGATGATATTTGCCATTATGCTCTTGACCAACTAAGAACTTTGACTGTTCGAGAAATGGCAAGATTCCAATCATTTCCTGACTGGTTTGTTTTTAGGTCCAAAGTCACTACTGGAGGGGATATGAGAAGATTTGAAGTGCCACAATATACACAAGTTGGAAATGCAGTCCCTCCCATTTTAGCGAAAGCGTTAGGTGATAATATTGAAAAACTCTTAAAAGAGGTGTCCAAATGGCAAAGTACAAAAGAATAAAAGGCGGAGAAAAAAACGAAAAATCAGGAATACCTTTCCAAGACTTCGAACTTGAGAGGATTGCTGATTTGTATATTGAGATGAATGGTGCTGGAATACATGAAAATAATCCTAAAATTCATGTTTTAGCAAAAGAGCTTGGGAGAACGATACGTTCTGTTGAAAATCAGTTGCTTGGATTTAGGGCAGTTGATACTAAAAAAACAGGGAGAACAAATTATAATTCAAGAATACCACATATTTGGAGTGAAAAAAAGAAAGGAGAAATAAAAGTCAAGAAAGAAAGGAAGGAATTTGATGAGTTCAAATTCAGATTTAGCTCTAAAATCAAAAACGTTCTTGGCAAGGACTTAATAACAGATGATTTTGTTGCAATTTTCGAATTAGTTAAAAATTCATTTGACGCTCATGCAAAATTAGTGAAAATTATAATCGAAGGTGATAAAATTATTATTTGGGATGATGGAAAAGGAATGAATAGGTCGGACATAATTAACAAGTGGTTATTCATAGCATATTCTGCAAAAAATGAAGGTGTGGAGGACAAGGAGTTTATGCAAGATAGAAATAAATCTTATCGTGATAGAATAAATCCAAATCGGAAATATGCCGGAGCAAAGGGAATTGGAAGGTTTTCGACTGATAGATTAGGTAGTAGATTGGATATTGAAACTAGAAAAATAAATGACAATATTTATTGGAGCCTAAAATTTGATTGGAATGAATACGAAGAAGATGCTGAAGAGGAGTTTGTTGACATCAAGTTCGAACATAGCTATTCAGAAAACACCGAATTTGAAAACTTCAAGCATGGCCTTATCCTCACTATCAAGGGGCTTAGGAATGTTTGGGATAGAAACAAAATTTTAAGATTAAAGCATTCATTAGAAAAACTGATAAATCCATTCTCAATAAAAAATGATTTTCGGATCGAAATCACTTGTCTAAGCCAACTATCCAATGATGATGAAATAAAAATGAAAGAAAATTATAGCTATAGAAATGTCGTTAATGGGCCGATCAAAAACTTTATTTTTGAAACATTAAATATTAAAACAACTAAGATTAAAGTTGTGATTAGCGATGATGCTGAATTAATAATAACTGAATTAAGTGACAGGGGTAATCTTATATATAAAATTTCGGAAAAAAACCCATTTAATTATATCCCAAAAGAAACTTCAATAACTTTGTACTATCTAAACAGATCTGCTAAATTAAACTTTGCCATATTAATGGGGATTGATTCCATTAACTTTGGCTCTATTTTTCTTTTTAATAATGGATTTAGAGTCTTTCCATTTGGAGAGCCCGAGAACGATCCCTTTAGGATAAACATAAGAAAATCTCAGGGCTATAATAGGTATTTAGGTTCAAGAGAGTTGATTGGGAGTATCGAGATAGGAGATAGCTCGGAACTTTTTATGGAAACATCAAGTAGAGATGGTGGCTTAATTAGCACTACGGGCACAGATGAAATAGAAGTATTTTTTCTCAGCACTTTGAAAAAATTAGAAAGTTATGTAGTCCCGATTCTTTGGACAATTAAAAATAGATCTGGTGATGGGCAAGAAATATTAGATTTTTCAGCTAAAAAAGATATAATCGAATTTGTTGAAAAAATTTCTGGTAATAAAGATATAGAATTAATTGACTATTCTAGTAGCTTAGTTGAATACATAAATGAACAAATAGAAGAAAAATCATTACCTCTATTTTCTAAATTAAAGCTTATTGCCCAGAAAGCTGGGGATATTGAACAACTGGAGGAGATAATTGAAGGTGAAAAACTATATCAAATTGAAGTTGAAAAACGAAAGGATGCTGACAAAAAAAGAATTGAAGCTGAAGAGAAAGCAGCTGAAGAAGCAGCCAAGCGAGAAATAACTGAATCTGAGCTTGCAAAAAGGAAAGAACAAATAACTCGCTTCAAGGCATCTGAAACAATTGAATACAAAGATCTTAGAGATTCAAACCATATCATAGGTGTGTTCTCTGACGACATCGCAAAAAAAATATTATTATTAAAGAGGAAATTAGATAAGGGGAAAATAATTGGCAAGCCAGAACTTTTGGAATTCATTCAAGGCGTAAGCCTTGCAAATGAAAAAATTGCCGCCCTGACAAGGTTTACAACTAAATCAAAATTTTTACAGGCAACATTAGAAACGGAAGAGGATATTGTTTCGTATATTGCAAATTATATAAAAAATATTTATCAGGTTCTTTATAAAATCGAAATTGAATTTATTAATGATGATTTAAGTTTTGTGAAAAAATTTCAACCAATTGAACTTAGTGTAGTTCTTGACAATATTTTGAGCAACTCTAGAAAAAAAAGAGCTGAAAAAGTCATTTTTGAGTTTGTGAAAACTGAAGAAGGTTTAAAAATTTCCATCAAAGACATTGGAGCAACCTTGTCAAGCGAAATAAAGGATTGGAATTTGATATTTGAGGAAGGAATTACGACTACAAATGGCGCAGGATTAGGGCTAAGCCATGTGAAACGAATAATTGAAGATGATTTAAATGGAAGCATAACCTATAACCCCGAATTCAAAAATGGATTCGAGTTAATAATAACATTAAAATGAGAATTGAATATAACATTTTATGGGTAGAAGATGACAACTCTTGGTATAAGACTACCAGTGCTCTATTTTTAGATGTACTTGAAGATTTAGGTTTTAGGTTGAACTGTAAGAGGTGTACAAATCTCGACGAGGTTAAAGAAGAAGTAAGAATCAATAATCTGCAGGATTACGACATGCTTCTCGTAGACTATACTTTGAAAAACTCAGAATCAGGAGATAAAATTATCAATTTCCTTCGACACATTCAGAATAATCCAATACTAACAGATGTTCTTTTCTATTCAAGTTCAGTTGAAAATGTTAGAGATAGTATGCGAAATTTAGGACTCGAAGGAGTCTATACCGCTGACAGAAGAGATATAGAGACTAAATTTGAGCTAGTATTAAAAACATCAATAAAGAAAATTCAAGAGGTTAATACAATGCGGGGTCTCATTATGGCAGAAACTAGTGATTTGGATGACCTTATGAGTCAGATTGCTAGCAAATTGCTATCATCCAGCATTTCAAAAGAAATTTCGCAGTACATTGATGAAAATATAGATGATACAATTAAATTTGTTTCTGATTTATTCAACAAACTAAGTCACAATGACAAAATCAAAGATTCAAGACTATATACTACTTCTCACAAAGCAAGAACCATTAACAAATTATACAAATTAAAAAAAATAGGTGTTGATAAGTTTTATGAAGATTATAACAATAAAGTAATCATCCCTAGGAACATTTTTGCTCATGTCAGGGAGAAAGTGGAGGATGGAGTAAAAGTCCTTGTAAGCGATTCTATAGGTAAAAAAGAGGTTTTTACTGAAGCAAGATGTATTGAAATAAGAAAAGATTTAATAATCTTTAGGGAACATTTAGAAGGAATTAAGAAAGTACTAGATGATAACCTGTGTTAACCCCGTTTCCCCAAGCCTTCCCTTCCACCAGTTCTCTCAAGTATAGTTCCAGCAGAATTCTAGTACGGTCGTTCTTGCAAGTTTGCAACTTGCAAGGCTACACATGAGCGGTTTTGCAGGCTTTCCTTTGCTTCATGGCCAGCGTTTACGGGCGAGAATTGACAGCTAATTTGCCAGTGCCGAGCCTTGCAAGTTGCAAACTTGCAAGAACAAGTAAAATAACAATGAGAGAATGTCATTGGCATTCTGGCTCAAGACTTGGAATATTCGGGTCAAATTGCCAATTGCTATCTCTTTGGGTTTTGAACCCACAATTTGAGAAGTCGTCAAAAGGATTGGCTTCATCACAAACGAATGAACAGGCACTTCCTTCAATTTCGTGCCGCTCTCCCTTATTATTACGTATCTTGAAGTAATAATTGAACTTCCCCTTGTAAGGAGTCATTCCATTTTCGTATGAATCCCAAGCAAACCAATCACTATGCATAATCCCTGAAGGAACCATGTAGAATTGATAAAGTAAAGCACCTTCCGTATCAAAGATTTTAAGTTCTTCGATTTCTACTATGCCTGAGTCAGCATAGATAATAAAATTGTCATTTTTGCCATCTTGGTTTGGGGTAAACATATTTGGTATATAAACCTTGCCAGGATTAAAATCCATCACCACAGGTGCCGTGTCGCAACAACCTTCATAGACATTTATTTTATCTATCTTGTCCTTACACGAACAGAAAACTACTCCAAGTAGGCCTATTAAATAAAGCAAAGAGAAGGGTGTCGTTTTTTTCATTGTAAAATGATGGTTGGAAGATTTATTAATTTTTTGTCAAGGTACAAACATAGGCATTCTCATTGAAAATTGGTAAACCCCGTTGGCGCAATTCTTCCACCTTTTCCAGCACCACCTCCCTAATTTCCAATAATGCACAAGTTCCAGCCAGTGTTTAGCGAAGCGGCACTGGCGGTTTCATCGCACACCTCCGCCAGTGCCGCTTCGCTCAACACTGGCTGGAACCACCGCTTTTATCACTGTTGTTCATGCACTGCTAAACCCGTTCAACAAACTTGCCTAAAGGGTTTTGTACTTTCTCGAAACGTGCTACCTTGCCCAAAAAATTAGCACATGAAAGACGAAGACGAAGAAGCAACCACCCACTATTTTGAACCGGATGAAGATCCGGGTAGGATGCAAATGAACAAATTGGCGTTGGCGCTGACAAGGGATTTGAAAGGCGAAATGCCCGAAGCCACCACGCAGGCTATCTTGGCCTTGTTCCCGAACCTGTTCCAAGATGCTGGGGCATTGCTCGAACGTTTGGTCAGGATTGCCCCAACAGATGGCATTGAAATGACGGATGGGGAGATTTATACCCTGTACATCGCTTATGACATGATGGGTAGGATTTTGACTTCTCGCTATAAGGATTTTGCGATGGCACCTTTCGAGGCTGACGAGCCGATGTCGGAGGCTGAAAAGACTTTTGTTTACAAAACATTGGTCATGAGCATTAAGACGGTGTTCGAGGACATCGAAGCGTATGCCGAAGATTGCGATTGCTTGGAAGAACTGCCGGATATAAAACGCAGGATACTGCTGTTACCGTCCTTTGATTGAAGGGCTGCTGGTCCCGTTGGCGCAAGTCTTCCACCTGCCTCAGTGCTGGCAAGTTTGCAACTTGCCAGCGCAAGCTTTTGCCAAAAGCAGGCTTAGAAACTGTTTCTTAATTCTTATAGGCGTTCCCCACCAAAAGCATGGCTTCATAGTCTTCGTTGGCGAGTTCGTCGGATATGCAATCGGGGAAGCGCTGCTTCAGGTCTTTGAATAGCACGGGCAGGTATTTATAGAGCTGCCGGTTGGCTTCCCACCAGTTATCGAAATTCTGTGCGTATTTAAGGGTGGCATTTTTGCCGTTGAAAAATTCCTCGGTTAGCTCCACACATTTCATGTGCTTTTCCTTTAAGGCGTCAATCTGGGGCTGCACCTCTTTCCGTTCAACGGGTATGGCACATATCAGTTTGATGACCTGTATGATGAAAGGATGTCTTCTTTGCTCTACGCCGTCCACTATTTTTGCACATTGATTGATGTTCATATCAGTTTGTTTTAATGAAGGAGTAAATATAATTGTTTTTTAATAGGTAGGTGGATTTTCAGTTTAAAAAATCTTGGAAAATCCGCTGGCACATTGTCTTCCCCCATGCAGACGCTGGTATTTGCCGAATGATGGCCTTAATTTGACAAATCTTCAAGATTTGTCAAATTTTCCCCATGTCATAAGTTAGAAGGCAACAAAAAAGCGATACGCCTGCCCGAAGCAGCCGCATCGCTAATTCATTCACTTGCTAAATCCTTAGGCCGTCTCGCCCGACGTTTCGCTATGATTGGGCGATTCGGTGGGTGGTTGAGAGCCGTTGGTGTCGGGCTGGCCGCCTTCGGCGGCGGGATGGCCTTCCTCCGGCTCCTGGCTGGCGGCCTGTTGCGGGGCCGCTTCCTCCGCTGTTTTCAGCTTGCTGGCATTGGCGGTTTCCTCCTCCGGCTGCCTATGGCGGATACCCGTTCTCACGAGGCGGCGGGCATTGAAGTACTGCTGGACGAAGTAGGGATGGTCAGGCGCTATGGCGAGCATGAGGCTGTCCAACCGTTCTTTGAGCAGTTTATTGGTCTCCTTGATTTGTTTGAACAATTGGCTGCGCAGGGCCTTGTCCACGCTGCGCTGGCCCAAGGGTTTTGGGTTCAGGAGATACAAATTGGCGGAGAGGGCAGTGGCGGCAGTGATTTTGGCAGTGGTCACGTTGTAGTCGGCCAGGTTGGCCACCTGTGCAGTGAGCAGGGCCAGCTTGCTATTTGCGTAGTTGATGGCATCGCTGCCCCTTTTTTGCAGGAAGCGACCGGGAGCAAACTTGGCCTGTGTGAACAGCTCGATGTTGTTTTGCTGCTTCGCATAGGCTCGAAGGCCACCCAACATGGAATTTAGGGAGCCGCCCAGTTCTTCCCAAACTTTGTCCTTGTTTTCGGCAAAGCCGTTGCCCTCCTCCTCATCGGGAACCTGCTCGGCAAGGTCGTTGTCGGCAGCTACCCGCAGCTTGAAGAGGTCGTAGGTTTCCGCTAATGCTGGCACCGATTCGATGATGTCCGGGTTGGCATCGCAGACATACATGACCCGGCCGAACATGTCCAGGTACCATGTTACTTTCACTTTATTCATTGTCAAAATAAGGATTAGATGCTGTTTGAACAGGACTGGTACTGATTAGAAACTGTAGCGTCAAATTCATCGAGCATTTTATTGGATAAAAAAGAACACTCGAAGTGATGTTGTGGTAGGATTGTTTTCTGAATGATTGATTGATAAATCGAAATTCCAATTTCATGCCATAATATTCAATATGCAGTCAAAAGTTAGGGAATTGTTTTTGTACCGTTGTTGAAGCAGTCTCAGCGCAGTAGGATAAAAAATGAGGTGTCCGTTTCAAAAACCGTTGATACATAAAGAGCAACCGTTATGCGTAGAAGCGCAACCGTTGATACATAAAGAGCAACCGTTATGCGTAGAAGCGCAACCGTTGATACATAAAGAGCAACCGTTATGCGAGGTCCTCCGAACATGAATGTTTTGACCCGCTGGGGCAAGTCTTCCCTTCCAAGCTTGGTAACGTTTAAAAGATAACTTGTTTAGAAGGTTTAGAGAAGTTTAGATGGTTTAAAGCTAAACCTGCTAAACTTCTCTAAACCCTCTAAACCAAAACTTCACAACTTATTTTTCACACATTTCTTAACAGCTTCTAATTTCCACTAAGTAGTTCATTGCAATTAGTTTAGATTATTCGCTTCACTTGCTTTCTCCCCCACCTCGCCGCCCCGAGAAATCGGGGCAGGCTCTTCGGCGGCTCGTCGGGGGGAAGGGTGCTTTTGGGGGCGTTCCGCCCCCAAACCCCCTATCCGAAATGCAAACTGGTTTTGGCCTGAATAATCTAAACTAATTCAACGGAGGTACTTACAACACTTGCTCCCACTACCGCTTTTTTCCTGTTTTCCAAGCACTTCCAGACTGCGCAAGTGGAAGACTTGGTACAAGGGATGGCCAAAAAAAATCCTCACCTTCCCGCAAAACAGATTATCGAAAAAATCTATCTTTGCCACCGCAGTGCATCCAATATTCACTAAAACAATACCACATGAAGCCCATCTATTGCATCGAGGAATACGAATACTTCAACCCTTCTGGACCCAGCCATGCGGCGACCAACGACAAAATCCATTTCCTGGTACTACTTTCCTGCCGGGAGGGTACGGTACAGCTCAATTACAGCATGTCCGAGCTGATAAAAACGTACAAGGAGCATGAACCCAGGCTGCACCAATATTTACAGAACCTGTTGGCGGATATAGAAGAATTCTACAATAGCCCAACCTTGCTCATCCGGGCGCTGGAGCGGGAGGAATTCGATATTTCGAGGTTGTTGTATGCTTTTTTGGACCACGAGGATATGGAGCACCTTGCCAATTGGGCAAAAAAACATGGGAAAAACCAGCGAAGAAGGACTGTACAGGAAATCCAAAAAGCCTATACCTCCGACGAAGCCTTGCTGGATTATGGAGCGTTCTTGAGCCTAAGAGTGAGGCTGACCCGCCAAGTGTACGAGGCCCTGAAGGAGCTTGCGCTGGGTTACCTGCCTACTTTCAACCTGTTGGAAACGAAGCTGGTGCGCAGTTTCAACAAATGCATGAACAACTATGCCATGATGATGGTGGATATGGCGGTGTCGAAATGGGAGAAATTAGACATTCAGGAGTATCACGAGCGGGAGCCGGACGACGACAGCCAACTGTCCACCTTGGCGGGCAGCCGCCAGTTTTATTTGAACTACCGCAAAAACAGCCCGGTGGAAGGGTGTGACGATAGCCCTATTTTTTGCGTGGAGATTATGGACTTTTTGGAAGAATGGGAGTCGAGGGGCTGGAACAGGGTAGAGGTCTGGTACAAGCTGACCTGCGCCGAGGGAGAGATGTACGATGAAATTGATTTTGAATACCTGATACAGGAGGCCCTGCTGTACTTCCCAGACATCCATGCCGATGCCATGAAAGCCTTTCATGCATCTAATTCGCCCAGGCCAAGGCACCCGGCCATGCTTCATGGGATTCAGCGCATGGGACACGACCTGACGCCCGTGCTGGCCTCGTACGTGGCCAGTAGTGTAAATTTCCTGCCCCGTTTAAAGGAGGAAATGCGCCTCAGAAGGCGTTCCCCCGACAGCAATCAATTCTCCTACGAGGAAAAAAGGAAGTGGGAGGATGAACTCAGGAACCCGGTATATACCGAGGAGTTCCGCATCGTCAATTTCCTGCGGGATGGCTTGGTGACCGAAGGTATGGCAGTCATCCTGCGGGCGCTTCCGGAGTTCCATATCCGTGTGCCCAAATCGTATCTGCACTATATGGAGGACTGGTTGTTCAGCACGTATATTGACCCCACCAACGACCTCCACCACGAGTTGGAAATGGCCTTTGAATTGAAACGGGGGTATAAACGGAAGTATGATTGAGGTTAACAACGCATTTCCACTAAGTTGACGACATCAGACTCGAAGTCACCCGGTCACTTGGCGGAAGTCATCCCGACCTTGGGTCGGGACTAAACGTGAAAGAGCAGCTGCTGGTCTTGGGGTGGCATACTTGGAACAACGGAAAAGCCGCAGCCCTAAAAAACGGCATCGCCTCCGGAATTACCCATAATTTACAGGAATTTACACTTCATTTACAGGAATTTACAATTAAAACCGGCAATGGAAAACACGCCGACCTATCTTTGTAGGAAAATAAATCAAGCTTTATGAAAAAGTATTTAGTAGCCGCCACACCCTTATCCCTCTTTTGTTCACTAGTTTTTATCGCAGTTTGTTTTGGACAAGAAAAGACAGACTTGCCTGAGGGCAGTGTTGTTGACTCAAAGACCATCTTTCAGGACGGCTTTTTAAAAGCCAGTTTGACGAAGGAAATAAGCTATGAGGTTAACAGGATATATCCAGCAATATTTGTCACCAAAGGAAAATTAAACTCGGCCCACACTTTAGTGGATTTAAATAGGCATTACCAGCCTTCTTGGGTAAAGGAATATATTTCAGTGGAGGTTGTTTCAAGCCATCAAGGGAAAATGAGGAAGACTGTCGGCAAAACTGTTGCCCTCACCCAAGAACAAAAAGACAATATGGCTTCGGCAGACATAGGCACAGCTATTTCGGTCAACGTTCAATACTTGCCTGAAAACACCTTGGCACATAATGATTTGAAGGAGATGGGCTTTTCATTTACGGTGGCCCCAGAAAGCGGGGCACAATATCCTGGTGGGCAGCAAGGATTGGAAAAATATTTGAAGGAAAAGGCCATTGATAAAATCCCTGCTGCCAGTTTCAAGCAGTACGAATTAGTAGCCGTCACCTTTACCGTTGACGAAGCCGGGCAAGTGGTCCATGCCAAGTTAGCCTGGCCTTCTAAAGATGACAAAATAGACCAATTGTTATTGGGGGCAATCAAAGAAATGCCAAGCTGGAAGCCAGCGTCTTATGCCAATGGTATTCAGGTGAAACAGGAATTTGTATTTACTGTTGGGGATATGGAAAGCTGTGCGACCAATTTTTTTAAGACACAGGAAGACTGAACCCGGTCACTTGGCGGTATACGAAAACCGATACCATTGCTTACAGCAATCGTATCGGTCACCAACGAAGCCCAAAAGTCCCGCTGCGCAGGCTGCTAAGCCTATGCTGCAACACCGTCGGCAGCAGCTTTTTTGGAGCGTTTAGCAGGAACAGGCTCAGGCAGAGAGGGCTTGTCCAAGGGCGTGAGTAAGACGTTAATTCTATTCTGGACGCCTTCCTTTATTTTCTTAGTAATGGTATAGGTTTCATATCCCGGCGCTTTGATCTTTATTTTGCAAGTGCCTTGTTTCTCTATTTCAAACTTGAACTTTCCTGCGCTGTCCGTCAAAGCGGAATACTGCGGGGTGCCCATAATGGTGACATTGGCATTTTTGATGGGCTTTTTGCTGTCAGCCAAGCGTACAAGTCCTACCAGTAGGGTTTTGCCTCCGGCCCGGGCCTTTACTTCCAAACTTCTTATGACAAATTTATTGCGCAGTTCCTTATTATCCGGGAAGATGACTTCCGTGGCGGCTTTCAGCATTTTCGACATCACCGTTTGGCGTTCTATAAACGCTGCGTCCAAATCCTTGACCTTCTTGACGTAGGAAGCTTCAGCATTGTTCAAATTTTGGAGGCTTCTTTGTGAACTCTTGGCCAAATCGTTGAATTCCTGCGGGAAGCTGACGGGCATATTGTCGTTTGCAGCCAGTTCCTTCTTGTACTTTGTAAGAAAAGCCATAAAAGAAGAAGTATAGCCCGCCACCTTTTCCCTTTTTAAGTAATTGAAAGCGGCGGATTCAGGCACGCCCGCTTCCTCCAGTTTCCTGAAGTTGCCTGGAAAGGCTTCCTTGATGTACCAAACACCCGACTTAAAGGCTAATTTCAAGGCCTCTAAATCCTCGTAAACGTCGGCCCTGAAAATGGATAAGTCGCTATCCTGCATCAATTTCTCTAATTTTTTAAGCGCTTTCAGCTCATCCTCGGCCATTTTGGCAGTAAACTTGGAACTTAATTTTGCAAATTCGGGCTGGTGTTCCAAGTAATTTTTCCATGCCACCCTACTGTATTTTAAAAAAATGGGTTTGTTTTCGCTAAATTTCTTCGAGGCAGCAACTGTTGCACCGGATGGCTTGGTAGCGGCTTTTGAAACTGTGTCTTTGTTTTGTTTTTTCATGACTTACCTGATTTTGAAGGAAGCGATTCACAGGGCAGAAAAACCGCTGCTTGGCCGTTGATTCCCTGTCAGCTTTCCTGTTTGAGTTAACAAATAGGTTTATATTCGGTGTACGGCCTTAGTTGCGATAGGTTACACAAGTTTGAAAGGATTTTGAAATTACCCATTGAAAATAGCTATTGGAAACATTCCAAAACAAATCGCTTTGACGAAAAACTTCTACCTACAATTGAACATTTAGTCCCATTCTCCTTTCTGCCTCTACAACTTTCGCAAAGTTATTATGAAAAATTTCAAGCTTAGAAAAAGGTACATCATTATTCTCTCTATCGTTCTGGTGCTGGTAATCGTTAGGTTAATCCTGCCCTATTTCATAGTCAAATATGTCAACAAGGCAATGGCAAACAACATTGCGCCTTACAAGGGCAGCATCTCCGACGTTGACCTGAGTTTGTTGAGCGGCTCTTACCGCATCTGCGACATGAAGATTGACTTGGTGGACGAACATGGAGAAAAACCATTTTTTCATGCCCCAAATATTGATTTGTCGGTGGAATGGGCGGCACTTTTAAAGGGCGGCTTTGTTGGCGAAATTGACATCGAACAGCCCCTCGTCAATTTCAAGTTTTCCAAAAAAGGCAATCAGACAGGCGAGGAGGTCAAATGGGTACAATTGGCCAAAGACCTGATGCCGATTCAAATCAACCGCCTTTACATAGACAACGGCAAAGTCAATTTTTCCTACTCCGATGGTGCGGCTCCTGATTACAACATGGATTTTGAGCGCTTTTACCTTGAAGTGAACAACATGCGCAATGTGGAAGATGAAACCAATCCCTTGCCCTCGCCCATTGTGGCCACTGCCGATTCGCCAGGCTATGGTGGCAAGTTTGTATTTACGGCAGATGCCATGTTTTTGAAGGAAATCCCTGATTTCAATTACGATGCCCGGTTTGAAAACGCTCAATTGACTGCTTTCAATGAAACGTTTAAGCATTTCACCGGCATGGACTTTGAGGCGGGCAGCGTTAGTCTTTACAGCGAAATGGCGATGAAGGATGGCAAATATGTTGGCTATTTCAAGCCCCTGCTGAAAAATGCCAAAATTTTCAAGCTCAAGGAGAAGGATAGGACCTTTTTTCAGGGTGTCAAGGAGCTTTTTAGCGAGGGTGTTCAGGAGGTTTTTGAAAACCAATCCATAAAACAGACTGCTGCCCGTATTCCCATTGAAGGCACCGTGGGGAAAAGTGCGGTAAATGTTTGGGAAACAATTGTTAGCTCATTTATGAACGCTTATATCAAAGCATTTCAATTTCAATTGGATGATTCAATTGATTTCTCAAGTGTCGCCGCCAAACACCAGGAGAAAAATATAAAGAAGGGTGACAGCGATAAGAAGGATGACGGCAAAAAGAAAGACAAAAAATAAATCAACTTTAGAAACTGTTTGTTAGTAAGTACCTCCGTTGAATTAGTTTAGATTAATCAAGCCAAAGCAGTTTGCATTTCGGATAGGGGGTTTGGGGGCGGAACGCCCCCAAAAGCACCCTTCCCCCCGACGAGCCGCCGAAGAGCCTGCCCCGATTTCTCGGGGCGGCGAGGAGGGGGAGAAAGCAAGTGAAGCGAATAATCTAAACTAATTGCAATGAACTACTTATGCCCTACCATCCTATATTACTTTGCGTCCTTGGGTTGAGGAATGTTTTAACGCAAAGGCTCAATAATTTATAAATGAATGATTTAACTTCTATTCAATACTTCATTGCGCCTTTGCGCCCTTGCGTTGAAAAAAAAACACTATTGCACTTCTCACCTTGCGCTTTTTCGCAAGCCCCGCCGCACCAGCTTTTCCACCTCCACGGCATGGAACACAATCAGCGACACCAAGATGCAAGCGCCCAATTCCTGCCAAGTCAATGGCTCCGTTTTGAACACCCCTTGGAGGGCAGGCACGTAAATAATCGCCAATTGCAGCACAAAAGTCAGTGCCACGGAACCCAGCAGTGCCGGATTGGTGAACAGCCCTTGTCGGAACAGGAAAAACCGCTCACTGCGGATGGCCATCACATGGCCCATCTGGCTGAAACAAAGCACCGTGAAGACATAAGTCTGCCATTTGGGGTCGTCATGGGCAATGGCGTAGGCTTGGGTGCCGAGGCAGACGGCGCCCATCAGTAGGCCGACCCAAAGCACGTGCTTGCCAAGGCCGTTGGCGAAGATGCTTTCGTTGGGCTTGCGAGGCGGCTGTTCCATCAGGTCCTTTCCAGCGGGTTCGTTGGCAAGGGCGAGGGAGGGCAGGCCGTCGGTCACGAGGTTCACCCAAAGGATGTGGATGGGCAGCAGTGGGATGGGCAGCCCAAGCAGCGGCGCCAGGAAAATCGTCCAGATTTCGCCGGTATTGCCCGTGAGTATGTACTTGATGAACTTGCGGATGTTCTCGAAAATCCGCCTTCCTTCCCGCACGGCCTTGATGATGGTGGCAAAATTGTCGTCCAACAAAATCATGTGCGCCGCTTCCTTCGACACGTCCGTGCCTGTGATGCCCATCGCCACCCCGATGTTTGCACGGCGCAAGGCCGGGGCATCGTTTACCCCGTCGCCCGTGACGGCCACGAAGTGCCCTTTCGCCTGCAATGCCTTGACAATCTGCAACTTCTGCTCCGGCGATACCCTTGCATAGACCTTGATGTTTTCTATTTGCTCCGCAAAGTCAGCGTCCGAAAGCTCCTCCAATTCTGCCCCCGACACCGTTTTGTCGGTTGGTTTTTCCAGTATGCCTATTTGCTTCGCAATGGCCGATGCCGTGGCCGGGTGGTCGCCGGTAATCATCACCGGCACGATGCCCGCCGCACGGCAGTCTTGGATGGCCTTTGCCGCTTCTTTTCGTGGCGGGTCAATCATGCCCACCAGACCGGAGACCTCCAAGCCCGTTTCAAGCCCGGCGAAACTGAGGTCGGTAGGCAGCGTGTCCACCACCCGGCAGCCGTAGGCGATGACCCGCAGCCCCTCATCGCCCATGCGCTTGGCCTCGGCGGTCATGGCGGGCACGTCGGTGTCTTCGCAAACAGCCAACACGGATTCGATGGCCCCCTTAGTGATGATGATGAACCGGTTGTCCTCCCATTGGTGCACGGTGGTCATCATCTTCCGGTCGGAATCAAAGGGCAGTTCCGCTTCTCTTGGGGAGTCCTCTGCTTGAAAATCAGGGAGTTCGGCAGCGGCATAGGCAGCCAGTGCCACCTCTGTGGATTCGCCCACCAATTCGCCCTGCTCGTTTTCCTTCACGTCGTGGTTGAGCGCCATGCAGCGCAGCAGCAGCGTTTTGGCGTCCAAATCCAACCCTTTTGGTGGCGTTTCCGGCGTCCATGTTTCGGTCACGGACATGCTGTTTTGCGTGAGCGTACCTGTTTTGTCCGTGCAAATAAAGGTGACGGAACCCAGCGTTTCCACGGCAGGTAGTCGGCGGATAAGGGCGTTTTGTTTCACCAAGCGCCGTGCGCCAAGCGCCAGTGCGATGGTGACGACGGCGGGCAGTGCCTCTGGTATGGCTGCCACGGCCACGGAGATGGCGGTGAGCAACAACCGAACGGGTTCCTCGCCCCGCAGGTAGCCCACCACGAAGAAAACCACGCAGATGCCCAGCACACCCAGCGAGATTTTCTTGCTGAAATCGGCGAGGCGCTTTTGCAGCGGCGTCATGGCTTCGTCCTCCTGCAGCAGCAGCGCAATGCGGCCCAGTTCGGTCTCCATGCCCGTGGCCACCACCACGCCCGTGCCACGGCCATAACTGATGAGCGTGCCTTTGTAGGCCATGCTGGTGCGGTCACCAAGGGGTAGTTTTTCGCCGTGCAGTTCCTCGGTTTGCTTGTCCACGGCCACCGATTCGCCCGTGAGCGAGGCTTCTTCTATTTTCAGGGAAAACGATTCGAGCAAGCGAAGGTCGGCAGGAACCATAGCCCCTGCTTCAAGGGTCACGATGTCGCCCGGCACGAGGTCGCCTGCCTCCACTACCATCGGCGCATTGTTTCGCAGCACATTTGCCGAAGGCGCCGACATTTTCTTTAGCGCCTCCATTGCCTTTTCGGCCCGGAATTCCTGAACGAACCCCACCACAGCGTTCAGCACCACGATGATGAGTATCACGATGGTATCGTTCAAGTCACCCACCAGCCCAGAGATGACGGCTGCTGCGAGTAGCATGAGAATCATCACGTCCTTGAATTGCCCCAACAGCATGAGCCAGGCAGGTTTCTTCTTTTTTTCCCGCAAAAGATTGGGGCCGTGCTTTGCCAACCTTTCGGCGGCTTCTTCGGTGGTGAGTCCGGCGGGGCTGCTGCCGGTGACTTGGAAGGTTTCTTCAATGGAAGTGAGGTGCCAATTCATTTATTTTTGGGTTTGTTTTGATGGACGCTGGTTGTGTTGGGAGTCTATGGTGTAAGCGGCTTGGGTTGGTTTTTGTTTTGTGGTGGCACAACTTCCTGTTAAATTAACCGATTCAACACCAACTATTTCAGGGTATTTTGTAAAACTGGCGAATACCTGGCAACAAGGTCAGCCCCGTTATGGCCAAACCTAATACGCCATAGACGGCCTGAATTGGTATATTCTTCCAATAACCAATCATGGCGATTTGCACCGCTATCCATATTATCAATCCGAGGCCGGAAATAAGCGACAAGGACCACGCCCATAATTGGTTTTTTAAGATGGTGAAACCGGGCAATGGCACGACGGGCCTCCGTAAAATCAAACCAATGCCTGCAATGGTAGGAAGTAGTCCATTGACAAACAACAAAATGATACCGGGTATGAAATAGTCATTGAAAAAGCTGCCCTCCAAGTTTTGCAGGGGCATTTGGATTTTTACCCCGGTAGGGTCGGTTATCAACATATAGCTGCCATAATAGGCACCAATGGCATTGAACAGCAGGAGGGAAATCAATAGCCAACGGGGAATCGTCTTTAGCATAAGAAAGTGATTTAGCGGGTGGATGGTTGTTTCAAATGTTTGAGCAATGCCAGACAAAAAACGAGACTGCCCACCAACACGAAAAGGTAAAATGGCAACAGTGCGTCTTTTTCCGGCAAATCAGAAAGCGCCAGCCGTACCGCCGAGAGGCTCAGCACAACGCCGTAGGTGATGCCCTTCACCAACATGATGGCACCCAGCACAAAACCCCATGCCCGTCGGCGCACCAACAGTATGGCTGCCAAAATCATGTTTGGAACAATAAAGGTTAAATCAAGGGCAAAGATGAGGCTCGGTGGTTCGGGGACTTTATCAGTGAAAATGAAATGGATGCATTGACCGATTTCGACGAGTGCCAGCGGCAAAGCCATGAGCAGTAGAAACCCTGCAATCCATTTCACTGGGGTTTTCTCACTGAAATTACTGCCAATGGCTGGCACGTCCAACCGCCAAAGCCCAATGGCAAGTGCATACATAGAAATCGAAAGGATGGCTGTGTACAACAGGAAAAACCAATTGAATGCAGCACCAAACAGGTAAAAAGCGTAATTGTAAAACAGGTATGCCAGCAGTCCCATCCATACGAGTTGCGCCCGTTGGGAGCCTTGGCGGGAATAATGAATGGTGGCTATCAAAAGCGGGACGACGAGGAACAGCGTCACACCGTCGTTGGTCAGCCAGGCCATTTTGTAAAATTCGCTGTCACGGTAAAGGTTAGCAAGCACCAAGCCGCCGCCGGAGGCAATGGCTGCCAAGACGGTGAGGATGCGAGATAAAGTTAGGACGGTTTTCATTTTTATGCTTGTTTTTTAGCCTCATTCAGGGGTGGGTATCGCTATGCCTTTCCTTATCATTTCCTCCGCCAGTTTCTTGGGAATATTGGTGCTGCAGGAGCAATTTTTCAAGTGGTTCAAATGCCATTTCATCCGTTGTTCGAAGTCAGCATTTTTGGGCATCTTGTTTTGTTCGTGCCATTCTTTGTTGATTTTCATAATGTAGCTTTTTTTGCGTTTCGGTAAATCAATGTCATCAGGGCAATCATCAGCACGTTCCATGCGAAATAGGAAATAAGCCCCGCTGTGGTCAATAACCATTTTACGTCAATAATCGTGAAAACAACCGTCAGGATACTCACGATGCCATTCACTATGAGCAGCCAATAAATTGCCTTATTTTTTGTCGAATAATAACCGCTTAATAACCAAGTTGCCACGCCCAATATACCATATCCCCACATCTCAATGGCCCAGGAAAGCGACATCGGGTTTGCCATGGAAAAGGTGGCGATAATAGCCTCGTTTTCTGGCTTGAAATCCAATGCAAGGTGGCGTATAAAAGTTGTTTGGCAGATATAATTGAAGAATATCAATGCGGCAAAAACGGTCGTCCAAGCAAGGGAAAGCAGGATATGGAAGCGGTTTTCCTCATTTTCCATTTTTGAATTCAGGTAATGTCCAGCAGCAAGCATCAACATGCCGCCTATCAAAAGCAGCCCGAAATAATAGGGCATATCTTGGACTATATGGTAATTTTCAGCAAAAACAGTCGCAGAGACCCAAGCTGGTTGTGGGTTTGTCATTTTCACGATGCCAAAGCCCACTGGCCCTGAAAGCACATAACCTGCAAGCGCTACAAGTGCGCCGAGGGAAATGAGTTGGTGGTAGTTCGTTTTCATTTCCAATAATTATTAAATTTTTTCCGCCATACTTTTTTCTATATGCACCCTCGCATCTCGCTCCGCAATGTTTTTTATCGTTTTCATTTGCACGCCTGACATCAAACCATGTATCGGTGGATAAAAAACATTTCCAGCAAGCCACTCTGCCCATGCTGGTGATGATTTCATCCTTACCCGAACCAGCAGGCGACAGGCATCCTCGCCAATAGGCTCCAGCAAGAATGCCCAGGTCATTTTGAAGGGCTTCAAAAAGCCGTGTATCTTTTCGGATTCACCGCCAATGACGAAATGCTTTTCTTTTGAAACCAGATAGACTTCAAAAAAGCTATCTTGTTCAGGTGTGGCAGAAATGCGGTCGCCGGGTAGCCGGTCTGTCCATTCTTCCTTCAAATAATCCACGCTGGGCACGCCGCCATTGTCCAATAAATCAATGCTGTACCAGCCCGCCCGGTCGCAGCCCAATTGCATCAAATAAGGCCAAACGATAGAAGTTGGTGCTTCAATGACGGTGTGATGCGTGATGGCATATTTTGTATCGGGTATGATTTTGTCGCCGGGCAAGATGATTTCCTCCTCATCTGGCAGTTTCATTTTGCCGAGTTCTGCTTCGAGGTGCTTCATCACGGAACTGCGGATGGGGTGCGACCCCAGCCCAATGATTCGGTAGTAATTGTTGAGCTTTTCCCAACTCCGCTGGTCTGTGGCGGTCGTCCGCAGCTCAAGGCTGATGGTGCTGCCATCATGATATGGTTCGACGGATATTGCCCAAGCGAGTTTGCCCCAACCGGGTTTGTCGAAATGGGCAAATTCTTCAGGTGTTACTTCCGCAAAAGGAATGTGCAAATGCCAGAACTGTCCGACGGAACCTACCACTACTTCCTTGCCCGGAATTTCCTCCAAAAGCATAAAGCCCGTGCCGTTCCGCACGACCTGGTCAACGCCGACGCTAATTGGTTCAAGCGCAATCGGCTTGCCCGCTAATTTATCCGGCAGGGTGCGGATGTCGAACAACAGCTTCACCCACGGCATTTCGGCAGCATCGAAATGGCGGGCGGTTTTCCATGCCATATCAGGCTTGGCTTGCACGTATATGCGGTGGATTTCCGTGTGTCGGGGGTTGGGTAGGAACTTCTGGATCGCTCTCATGGCAGACAACTTGAGTTTTAATAAAGAAAAATTAGCATCATAAGCCAAGAGGGTTATGTATTGAATGAAAGCCGTCAGATTTCACGGATTGAAACAATCAACAAAACCTGACGGCTATATGCCAATGAAAACAAGGTTATACTATTCCGTTTACCGGAAAATATAACCAATGCCGACGTTGAGGCCACGGTTGTGCCACTGAATATTGTCGGAATTTTCAGCGTCGTTAAGGTTGGAAATACCCCAGCCAAGGCGACCATCCAAGAATAATGTACCCGGTCCGGCATCCAGACCAAGGCCCAAGCCCAGCATGGCGCCGATGTCAGCTTGTTTAATCTTGTCTTTTTCAAAGTCAATATCGGTGTCGGTATCGTTGAAGTTTACTTTCCCATTGAAAGCATAGCCGAAAGTAGGACCGAGAAGGGCATTGAATTTCAAATTGCCTTTTCCGAAACTCCCTTTCAAAAGCAACGGAACTTCAACATAGTTCATGTTGGTGGTGACCACATGTGTGGCTCCATTTTGTACGTCTTTTTTGCTGCCTTTTTGGATAAAGTTGACTTCCGGTTGGAAGGCAAACCTATCCGAAAACCCGATTTCTGCCAATAAACTGGCATTGATGCCGAGTTTGTAATCCTGCATGTCGGTTTCCCAATTTCCGTCAATTTTTTCTTCCATTTCAGTGGTTGCGATGTTGACTCCTCCCCGTATGCCCAAACCAATCTGAGCATTCAGGAAGCCGTAAGTACCTGTTAGGAACAGGAGCGTAGCAAGGAACTTAATTGTTGATTTCATCATAAAAAATTTTAGTGAATGAATCTCAATTGTCGGTGCAAATGTCTTTGCTAATTTATTAGGTTGTAAATGATTTCGGTCACTCAAAAAAATGAATGATGTCAGCCTATTATGGACGTTCTACAAAGATTTCGTCCGCCTTTGATGGGACGAGCATCACTACAAATGGGCGCATTTTTAATTGTCGCTTTTGTGTCTCGGAACATGTCGCTTTGTCATGGCCGCAGGCCATCTGCAACGTCTTGTTTGCTGTTATGCGAGACGACGCAGGTGGCCTGCGGCCATGACAAAAGCGACATTTTGAAATGCACCCCTACAATGCGTTATAGCAATTATTTTTCGAATCGGTTATTCGGCGTTATATACTATATTTTGTGTGCTAAAAGTGCCGTAAATAAGGTCGCCTTCTGGGTAGGTATAAATCGCTTCTGCGTTGCCAGCAAGCCTGTATCCATTGATTGCTTTGTAATCTTTCAAGGGGGTTGCCCAAGGAAGTTGGCGCATGGTATTGTCATCGCCGGCGGCGTAACGGTCATTGGAAATAAAGTTGATTAACTGCCCCTCATCGTTGAAGTAAAGCCAAGCAGAAATAGTAATGCCGTTGTTGGTGAAGACGGCCTTCACCTTGTTGCCATCGGTCTCTAACCAT
Source organism: Saprospiraceae bacterium UBA6168 (assembly GCA_002435785.1). Lineage (GTDB taxonomy): Bacteria > Bacteroidota > Bacteroidia > Chitinophagales > Saprospiraceae > UBA6168. The sequence continues at coordinate 16,883 of DIUC01000017.1, read as the reverse complement.
TCAATTCTTTTGTCAATCAGCGTGGCGGGCGCCATGCAGCACATGTCGTTAAAAAAAGTGACGGTCTCGGCAATGCCCATTTCTTTGCCAGTTTGATATTGTACCCGAAACAACGAAAGCAGTCGGATGTCCATAAAAGCCTCCCCATTTTTGAAGCTGTGAAAGCCCGCCACGGGTAAGCCCATCATGGTGGCCTTCATGAAAAAAAGGCGGGTCGGCACGTCCATGAAGTTGTATTGTTCCGAGGAGAAGGGCATCCATGCCGACTGCTCGTTTTTCCGGATTTTGCCATTAAACACTACCTTGAAACTGTGGACTTTTGGCTTTCCCACTGCGCCAACATACCGCAGGTAATGCTGCACAGGCAGGGGCAGCGGTTTGATATCAGCCTCCGTCACCAAGGATTCAGGCATGGAGGCAGTCCGCACCAAGCCCGTTTTGACCTCCCGCTGATAGGTATTGAAGTATCGAGTGGTGCCAAACCCAATAATGGCCCCCATCAGCACCAAGACATTGGCGATGGTGCCGAACTTGGCGTCCTGCCAGCTCCCAAAAATCAATATTTGCGAGAGCACCACCGCTGGCACTACCCATATCCACCAACCCTCCTTTTTCAGCACAAACAATAAGGTGGCAATGGTAAAAAGCAGTGCGGTCAGTCCCCACAATGCACCAATAGGTTTGGAAATGGTTTGGGTCAACTGGCTGATTTCGGCGAATTTGTAGGCTTTTGCGAACCCCATCAGGTGGATGAGACCGTGGAGAAAGAGGACAAGGGCAAAAAAAAGACGTAACATGGCAATGGAAGTTTTGGCTGAAAAAACGAAGTAGCGGCTCCTTTTCATTGACTCCCTTTGGACAGCACCCCCGCCACACCAACTGCCTTTTTTCAAAAAACAAACCCGAAACTTTCCTCAAAGAAGCAACGCCGAGCCTAATTTTTTCAAATCCCAAACTTACTGGAAAGAAGCTTTTGAAACCATGAATTTATTCAACAGCTTTGCTGACCCAAATCATCATTTTTTCAAATTTTCATTCAAGCACCTTGTTCAAATAGGACGTCGTTGGCCATCCATCATCATTCGTTTACCCTGCGGGGCTTTTTGCAATCAATTGATAAACAACAAGTTGCAAAGAAACGAGAACGGAGTAATTTTCAAGAGACCCTATTTTGACAATATTAAACTAAAATGTTCATCCGAAAATCTATCATTCCCATTGCGTTTCCGGGGCAAGCCACGCCCTCCGAAAACAACTTTATCCTCGCTGCCGACATCGGCGGCACGAAAACCGACATGGCTTTTTTTGAGGTGAAAAACGGCGATCCAGTCCTTGTCAAAGCGCACCGCTACTTGTGCCGGGAATGGGCTTCGTTCGTGGACATTGCGACGGATTTTTGCCAAGGTGAGCGCAGCCCCGACCGATTGTGCATCTCCTTTGCCGGGCCGATACGGGATGGCAGGGCATTTGGCACCAACCTCCATTGGAACTTGGACAGCCGTGAAATTGCTGCGAAGATGGGCATCCAGTCTGTGTTCCTCATCAATGACCTGGAAGCCAACTGCTATGGCTTGGCTGCTTTGACAGAAGCCGATTTGAGCACAATTTACCCCGGCAAGGACCACGGTGAAGGCAATGCTGCCGTCCTCTCGCCCGGCACGGGCTTGGGTGAGGGTGGACTGTACTGGGATGGCAAGGCGTACCACCCGTTTGCCACGGAAGGCGGACACACGCATTTTGCCGCTCGCATTGAATTGGACTGGGAGCTATTTTGCTTTTTGGAGAAAAAATACGGCCATGTGAGCTGGGAGCGGGTGGTGTCCGGCATTGGGATCGGCGAAATTTACAGCTTCCTGCGGGAGGTAAAGGGCTGGAAAACCTCTGAGGCCCTCGACGAGGCCCTAAAGTCGAACGATACCGCCGCTGCTATTGGCATTGCATCGAAAGCAGGCTGTCCGCTCAGTATGGAAACGTTGCGGTTGTTCATCCGGTACCTGGCCTTGGAGGCATCGAACCTCGCCATGAAAATGAAAGCAACCGGCGGGCTGTACCTCGGCGGCGGTATCTTGCCCAAGATTTGGAACGAGGAGTACCACGCCATTTTCAACGAGCATTTCTTTACGGTGGGCAGGATGAACCCGCTGGTAGAGGCAGTGCCTGTTTACATGATTCTGAACCAAAAAACGGCGCTGTGGGGTGCCGGGTATTATGGGGCGTTTCGGGGTGCATGAATCCCGCTACTGAGGATAAAATTCATTCATACAAAAAAACAAAACAGTCATGCCAACAACAGGTCAAATTCTGCAAAACCCAACTACGGGGGATATTTACGAGTTCTTGGAAACCGCTAAGGGCACCGATGGCGAGCGGATGACGCTCAAATTGACCCTAAAGTCAAAAGGGGAATTGGTGCCCAATCACTTCCACGCTTTACAGGAAGAAAGCTTCGAGGTGCTATCCGGCAAGCTGACGGTTTGGTTGGATGGCAAGACCCATATCCTGTCCACTGGAGATAAAATCACGCTGCCCACCAACGTGCCGCACAACCATTTCAATAATGACGACGAACCCGTGACATTCTTGCAATCTGTCACCCCTGCACTTGACTTTGAATACTTGATGGAGAATCTAATTGGGCTAACCATAGATGGAAAAATGCCGAACGGGAAGGCTGGGCTGGTGCAGGAATTGGTGACGTTAAAGTATTTGGACAGCAAAAGTTATTTAGCCGGGTTTCCAGTGAGTTTTCAAAAACTTATGATGAATACGGTGGGGCCTATCGGACGGCTTTTTGGTTATCGTGCGATTTATAAGAAGTACTCGGGATTTGAGAAATAGCAGCAAGAGGTTGGTCGTTCACCATTCATTTGATGCGCATTTTTGGAGGGGAAATGCCAAATTTTGCGAACTTGCCCCCATTATTTTTCAATCCACTAATCATCTTATCCGTGAAAAAAAATCTACTCCTTTCCCTGTTGCTTTGTGTTGTTGCTGTGGCTGCCTTTGGCCAAACCCTGTTAACGAGCCAATACCTTGGCACAAGAACGAAGCAGCAATTGCAGGCGCAGTACTTCATTTTCCCCATAAAAAATGGCGTCAACTTTTACAAAATCACCTACGAAACGCCTGACGTGCAGGGCAACACCTCCATTGCGTCGGCGCTGATGGCCGTGCCGAACGATACGACTAAAGTGTATCCGCTGCTTTGCTACCAGCACGGCACCTCCTCCAGCAAGACGGACGTTCCCTCGAATCAGAACGGTGAATCTGCCCTCCCCATCCTGTTTGCAGGGCTTGGCTACCTCACTGTCACACCTGATTACCTTGGACTTGGCGACTCTCCGGGTTTTCACCCTTATGTCCATGCGGAGACCGAAGCGAGTGCTGGCGTTGATGCGCTCCGGGCCATTCAAGATTATGCGTTGAGCAACCAAATCTGCACCGAAAACCGGGTGTTTCTCACCGGCTACTCGCAGGGCGGCCATGCTTCTGCGGCGCTGCACCGCTTGCTTGACCAAAGTGGCGAGTACAACGTGGTGGCGGGGTCCCACCTCTCTGGGCCGTACAGCATCAGCGTGGTGATGCGGGAACTGCTCCTGTCCACCACCCCTTACAACCGCCCGGCTTACCTCATCAACACGATGTTCAGCTACCAATACGTTTACGGCAACCTCTACAACGACATGACTGAGGCCGTGAAGCCCGCTTATGTGGACAAGTGCAACCAATATTTCAACAACCAAATCAGCTTGACCGACCTGAACGACTACTTAGTAGCGGAACTCACTGCTGCGGAAGGAGCGCCCATCGCAAGCCTCATTTTCAATGACGACTTCCGGGCAGCCGTGGAGACCGACCCCAACCACCCCGTGAACATTGCCCTTGCCCTGAATGATGTCCACGATTGGACACCTACTGCCCCAACCCGCTTGTACTATTGTGCGGGCGACGACCAAGTGCCCTTCGAGAACAGCGTGGTGGCGGAGGCGGCCTTTATGGCCAATGGTACGGTCAATATTGATGCCGTCAACCTCGGCAATTTCGACCATGTAGGCTGCGTGACACCAGCATTGTTCAGCACCGTGCAGCTTTTCTCGCCCATACAGGGCGCACTTCAAACTTGCAGCTTTGTCAGTTCGGTGGACGAGGAGACAATGTCCTTTCAGGTTTACCCAAACCCCTCGAATGGGGTGTTCTTCGTGAGGGATTTCCCCTCCAATGGCGAGGTACGGGTGCTGGACTTGCAGGGTAGGATGCTGTTGCGCCAGCGCATTGCCGAAGGCAACCAAGAGATTAGGACGGGTGGCTTACCGGATGGCCTGTATTTCTTGGATTTCCAGACCGATGGCGGCAGCTTTAGGCATAAATTAGTCATCAAAAACTAAAGAATTCGGTAAGGTTCACGATTGGGGCTATATAGGCCAAGCTGAGTCAATGATGACTACGAAGAAAAAAGGGCGCTGTCATAGTTGACAGCGCCCTTTTTTTTTGCCCTTGCCCCACCTTTTCCGTATCCTTGCCCTTCACAATTTTCACAAAAAACACTCAGCCATGAAATTCCCTCGTCTGCTGCTTTGCTTGTACCTGCTCACGTCATCCCTTGTCCCTCACCCCTCATCCCTCGCCCAAGGCGACGCTTGGCACGTCACCGCCACCGACATCAATCCCGCCAACTACTTCGGGGTCACCGTCGCCAATGGCATGGTCGGAATCGTCTCCTCACCAGAACCGATGCGGGTGAAAGACGTGGTGCTGAATGGCGTTTACGACTACTACCAGCGAGGCCGAGTGAGCAATATCCTCAAGACCTTCAACCATGTCAACATGAACCTCGACGTAGACGGGCGGCGAATCGGGCGGCGGGACATCGCCAAATTCACCCAAAGCCTCGACATGAAGCGGGCGGCTCTCACCACCAGCTTCGAAGTGGGCGATAAACTCAGCGTGAAGCACACCATGATGTCGCTCCGGCACCTGCCCTACACGGCGCTAACGATGGTGGAAATCACGGCAAAAAAGGACGTGACCATCACCCCAATGAGCGTCATAGAAGCGCCCGACCACTTGGCCGACGTTCGCAATTATTACGCAGAAATAGACCGCCCGCACGTGCTCATCCCGTTGATGACTTCCGTTGGGAAAAGCCCCTCTGGCAAACTGACCGTGGCGGCCAGCAACGCTTTTGTTTTTGAGGAAAAACATGGCAGCGAACCCGACCTCATCCACGAGGATTGGGACTACAACATGCACCTCACCAAGTTTTACAAGAAAATAAAGGCGGGGGAGACCTACCGCTTTTCGATAGTGGCCAGCACCGTGGCCAGTAGCCAGTACAACGACCCGCACAACGAGGCCGAGCGCCTCACCATCTTCGCTGCCCTCGAAGGCCGGGAGCGGTTGCTCAAACGCCACGAAGCGGAGTGGGAAAAGCTCTGGCAAAGCGACATCATCGTAGAAGGCGATTTAAACGTGCAGCGGGACATCCGGTTTGCGCTGTACCACCTGTACTCGTTTGCCAGAGCTGGCACGGCTTACAGCCTCTCGCCGATGGGTTTGAGCGGCCTCGGGTACAACGGCCACGTCTTTTGGGACACCGAACTTTGGATGTACCCGCCACTGCTGATGCTCCAGCCGGACATCGCCAAGTCGTTGCTCGAATACCGCTTTGAGCGCTTGGAAATGGCGAAGAAAAACGCCTTCTCGCATGGTTATGCTGGTGCAATGTACCCTTGGGAAAGCAGCGCCGACGGCTCGGAGGACACCCCGGTTTGGGCGCTCACGGGGCCGTTCCAGCAGCACATCACCGGCTGCGTGGGCTGGGCCAGTTGGAAATACTACCAAGTGACCAAGGATAAGGACTGGCTGCGCACCCGTGGTTACCCGATGTTGAAGGAGGGCGCTGACTTTTGGGCGAGCCGGGTAGAGCGCAACGGCCCCGGCCGTTACGACATCAACAACGTCATCGGGGCAAACGAGTGGCAGGAAAACATTGACAACAACGCCTTCACCAACGGTATGGCCATCACTGCATTGCGGTACGCAGCCCAAGCTGCACGGGAGCTTGGCGAGGTGCCAAACCCCGACTGGGAGCATGTGGCCGACAACATCCCCATCCTGAAATTCCCGGACGGCACGACGAAGGAGAATGCCACTTACGACGGCGTGGAAATCAAACAGGCAGACGTGAACCTACTGGCTTACCCGCTGAATATCGTCAGCAAGCCAGCGGACATCCGCCGTGACCTCGACTACTACCTGCCCCGCATGTCGCCGGAAGGCCCGGCGATGGGCAATGCCATTCTCGTGCTGCTCTTCGCCCGGTTGGGCGAGCCGGAGAAAGCGGCCTCGCTTTTCTCAAAAAGCTATAAGCCAAACGAGGTGCCACCATTCGGAGTACTGGCCGAGACGGCGGGTGGCACGAACCCGTACTTTGCCACCGGGGCTGGCGGGATGTTGCAGGCGGTGCTGGCTGGGTTCGGTGGGCTGGACATTACCGATGCTGGCATTGTGCAACAGAAAACGATTTTGCCGAAGGGCTGGAAGGGATTGAAGATAACGGGGGTGGGGAAGGATAGAAAGGTGTTTGAGGTGAGGTGAATGTCTGAAATACTCGCTTTGGTACTCGTTATCTTGTCATGGCCAAAGGCCACCTCTGCATCAAATGTGTATGACGCAGTGGCGGCCTTCGCCCATGACAAGGCGGCTTACTCCTTACTCTAGCCTATATTTCACCGGAAGAGCGAACATAACCCGAACGGGCTTGCCTTCATGCATCCCTGGCTCCCAGCGGGGCATTGTTTTGATTACCCGGGCCGCCTCATTGCCAAGGCCTGCACCCACATCCTTGATAACTTCTATATGGGATAGATAGCCATCACTTTCAACAATATACCTGATATACACGGTACCTTCTACCCCGTTTTCCCTTGCGATTGCTGGATAGCGGAGATTGAGGTAAAGAAATTTTAGCATTTCAACTTCTCCACCCGGGAATTCAGGCTTTTTTTCCACTACCTTGAAAATATTATCTTTAGCTATTTGGTTGGTATCGTATGCATACCGCTGCTTTGCAATTTTAGCTTCCCAAGTTTCTATTTCTTTGAGGTTTAAGGCATCACTACAATTCTTGGCCAAATTGAACTCCACCAAGGCACTGTCGGGTTTGTTGTCATAATATTTATCAATGCCCAGCCAATGGTGAACATCCGCACAGGGGCAGCCATCTGTTTCTTTAGCACCAAAATCAAAAGGGCATTTATCCAATTTGTTTAATACACCGTCCAAATCTAAGTCATCTATACTGCGAATTTTCTCGTCCAATTTGGCTATATCGGCACCGGGACATTTCTTTCCTTTTTCCCAAGCTTTCTTGGCTTCTTCATGTTCCCCCTTATAGAATAGGTTTTGTCCTTCCCGCAAAGCCTTTTGGTAACAATCTTGGGCATGTAACCCTGTGGCACCCGACAGGCAAAACAATAGGCAGAGCGCAAACAATCGAAGAGTCATGGTAAATGAGTTTTAAGATGAGATGCAAAAATAGGGAAAAGCAACGATTCAATGCTCCTTAAAGCCACTTATGAGGACCCTCACAGCAGACTTTTTGTCCAACAAAACCTACTGTGTGGTTGGACACAACACGCTGTGAGGTTGGACACAGGTCGTTGTGTGGTTGGACACAGGTCATTGTGTGGTTGGACACAACACGCTGTGAGGTTGGACACAGGTCGTTGTGTGGTTAGACAAAACCCGTTTGTGGCTGGACACAACACGCTGTGAGGTTGGATATAGGCCGCCTTGTCGAACTTTTTTTTTGGCTTCCGGAAGGTGTTCAAAAATTTTTTATCAAAAATTTTTTACTATAATTTATTTTTTAGTACATTTGTTTCTTCTAACATTCTTCTTTCACTCAATAACTCAATTAATGGAAACACCTATTTATTACTTTCCACCGAAGCCCAGCGAATATCCCGGCTGGTTGGAAAACTTTTACACCGTATTGGATGGGTACAAGGTACTGCTCGCTATCGCTACAGGGGATATGACGTACCTCAATACTGCTCGTCTTGGCCTAAACTATTACGCCAAATGCGTAACAAGCTATGACGAATTTTCATCAAAGTGTGTAGGCACTCGAAACATCTATATTTACGGCAATCCAGAAAACCCAGGACAAGGTCCATTAGGATTTCCAGTAGTACCTGCTGGCCCTACCGTTCCTGTGGACCAAGTTTCACCGAACATACACGAGTGGATTGTGACATTTGTAGGCAGGCTTCGCAAGAACCCTGAGATGACTCCCGTGATTTCAAAGGCATTGGGTATTGACAGCCGGCCCAACCCCAATTATAATGGCGAGCCGCCAGTGCTCAAAGGCAAGGTGGTGAGCGGCCAGGCGCAACTGAACTGCCCGTTGAAGAACTACAAAGGCTACGAAGTATGGCGTCAGGATACGCCCGGCGGCACTTTCGTCAAGGTGGGCACCAGCTTGTCCCGCTTCTATACCGATGCTTCCGAACTGCCAGAAGGCATCAATGCCGCCCAGCACACCTATGTCATACGCATGGTAGCGAACGATAACGTGCCAGTTGGCTTGGTGTCCAATGAAGTTTCGTTGGCGGTATTCCGTTCGCCAGTGCCGATATGATGTTAATTGAGAATGGAGAATTAGTAGAGTGGAGGGCTGAATTACTTTATTTTTTGCCCCCCATTCGAATAATTCTCCATTCTTTATTTAAGGTGTAAAATAAACTTTCACGTTGTCCTTATCCGAGAGGACATCCCCCTTACCCCCTTCAAAGGGGGAATTTGAACCTGCTAAATTGCATAAAATGTGAATGATAGCAGACATAAATTCCCCCTTAGAAGGGGGGTAGGGGGATGTTTTACGGCGATGCTGACATCTTAAATTTTCTTAACACCCCACTTTTTCCCTTTCCCTTCTCCTATTTCTGGTTCTCCGCATCGTTTTCGATGTATTCAACGGCTTCGCTGACCTTGGATATTTTCTCGCCCAGCTCGTCCAACATCAATTGAGTCTTTTCCAAAACTGCGCAACTGAGGCGCTCATGTCTCAGAAAAAAAATCAAGTGTTGAATCTTTTTCTCGAAGCCTTCGTACAAAGCCAAAAGCGGACTTTCATGGTTCATCTCACCCTAAACCCGACATGAAGGCATTTCATGAAATTTAAAGGCTTAAGACCAATTGATTGCTATCCCCAAAAATTTGGTCTGAAAAAAATTATAATCCAATGGCTATAAACGCAACCCAATGGTTGACCGTTTGCCTGCATTACAACGAGCCTTGGGAGGCATTGCTGACAAAAGCCGTGAAGCCCTATATTGAAGTTGTACTGCAAACCGGCGTTGCTGAATCCTTCTACTTTGAACGCAGTTGGGAACGAGGCCCAAACCTTCGCCTTTCGTTCAAATCCACCGAATTTCTGTTGGAAAACATGTTGAAGCCCAACCTTTTAGAGCATTTTCAACAATATTTCGAGGCGAAGCCCTCCCTGCTGAACGTACCCGAATACCCGGTTGGCTTTCCAAAACACCACAGGTGGCTCCCCAACAACTCCGTCCATTTTTTGAACCTTCAACCAAACGTCGTTGGGCCAACTGCCAGCCCAATCACCCCCGTCATTGAGCGGCAATACTTGGCGTCGTCCCGGCTGATTTTGCGCATACTGTCCGACCGGCAAAGCAGGTGGTCGTTCAATGGCAAGTTCAGCACGGCTGTGAAACTGCATTTGGCCATGTTGTATGCCTGTGGGTTCAACCTGCAAGCAGCACAAAACTTCGCTGCATGGGCTTACGAGAATTGGGTCGCTGGCGCAAATACGAACGAAGGAGCGGAGGCCCCACAGCAGTCCTTCCAAGCAGCATTTGAGGCGCAACGCAATGACACGCTTTCCTACTTTTCGGCCACTTGGGAACTGCTCAGGAACTACCGCAAAGTTGAAGGGCCGGATTTTGTGGAATGGGTTCATGCCAATACCGCCGCCAACCTGGAAATCGGTCTGGCCTTGGATGCTGGAATCCTCAAGCCTTTGAAGGTTCCCCTGTCGCCCTCCAACCCAGCTTGGACTTTTTATGCGGACTTGATGCAGCGTACCAACCACCGCTTGGGCATTTTCAAGAACAACGAAGGCTATCTATACTTCGCAATGGCGCAATGCCTGAAATGGATGAACCAAGGCCATCTGCATTTTGCCAGCCCCGAATTTGCCAAAGTCCAAGCAGCCTGAACCTTTTTTCTGCCGTACTTTCCCGCTTTTGCTAAATTAGCGCCTCCAATGCCATTGGGGGCTATTTGTAGTTGGCTTTTTTTGCAAACAGTTGAAAATCAGTTTATTACAAGGAGTTCGCAGCTTGGCATTTTTACAAACACAGACATTCCAGCCAAATCCAAATCAAGTTATGACCATCATTGACGGAAAAAAACTCTCCGAAATCATCAAGTCGGAAATTGCGGAGCAAGTAAACGAAATCAAGTCCAAAGGCGGCAAAATCCCGCACTTGGCCGCTGTGCTCGTAGGCGACGACCCTGCCAGCCAAGTCTATGTCCGCAACAAAGTAAAATCTTGCGAAGATGTGGGCTTCAAATCCACCCTCCTCCGCAAGGACGCCACCACCACCGAGGCAGAATTGTTGGAAGTAGTGGCCGGGTTGAACAACGACCCCGACGTGGACGGCTTCATCGTCCAATTGCCGCTCCCAAAGCACATCAACGAAGACCATATCACGCTGGCCATTGACCCGAAAAAGGACGTGGACGGCTTCCATCCCGTCAACTTTGGGCGCATGGCACTGGGGCTGCCGAGCTACCTGCCCGCCACGCCATTTGGCATCATGACCATGCTCGAACGCTACGGCGTGGAGACGGCGGGCAAGACCGCCGTGGTCATTGGCCGCAGCAACATCGTCGGTACGCCGATGGCCATCCTGCTCTCCCGCAAGGGCAAGGTCGGCGACTGCACCGTGACGCTTGTGCACAGCCGCACCCGCAACATGGCGGACATCGTGCGTGGAGCAGACATCATTGTAGCGGCCATTGGCAAGCCGGAGTTCGTGACTGCCGATATGGTGAAAGATGGTGCTGTGGTGATTGACGTCGGCATCAACCGAATTGACGACCCGTCGCACCCGAAAGGTTCCCGCCTCGTGGGCGACGTGGCCTACGACGAAGTGGCACCCAAGTGCAGTTTCATCACGCCCGTACCCGGCGGCGTGGGCCCGATGACGGTCATGTCGCTGATAATGAACACGTTGAAGGCGAGCCGGAAGGAGATTTATGGGTGAAGGGGGATTGAGGGTTTGGGGGTTTGAGGGTTTGAGTGGGCAGTGGTTCAGGTTGTTTTTTTAACGATAACCAAAAGTAGGTCTTGAGCAAAAAGAGGTATAAATTGGAGCAATGCCAGTTGGACGACTTGCCACTTTTGCGGGAGGTGGGCCTGCAAGCCTTCACGGAAGCATTTGCTGCGCAAACCAACAAAGCCGATTTCGATAAATATGTGGCAATGGCATTTGAACCGGCCTTGCTGGCGCAAGAACTCGACTCCCCGGCTTCGGCGTTTTATTTTGCAAAAAGGGGCGGTCAGGTTGCGGGCTATTTGAAGGTAAACCACCCACCTGCTCAGACAGAAGCCTTTGGGGACAATTGCCTCGAAATACAGCGGATTTATAGCCTTTCGGCCTATTATGGGAGCGGCGTTGGCGAGGCATTGCTGGAAAAAGCATTTGAGGTGGCCGGGGCGCACCAATACGATTTTGTTTGGTTGGGTGTTTGGGAAGAAAACCCACGGGCCATCCGTTTTTACAAAAAACATGGGTTTGAGGTTTTCGGCAGTCACCCGTTCCTATTAGGCACCGACTTGCAAACCGACTTGCTGATGCGCAAATTATGCTGATTTGATGCAAAATTCGGTTGCCATGAGCCTTTCGTCCGAAAAAACCGGGGATAGACGAGTTATTATTACCAAAATCTCCAGTTTCCAATTTACTTTGTCCAACAATTTAACAATCAAACAATTCAACCATTAAAATATGTCCGATATCGCACCTCCGACCTACGAGAAAAAATCATTCTGGAAGCGGCCCGAAGGCATGACTGGTGCCATCTTCCTGACAGCAGTGCTGGGTGGTTTGGGCTATTTGCTGGCCGTCAACATGGCGGCAATCCTGGCACTCGCCGCCAACACCCTGTACCTCGTGCTGATGCTGATGGCGCTGGCCGCCCTAATCTACATCATTCTTGACCCCAAGATGCGCAACCTCATCTGGTACATGTACAAGAGCGTTATGCGCTCGGTGACAGGCGTTTTTGTGCAGATTGACCCCATAGGCATCCTCAAAAGCTATGTGGAAGACCTTGAGGACAACCTCGGCAAGATGAGCAAGCAAATCGGCAACCTCAAGGGGCAAATCCGCAAGATGAGCACCCTGATGGAGGAGAACAACCGGGAAATTTCCAGTAGCTTAAAGTTGGCAAGCGTTGCGAAGCAACAAAACAACGAAAGCCAAGTGGTGCTCGCTACCCGCAAAGCTGCTCGCTTGCAGGATACCAACGAGAAATACGCAGCGCTCCATGCCAAAATGGAAATCCTCTACCGCATCCTCGACAAGATGTACAAGAACTCCGAAATCCTGCTCGAGGACACGAAAGACCAAGTCAAGCTGAAAGAGCAGGAGCGCAAGGCCATCCGGGCATCGCACTCGGCCATGAAGTCGGCCATGAGCGTCATCTCCGGCGACCCCGACAAGCGTGCCATGTTCGATGCGGCCATCGAGAACATAGCCGACGATGTGGCCAACAAAGTGGGCGAAATGGAGCGCTTCATGGAAATGTCTGCCAGCTTCATGGACTCCATTGACCTGCAACAAGGCGTTTTCCAGGAAGAGGGCCTTAAAATGCTGGAGGAATGGGAAGAGAAAAGCACCCTGATGCTGCTCGGCCCCAAAACGACTTCCAGCGATACCCTCGACCTCAACCGACCCACCTCCCGGCCCGAAAAGCAGGGTAGGGGAAGCGGGGAGTCCTACGACAACCTCTTCAACTAAGCAGAAACAAGAAAGGCGGCCAAAATGGCCGCCTTTCTTGTTTACGCTGATTTTATCTTCTCCACGATTTACTCCACCACCAATTTCAATGCTGCCGTGCCATTTGCCGATTTGAATTGCACCAGGTATAATCCGGATGGCCAATCGGTCGCATCCAGCATCAAGTTGTGGTCGCCAGTGCCATAAAGCATCTCTCGCCCAAAATCTTGCGCCATCTCACGGCCCATCATGTCCCAAATGCGCAGGCTTAATGTTCCTGGCTGTGGCAAATGGAACTGAACCCTTAAAATACCGTCCGTGGGGTTCGGCACTACCTCTAACTGCCATTGCTCCACCAGCGAATATGTGGCATTGGGCAGTATGGTGAACTTAGTTACCACGGTGCTGTCGCAACCATATATGTTTATGAAATGCTCCTCCAGCACCGTATCGGCGACAATGACGTTGCCGTTGTGAACATATCCTTGTAACACTTCCAGTGCTATATTGGTGATAGGGCTTGTGGGCAAAGCCGATAGTGTGAGCGTCACAATGCTGTCGCAACCATTCGACGCTGGATAGTTTGTTGTATATATGCCGGGGGCATCCAGTACCATTCCATTAAAAATATAGCTCCCGCCTTCACAGAAATGACCCTGCAATGCCGAAGTGCTATTCGGCAGTAGGCTCACTGTGACAGTTACTACACTATCGCATCCCTGCCAGTTGGTCATCGTCTGCGTGAATGTTCCCGCCTGCGAAGGTTCGCAAGTAGTGGTCGTGACATTGCTGCTGGACGAAGGCAAAAGCATCACGGTCGTCGTCACCACGCTGTCGCAGCCCTGCCAGTTGGTCAGCGTTTGTGTGAATGTTCCCGCCTGCAAGGGGTCACAAGTCGTAGCGGTGAGGGCCGTACTGGACGGAGGCGCTAACACCACCGTAGTAATGACTACGCTATCGCAACCTTCCGTTGTCGTCAGGTCCTGCACGAAGCTACCCGCCTGTGCCGGATCGCAGGTTGTAGCATGTAGCAATGTCGTGTCGCTCAGCGAATAAGTCACCGTCATAACCACAATGCTATCACAGCCGCCTTGATTCACCAAGCTCTGCACAAATACCCCAACGCTTGCTGGATTGCAGGAAGTACCGAACAATTCAGTCGTATCCGCAGCCACAAGCGTTATAGTCGTGATTGCCACACTGTCGCAGCCATTGGCATTGGTCAACGTTTGTTCAAACACCCCAGCCACATTGCTATCGCAAGTAGTTCCAAAAAAAGCCGTCGTATCCGCAGCGGCATAAGTGATGGTCGTGATTACCACGCTGTCGCAGCCATCGGCATTGGTCAAGGTCTGCTCGAACACCCCCACATCGCTCACATCACAGGAAGTATCAAACAGCGCCGTTGTGTCCCCTGCGGCAAAGCTAATCGTGGTAATGATGATACTATCGCAGCCATTGGAATTAATGAGCGTCTGCTCGAATATCCCCACAGCACTTAAATCGCAGGACGTATCATATAGGGCCGTTGAATCCGCTGCCGCATAGATTATCGTGGTAATAATTAAGCTATCGCAACCATTGCTATTGGTCAAGGTTTGCTCGAATACCCCCGCCTCATTGATATCACAAGTAGTTTCAAATAAAGCCGTCGTATCAGGTGCGGCATAAGTAATCGTCGTTATGACAATACTATCGCAACCATACTGGTTTGTCAAGCTTTGCTCAAATACCCCTGCCTCGTTTATATCGCAAGAAATACCCAAAATGCTCGTCGTATCAGAACCCGTATAAATAATGGTCGTGATAACGGTGCTATCGCAACCATACTGGTTCATCAAGCTTTGCTCAAATACCCCTGCATCGTTTATTTCGCAAGAAATACCAAATATCACCGTCGTATCCGCAGCAGAATAAGTTACCGTCGTGATGATGAGGCTGTCGCAGCCGTCCTGCCCTGTTAGGGTTAGTACAAAAATGCCTGCCGCTGAGGTATCACAAGTAATACCTGCCACATAAGTCGTGTCCGCTCCCGTATTATTGTCGAGCACATTGGCCATGCCTACAGCCGTACATCCATCTGCCGCTGTTACGGTGACCCCATAATTGCCCGCAGGCACCGAAGGCAAGTCCTCGGTGGTAGCAGAATTGCTCCACAAATAACCAAAAGGCCCGGTGCCACCCGCCACGCTGAGGTTCACACTGCCGGGCCCTTGGCAGCTTTCCGCAGTGATGGCAAAGGAAAGGGTCGGTACCTGCGAGCCATTTCCAACAAAAAAGGTCGAATTGGCAGAACAGGAGATGCCCAGCGTCACGGTCACGGTATAATTGCCGGACTGCAGACCAGCGATATTGGGCGTATGCGCCCCATTCGACCAATCGTAGGTATAGGAAAGCCCCGGTGGCGCTTGACTTGGTGAAACGCTCGTGGCAATGCTGCCGTTGGCAACGGTGCAGGAAGTATTAGCCACCACCGTACCCGAGATGCTAAAATTGATATTTATATCATCGAGGTTGGTGCTAGAATTGGCAATGCAGCCGTTCGCACCGTTGACGGTCACGGAATAGTCCCCAGCGACAATATTGGAGAGGTCCTCGGTGCTGGCCCCATTGCTCCAAGCATAAGTATATGGCGCAGCGCCCGCTGTCACCGTCATGGAAATACTGCCATTCGCCTGGCCACAGATAGGGTTGACCGGAGCCACCGCAAGCACGGGGTTGTCAGGACTGTCGAAGATGGCCACGCTCGGGTTCCAGCTTTGCGTACAATTCCCCATCGTGACCGTGGCAACGTAAACTCCAGCGGGAAGATTTAGGTTGTCAGGCGTAGTGACCCCATTGTTCCAAATCCAATTAAAAGGAATTGAAGTGAGTGGCGTATAATCAATCACACCATTCGGTGGGCTGTTGCAGGTAGTGTTATCGGAGTAATGCAGCGAGTAATAATTGCTGATATTGTTGTTAAAAAAGCCTGTGTAATTGGGCACGAAAAAATCAAGCACCTGAACCCCCCCGATGTCATCCGTGACGGTGACAAAATAGGTGCTGCCTCCTGGCAACCCAATAAGGTCCTCCGTCTGTGCCCCGTTGCTCCAGTTGAAGTTGAAAGGTGGGTACCCCACAAACACGCTAAGATTAATACCCCCTATCCCCTGGCCACAGGTATCCGGGTTAACAACCCCCGACACCGAAAGGGGCCCAGGAGTGAAGGCTATCACGATAAACTCTGCCGTGGCCGTGGAACTCCCCGCCAGGGTCACCGTCACCGTGTAAATACCACCGGGCAGGTCGATAATGTCCTCCGTAATTGCACCGGTCGACCAAACATAAGTGTAATTGTCCGGTGGCGTAACGGTAATGTCCACCGCTCCGTTGGGTGGTATCGCCGTACAAGGCGTAGTGACTCCCGTAATGGAGATCATGTTGCAAGCCTCCGCTTCGGCGAAGCAGGGCCTTTTCGCTTCGGCAAGGTTCCAAACCACAAGAAGTAGTGCCGTGAGTAAATATATGCGTCTATTCATAAACTTTGATGATGCTACGTTCGCCCAAAAATACCCTTATTCAGCCGCAGGCCAAAATATCCTACCCCTTATTTGCAAGAATGACAATTGGAGACATTTACAATGCCGCTCAATGACCAATGTCCCCCAATGACCAAGGCCCCCCCTCACCTCACCAGCACCACGTCCCCCTTCAGCAGCTCCACCGTCCCGTCTGTGAACGCCACCTCCGCAAACCAGACGAAGACCGCAGCGTTCATCGGCTGGCCACGGTGCGTGCCGTCCCATCCAGTCGCAGGGTCGTTGGGCTGAAAATCAAAATACTGGTAAACGGACTCGCCCCAGCGGT
>DIUC01000071.1 GCA_002435785.1 Saprospiraceae bacterium UBA6168 | reverse complement strand
GGCGCACATCAGATTTCGGAAATCTGGTTTGCCCAAAACTTATTTACGCCGAGTTTAACAAGAAAGACTAACACCATTTCATTTGAAAATCCCTACCAGCCATTGCGCTGGTAGGGATTTTTTTTTGAAAAAGCGAAGTTCTGAACAACCAATCCTCCCGGCCTTTCCCTCCAGACGGCAACCCATCCAAGCTTACCTTGTTCTCCTCCTGCATGTATTCGGTCAGCCCATTCCTCTGGCTGACTTCCTCAAAATTTCCCTTGCTATGAAAATACGGTGTTACATCAAATAGCAGCCGAAATCGATTTTCTTGGCAATAAAATTGCCTTGCACCTACTTTCAGCACAAAACTATAAAGATTTAAAAAAGGCTTTTTGGTGTGTATCCAATGATTGATTGGATACCAATCAGTATTTTTCAAAATACAATCAGCACAATATTTTTAAGTAAAAGTATTGTGCTGCTAAGTAGGTTTATGATTTGGGGCTGAGCAAGTCATTGGTAGTCATTGTTTTGCGCCTTAATCATTAATCTAAATTAATTTTGAAGTACTGGTTGATATTTTATAATTCTATCAGAAACAACTTCTCATGTGCTGTACTTCAAATAGACGCAATACCATTGCTTTAGCTTCTTGCCTAATTTTTTTCCTACAAATATTGCTTACCGATAAGGTGCTGGCCATAACCTATACTTTCATAGGGAATGGGGATTGGAACATTTCCGGCAATTGGGACGCCAATGGCATACCGCCAAATCCGCTTCCGAATGGTTCTGCAATCGTCATTACCAGCGATTGTACGCTCACCACCAATTTAACATTGGAAGCCGGAAGCTCGCTGACTATCAATATTGCACGAGACCTTAATGTTACTGTTTTTGACATAACCAACAGCGGCACTATTTATATGTATGGAAGCATAAATAGCGACCCTGGCTTTGATTTTACGAATAACTCATCTGGTCTGATTATTAATGGAGGTGTCATATTTGCCCACGGCAAAATAGACAATACTGGAACCATACAAGGCAACGGCAGATGGTACGTAAGTGGCTCCGATAATATCAACACGGCTACCTTCCAAATCTACAGTGGTGGCGAGTTTAACCTTGAAGGTGGCAATTACTTTGACAATAGTGGGGTATTCGAAATCAATAGTCCTGCTTTGGTTTCTAATTTTGGCACTTTCAACAACAACAGTACCCTTCAAATCAATGGTACTTTTGAGAATGGCGACATGTTTGACCCCGGCACACTTGTCAACAATGGTATAATAAAAGGGACAGGGACATTGCATCAAGGAGGTACGGTCACCAACAACAGCAGTGGAAGCATAGCACCTGGGCTAAGCCCCGGAAAACTGACCGTATCTGGAAACATCAACTTCGGCTCCGGTACTTTTAGCGTCGAGATAAACGGTACTGGCCAAGGCACCACTTATGATTGGCTCTCTGTCAGTGGTACGGCTACCATCGGCGGCAGTTCCAAACTAAATATCGTGTTCGGTTACACGCCCACCGTTGGCGCAACATACGATATCCTAACGGCAACTACGGTGAGCGGTAGTTTTACTTTTCCAGCCAATGTAAGTTTCAGTGGCGGTAATGTAGCGAGCATTGCACTCAGTTATCCTGGCGGCAACACGCTGCGGGTGACGGTCATGTCCTTCAATTTGTTGCCAGTGGAGTTCATTAGTTTTGATGCCAGAACCCAATTTGGCACGGTCATGCTCAACTGGAAAACTGCCAGTGAGCAAAACAACCGAGGCTTTGAGGTACAGCGCAGCAGCAATGGACGGGACTGGAAAATGTTGGGCTTGATACCCGGTAACGGCACCACCACTGAGTTGCGAGAATATGTTTTCATGGATAAAACACCGCTACAAGGCATAAACTATTACCGGCTTCGCCAAGTGGATTTTGACGATAACGAGGATTATTCACCAATTAAAACCGTGGAACTGAACCGAGCTGGACCAGTAATTCGTATTTTTCCGAATCCTGCCACCAGTGAAGCCACGGTATCCATTGATGCAGACTATGCAGGGGATGCAGCGATTACCATTTTCAATGCTTTCGGAACCCAAATAAGTACTCAACCGCTTATTTTTAATAATGCCACTTCCCGTTCAAGCATTGAATTGGCGGGCCTTCCTACTGGGATATATCTTGTCGAGCTAAAAGCTGGGCATGAGCGATGGAGGGAGCGGTTAATTATTAAGTAATAGGAGTTTTAGCTTTAGCCAGCAAACTAAAACTTGCTTTGGAGGTGCCCGTGGCCAGCGGGCAATTGACCGACATGGCGACCAAGCACCCTATTGTTGCCCCAACACCTTCCATCCCGTCGGCAACCCATCCAAGCTCACCATGTTCTTCTCCTGAATATACTCGGCCAACCCATCCGCTCCTTTCTTTTCCGCCCACTCGAATAGGATACTCCGCTCGCCCTTGTGCTCATACAGCGGCACCCCGTAGCCGCAGGAGGTCTGCACGAGGTCAATGTCCGCCACGATGATTTGGCGGGTGCTGGGGTAGAGGTTGAAATGTGGCGCAAAATCCTCCCACGCTGCTGTTCCTGGCAGCACCGAATACCCTTTTCCATATAGCCGCAAGATGTTCGGCGGCCCATCGAAGGCACAGAACATGAAGGTGATGCGCCCGTTTTCGAGCACATGCGCCGCCGTCTCGTTGCCACTGCCGATGAAGTCCATATAGCCCACTCGGTTGTCAGAAAGCACTCGAAATCCATCAATTCCCTTCGGGGAAAGGTTGATATGCCCTGCCTCGCTCAGGGGTGCGGTGGCCGTGAAAAACATCCGCTGTTTTTCGATGAACTCCCGGTGGTGGGGGAGGATGACGGTGGAGAATTTGCCCATTATTGGAAGGATTGAGGGATTGAAGGATTGAGGGATTGAAGGATTGAGGGATTGAAGGATTGAGGGATTGAAGGATTGAGGGATTGAAGGATTGAGGGGGGCACTGATAATACTTCACGGGCTTCTTGCTCGCCAATTGGTGGAGCAAGAAGCCCGTGCATGAAAACATAGTGTGAAGGTGTATTATTTTCGGTTCAAGTACCAGCCCAGCCAAACCCCGACAAGGCCCCATTGGACCACTGCATCAATAAGGTGGCCCAGGGAACTGGTTTCAAACCAAATGGTATTCATGTAAGGGATGGTCAAATAACCAATAAACCCTACCGCCAAGGAGGAAAGCAGGATGGTCTGGAAACTTGGATTGCCCATTTTGCCCAGTATCCAAATCAGGAGGAAGACAGCCAATAGGTCAATCGCAAATCCACGGAACATGTTCATGCCCATGTTGGAACTCATAGAGTCATGGTAGGTAACGGTGGCCCAAGGCTTGCCGGTAGCATTTTCCATATAGGCTTTTTGCTGCTCTGCCGTACTGCCGGGTGGGAGATTGGGCAGGAAATAGCTGCCTTCTTTCAGGTTTTGGGAAAGCGCCTCCAGAACGGCATCCTGCTTGTCGGTGTACTGCATTTCGCTGCCATGCACATTCAAGACGGACCAAGAAAGGAACTGCCAAAGAAAAAGGAGGATTGCAGCCACAAGGATGGCAATGATTCGTTTTGTCATGATAACTCGTTTTAGTTGGTGAATAAAAAATTGGGGCATTACCCCTGCGCCAAATGTAGTGAAATAGGATAATTCATTGTGCAGTTTTTTTTTGGAAAATTGACATTGTTTGAGTTTGTTTGACATTGTTTGAAATGGTTTGAATTTGCCCACCCTGTGCATCTGCACCCCACGGCAAGTTCAAACAAACTCAAACTACGTCGAACAATTTCAAACAACTATTTACTTCCCCTTCTTCTTCGAAAACAACCACGCCAAAAAGTCCTTCTCCGCAAAGGCATAGTCCCAGCTATTGTGCTCCACCGCCGGGTACTCCACGTACTCCACCGGCCAGTCGAGGTGCTTGAGCAGGTCATACATTTCCCAGGAAAACTTCACGTCCACCACCGAATCGGCACTGCCGTGGAAGATGCGCATGGGCAGTTTTGGCATGTTTGGGTTAAATGCCCGCACATCGCCGCCGCCACAGATAGGCACTGCTGCCGCAAACAAATCCGGGTAACGAGCCACCGCCTCGAAGGTGCCCATGCCCCCCATGCTGAGGCCACCGACGTAAACGTGAGTTGGGTCAGCAGCGCCATTTTTCACAAAGGATTTCGTGAGTTCGATGGCCATGCTCAAGGGCTTGGTTATTTCACGGCTAAAGTCGAAATCCCGCGCTATGGGCGTTTGCGAGCGGTCGGCTTGCATGGTGTTCCAAGAGTCGTCGGAAGGGCATTGCGGGAAGATGACGATGGCCGGAAAATCACGGCGGTGCGCTGGTTTCAGGAACAATTTTCCACCGTGTACCAACTGCTTTTCGTTTTCGTTCCCCCGCTCACCAGACCCGTGGAGGAAGAGCACGAGGGGGTATTTTTTCGAGGCGTCATAGTTTTCTGGGTAAAGAATGCGGTAGGGTAGGCGCTCGCCATTCGCCTCAAAAACCTGCTTCTCATATTTCGTCAAATCCGGCTGCGAAACCTCCTTCCATTTGTCCAGCACCACAAACTCCGCCTGCTCCAGCCCCGTCTGCATCCCCGTTTTTTTATCAAACACCAAGGTGTTCGGCACTGAGGGATTGAACGCTTCCCATTTCGGCAGCCCCTTCCCGTTCGGGTCGCCCGTGGCGGCGAAGTTGGCCCAGTAGCTCGACATCTGCTCCGAAAGCTGCTCATCCAACTTCTCCCAGGGCCGCTGCCACATGGGCAGTGAATGCAGTGCGTAGGCAATCTCGGCGGAGTGGAAAGCACCGTGCTCGGCCAAATCGGGACGGCCCGGCGGCACCCGGTCGAAGCGGTAGAGCCATGCCTTCTGTTTGCCCGTCGTCGCTTGCAGTCTCGCCCAAGTGTAGCCTTGCCAGGCAAAAAGCTCGTCACGGCTTAGGTTCTTTTGCGACAGCTTCGCAACGGCGTCGTCGGTGGCGGGGAAGGCCCGAAGGAACTCCTCAGCAAAGTTGCCGTATTTGTTTTTTGCATCCGCTTTGAAGGCTTCGGCGGTCATTGTTTCACCAAAAACAAAGCCCTCGTCACGGTTGTAGCCCGTGAGCAGCGGCACGTCGTATTGTTTTCCTTCGGAAAAAATCGTGTGGACATCCTTCGGAATTACGTAGCCGTCTAGGACGGGCGAGTAGCCGCCGCCGTACTTCAGCAGCGTATCGGCGGGCATGGAGCGCAGGTCGGAGATGCTGTACCTCCCCAGTTTTTTCACCAACTCGATGCCCTGCAAACTGGCCTCCGGCAAGCCCAGTGCCCGGTCGCCGAACATGGCACCGCTCTGCCCGATGGCCCTGTGGAAAAGCCCTTTTGCCAACGGCGAGGCCATCAAAGCGTTTACGGCAAACGAGCCAGCCGATTGTCCCGCAATCGTCACCCGGTCGGGGTCGCCACCGAAGGCGGCGATGTTTTGCTGCACCCATTTCAGTGCGGCAATCATGTCCAGCAGGGCGTAGTTGCCACTGGCGTTGTGGCCGGATTCCCGGCTGAGTTCGGGGTGGGCGAGGAAGCCGAACACGCCGAGGCGGTAGTTGATGCTGACGAAGACGACGCCCTTGCGGGCCATGCCCTCGCCGTCGTAGATGGGGCAAGCGCCCGCCCCGCTCATGAAGCCGCCACCGTGTATCCAGACGATGACGGGCAGCTTGTCCGTGGGCTTGGCTGCCGCCGACCAGACGTTGAGGTTCAGGCAGTCTTCGCTGATGGGCGCTGGCGGTGCCATGAACTCCTGCGACCAGACGAAGAACGGCACGGGCGGCGTCTGCACAGCGCTCGGCCCGAACTTCGTGCAGTCCCGCACCCCCGACCAGTTGGTCACCAATTGCGGTGCCTTCCAGCGTAGCGCTCCAACGGGCGGGGCGGCGTAGGGGATGCCTTTGTAGCTGGTTACTTTGCCGTCGGCACTGCGACTGCCAGCGATATCGCCGTTTTGGATGTGGAGGGTGGGTTGGGCGTGGGCCATTGCACTGGCAAGCAACGTGCAAAGCACAAAAGTGGAAATGCGGAAAAGGGACTGCTGCATGAGGGTTTGTTTTTAGGGGGGAAAGGTAAACAATCTTGGTTATTCGCCCCCCGGTAGGAATGGCCTTTAGGCCGTCCCGTCCAAGCCCTTTAGGGCAATGGTAGTGTGGTGCTAATGCGGCCAGGCCCGATAGGGCTTGGGTAATTCTACCATCGCTCAAGGCAGGGACGGGTTGAAGGGCTTGGACGGGGATATCTTGGAAGTCAATTATAGCCGTCACTTCCCGGTTGACGACGCCCAAAAGGGCTTGGACGGGGGGGTACATGCCAAGCAAACGGAGCCAAAAGTCGCCCCTTCCGGTTGTGAACGCCCAGAAGGGCTTGGACGGGACGGGGTACATGCCAAGCAAACGGAGCCAAAAGTCGCCCCTTCCGTGTTGTGAACGCCCTGAAGGGCTTGGACGGGACGGGGTACATGCCAAGCGAACGGAGCCAAAAGTCGCCCCTTCCGGTTGTGAACGCCCTGAAGGGCTTGGACGGGACGGGGGTACATGCCAAGCGAACGGAGCCAAAAGTCGCCCCTTCCGTGTTGTGAACGCCCTGAAGGGCTTGGACGGGACGGCCTAAAGGCCGTTGCTACCGGGGGAAAATCAAATTCAACTGCAAATAGTCTTCCCGAACCCATGTGAATGGGTGCTCCATCCAGTGAAGGCACAACTTGGCCTTGACGGGATTATTTTTTACGTAATCCACCGCTGATACGAAATGCCGGAAATCGCGAATGTAGCGGTCATGGTATTCGTCGTCCCAAAAGGGGTTTCCAGTTCCATTGAGCAACAGGTTGGAAAACCGGGACGAACTGCCTTTTATCAAAACCATTGATTTGGGAAGGCCTATATACTGGTCAAGGTTAAATAATTGCCTGTCGGGCATTTGAATGGAATAATCCAGGATGATATGGAAATGGTTGGGCATGATGGTATAAGCCACCAAATTGTAGTGCTTGCCATCATATTTATGTAGTGCGTCCACTAGAATCTTTGCTATGGCGGGGTCTTTCAGATAGGTGGGACTGTTCACGCATTTATCCAATAAATCGTCATATTCCAAGAAATATTGTCGTTTTACCAAGTATAGTTGTTTGGCTATTTCGGGTGGGTTTTGCTGCTTTATTTCTTCTATGGTTTTATCCCGTGCGTCACGCAGCTTTTTTAAAACATCATAAGGGCAATGGTTCGTGAAGAATTTAGAAG
>DIUC01000081.1 GCA_002435785.1 Saprospiraceae bacterium UBA6168 | reverse complement strand
GTTGTGATTTTAGTTCGTAGAGCTGAAGCTGACCATGGCCCATGTTTTCATTGCTATACTTGTTATTGCGATAGCAAAGGCGGTTAATTGGCTGCTCAACCATGTCCTTTTGGAGCGGTATTTCAAATCAAAAAAAGTGGACAGGGGCCGCCAGATTGCCTTGCAGCAATTCCTGACTTACATCATTTGGGTATTAGCGGTGTTTGCCGTGATGGAAACATTTGGCATCAGTTCCATGCTTTGGGCAAGTTCGGCGGCATTGATGGTCGGCATTGGCTTGGGCCTACAGGACACCTTCAAAGACTTGATTTCCGGGATTATCATCTTGGTTGAGGGCACTGTGGAAGTTGGGGACATACTGGAGGTGGACGGCATCGTGGCAAGGGTCGTGACAATAGGGCTGCGCACCTCAAAATTGGAGACCCGTGACCGGGTGAGCATCCTAATCCCCAACTCGGAGCTCGTGGTGAACAAAGTGACCAACTGGACACACGACGAACGACCTACCCGTTTCAATATCAAAGTCGGCGTAGCTTATGGCTCCGATTTACAATTGGTGAAAAGCCTTTTGATAAAAGCCGCCGAAGCTAACGAAAAGGTACTTTCCGACCCGCCCATCGCTGTTGCTTTCAAGAATTTCGGGGACTCTGCCCTTGAGCTTGAGCTGCTGTTCTACACCAAAGAATTTTTCAGGATTGAAGTTGTGAGAAGCGATATCCGGTTCGTCATTGAGCAACTATTCAAGGAAAACAAAGTTCAAATCCCTTTCCCGCAGCGGGATGTCTGGTTGAAAAAACTGGAGGTTGGGGATTGAATTCTGGCACTGTCCACAATTTTGCTAAATAAAAATACAACCGCCAAAACCCTGAATGTCAAACAGTTAAGCCTACCCACCAATAATATCTTTGGATGGGTAGGCGCATTCTGTGCCTTTACCGCTACTTTTGTCTTGTAAGTAATAGACGGTATTTAGTTCGCTGTCTTTGCAAAGTTTCCCCTCCTATCTTTCTTTTGGTCTCTCCGGCGTACAAGCCGTTATCCTCACTTTACAACATCCTGTTCTTAGCACGCAACAAGTGCCTATTCTCGTTTTCAGGTCTTTTCTCACAACTCAATAGAAATTAAGTACCAGGTTTGATACCGATATGGATGGACAACACCAATCGCCCCCGACAATTGCGACTCCGTCAATGTTGCCTCGACACGTAAACCCAGTTCCAGTTTCCCAAACGGCATGAAAGCCGTTATTAGCAAAGCATTTGCCGACAAGGGCGATGGTGTTGTTCCATGTAATTTGAAATCAAAGTGCGGCTTTTGGCAAACATTTGAATGCTCCCAAAACATCCTCCTGCCACTCAGATGCAGCCAAGATTAAATAGGCCGATGGCACGGTAGCTCAAAATTTCAAAGTAAGTTTTTTGGTAAAATGGTTTCGGGTGGGCAGCTTTTGCTGCCCACCTTTTTTTGTTTTTGGAAAAAACTACCTTTGGCTTTTCACAAAACGAAACAAACCATGTCAAAAAACAAGTACCTGCTGCCCTTTGCCCTCGTTACCAGCCTATTCTTTCTTTGGGGCATCGCCAACTCCCTCAACGGCGTGCTCATTTCTCATTTTCAGCTTGCCCTCGACCTCAAGCGCTGGCAGGCGGGCTTGGTGGACTCGGCCTTCTACTTCGGGTACTTCGTCTTCGCCATTCCTGCAGGGCTTTTCATGAACCGGTTTGGGTTCAAAAAAGGCATCATTCTGGGCCTCTTGCTCTATGGGCTGGGTGCGGCACTGTTCTACCCTGCCGCCGAGGTTCGGGTCTATGGGTTCTTCCTGTTCGCACTGTTCACCATCGCCAGCGGCCTGGCCTTCCTCGAAACTGCGGCGAACCCCTACGTCTCCATCCTCGGCGACCCAGCGGGGGCAGCACAGCGCATCAACTTCTCGCAATCCTTCAATGGCCTAAGCATCATCTTTGGACCGCTGCTTGGCAGCCTGCTCATCTTCACCAACAACAAGCACAATGCCGCCGACCTCGCCGCCATGCCCATTGACCAAGCAGAGGCCATCCGCATCGCCGAGGCGCAGACCGTCCAAATGCCTTACCTCGCCCTGGCTGGCGTCGTGGTTTTTGTGGCGCTGCTGTTCTGGCTGACCAAAATGCCCGAACCCGTGCAAGCCGGCAACGAGGGCAAACGGGGCTGGGACGGTATTTTCAAACACCGCCACCTCGTGCTGGCCATCGTGGCGCAGTTCTGTTACGTGGGTGCGCAGTCCGCTATTTTCGGTTACTTGATTGACATCAAAATCACGCTCTCACCGAACGACCACTTCTTCGTAGTGGAATCCCTCAAGCCCTTTTTCGAGTGGATGGCGGGCAGTGGCGAGGAGCTTACCCCACAGCGTTGGGCAGGATTTCACCTCACTTTCAGCTTCATTCTATTTATGGTCGGACGCTTCACGGGCACTTGGCTCATGACCTTCTTCGATCCGCAGCGGCTGCTCAAACTGTTCTCCGTGGCAACCGTTGCCTTATTCTTGGTAGCCATGTTCACCACGGGGCTAACGGCAGTGGTCGTGCTGCTTTTCACCAGTTTCTTCATGTCCATCATGTTCCCGACTATCTTTGCCCTTGGCACCAAGAACCTAGGGGAACAAGTAAAGCTCGGCTCCTCGCTCATCATCATGGCCATCGTGGGTGGAGCGGTTTTGCCGCCACTCTTCGGGTACCTGTCCGTGGCAATGGGCAGCTACCAAGCCGCTCTGATACTGCCTTTGGTCTGCTTTACAGTCATAGGGATTTACGGATGGAAAGGATATAAAGTACAGACAATCAATTAATCAAACCAAATGGGCGTTTTGGAGAATCACCGCTGNNCAGCGGTGATTCTCCAAAACGCCCAAAAAGAACGACAACGAATGAATTTGAGAATAATCAGTTTTGTGTGCTGCTCCGCAATAGGCGTACTACTCTTCGCCGCCTGCGGTAATGGCGGCACGCCCCATGAGCAGCACAGCACCCCGGCCCTCGACTCGCTTTTGGCAGATTCTGCCACGGTGGCCGACCCCAACATTGCGCCAGCAAACAGCAACGAAGAAGCTGCCGACCGTGGCAAGCCCGCCAAAATCACCGTCAAGGACGACCTGGACTATGCCGCCAGTTTTTTGACAAAGCTGACTTACGCCAACATCGCCCAGCACATCGAACTGGCCGACAGCTTCATCATTTTGGAAAAAACGGACACCCTCCTTTTTCCGATGGACATACCCAAGGGCAGATGGACAAATTTCGTGGCCAGCAAGGGCGGATACCTGTATTCATTGGATGTGTCAAGGGCCAATTACACCACCCTTGACTTCAATTTTGAGCTGCGCAAAGGCCGCCAAACCGTTGACCAAATCAAGGGCAAGGCCGACCTGAACCCCGGCTTCGTCTTGGCCAGCGAACCGGACGAGGATGAAACTACCGGCAGCGTTTACCCTGCCAACGATTACTTTTTTGAAAGTCCAGACTGCACCTTCAGCATCCGTATCGGCGACGATGAAGGCATCAAAAAAGTGAAGCTCATCAAGCTTTGCAAATCCGAGAAGTACAATATTGCTTTGGAAAATTGCCCGGTGCTTTTAGAAAAGTGAGCTTCAATGACATTTTAGAATTTAAGTACCGTAATTTAGAATTTAAGTACCGCATTTTAGAGTTTAAGTACCGTAATTTAGAATTGAAGCACAGTAATTTAGAGTTTAGGCACCGTAATTTAGAATTTAAGCACCGTAATTGTTCATGTAGGCAGGACAATTGTTGATGTAGGGGCACCAATTCATGGGATAAACATACCAACTGGACAAATTCACTAAATCTGAAAGCATGAAATACTACCTCGCCCTCGACCTGAAAGACGACCCCGCCCTAATCGCCGAGTACGAGCGCTGGCATGCCCCCGGAGGCGTCTGGCCGGAGATACTGGAAAGCATCAAATCGGCGGGAATCAAAGGGCTGGATATTTACCGGACTGGCAACCGCCTGTTCATGGTGATGGAGGTTAACGATGATTTTTCTTTTGAAAAAAAGGCTGCAGCTGATGCTGCCGACCCACGGGTACAGGCTTGGGAGGAGCTGATGTGGCAGTTCCAGCAGCCACTGCCCTGGGCCAAAGAAGGCGAGAAATGGGTGCTGATGAACAAGATTTTTGAACTTTAATAATTGCCAAAAGGATTTCTAAGCCCGACGTCAGGAGGGATTGGAAAGCCTGAAAGCCATGGAATACCCACCGTTCAGGCTTAGAAATCCCTATCGGACTTTCCAATCCTTCACTAAAGCAAAGGATTTCTAAGCCCGACGACAGGAGGGATTGGAAAGCCTGAAAGCAATGGAAAACCTAACGTTCAGGCTTAGAAATCCCCATCGGGCTTTCCAATCCTTCACTTAAGATTATGAAACGACTCGAAAACAAAACAGCCATCGTAACTGGAGGCGCAAGCGGCATTGGATTGGCCATTTCACGGCGCTTCGCAATGGAGGGCGCTCAAGTCCACCTGCTCGATTTGAAACAGGAAGAGGCAGCGGACGCAGCCGCCCAAATCCGCTCAGAAGGCGGCCAAGCCACAGCCCATGCTTGCGATGTGAGCAATCAGCAGCAAGTCGCCGACATTGCGCAAGCCATTAATAATGAACATGTTGTACAAATCCTCGTCTGCAATGCGGGCATCGGGTTCGTGGGCAATTTGGAAAAGACCACCGAGGAAGACCTCGACCGGATGTACCGGGTGAACGTAAAGGGCGTGTACAATGCCATGCATGCCGTCGTGCCATTTTTCAAACACAATGGCGGCGGTGTCATCCTGAACATGGCCAGCATCGTGGCTTCGGTGGGCATCCCCGACCGCTTTGCCTACTCCATGACTAAGGGCGCCGTGCTTACCATGACCCTCAGCGTCGCCGTGGACTACTTAGCCGACAACATCCGCTGCAACTGCATCTCGCCCGCCCGCATACACACGCCGTTCGTGGATGGCTTTTTGGCAAAAAACTATCCCGGCCACGAGGCAGAAATGTTTGCGAAGCTTGCCAAGACCCAACCCATCGGTCGAATGGGCACCCCAGAAGAGGTGGCGGGCCTCGCCATTTATCTTTGTTCCGACGAATCGGCATTTATCACGGGCTGTGATTTCCCATTGGACGGGGGATTTATTAAATTGCGCCCTTGATTCTAAATTTCGCAATAATTGCCTCATTATGAGGTTTTTTTATCATAAAAAATTCAAAAAATGAAGTTCATTGTACCCATCAAAGGCTTTTTTGCAAGCCTCCAAACTGTCGTATTGCTGGCAATCCTGCTTTTTTCACAGCAATATTCGACCGCACAAAATGTCGTTAGCCTAACCCCGAGAAATGGCGATGCGCTTTTTCTCGGCGTTGACAACCCCGTGCAGGTGACGGTGGCTGGCATACCATCCGACAACATCTTTATCGGCAGTGACCAGGTGGACATCGAGAAATTGGACAACGGCATCTTCAATATCCGGGCAAGTACCCCCGGAAAGGTGACGCTCACCGTGCATGGCGAGGGGTTCCAGTACAAGAATTTTGACTTGGAGGTGAAGCAAATTCCAGACCCGATGAAAAAACTGGGCGACCCAGTTGCCGCATTGAAGATGCAAAACGGGCTGTTAAAAACGGATGGGGACATTACGGCTGCAGAATTCAAGCAAGCGGTCGGATTGGGCGCTTTCATTCCCAAGTTCGTGGGTGATGCACCCGTTGGCATTGTAAGCTACAATATGGTCTATGTTCCAAAAGTAGGCGACCCAGTAGAGATTCCCTTGGCTTCCGCAAACTTCAACGAAAAAGCGCTGGGATTAGTAGCCCTTGCATCCGCTGGTGACCGGTACTATTTCCAAATGGTCAACGCAAGTATGATTGGTGAGGCGCAGCCAAAGCCAGTCAACAGCCTTGTTTTCAAGATAAAATAAGCAAGTAAGAGCTTAACCAAAAGCCCTTGAAAGTCGTTGATTTTCAGGGGCTTTTGTATTTTTGGGCATTGAGAAAAGCAACTTACTATGAGCGAACAAAAATTGACCTTCAACGAACAAGGGCTTTTGGTGCCCGTCGGAGCCATCGCTGCCGATTTGAGCAGTATCAAGCAGCATTTTGTGGATGATTTTCCGAGGTCGAGAACGAGGGCGAGGCTATTCGTTAACTTGGTTCAATTCAACGAGATGCTTCAAAAAGAAGTTTTCCCTTGGTACGAACAGTGGATAAATGGCAGTTTTGTAACGAAGAAGCATCACCCAAAGGATGTGGATGTTGTGGTGTTTTTTGACTTTGAGGTTTACCAATTGAAGGAAAAGAAATTGATGGAAATGATAGCAATATCCTTTGATAAACTCAGAATTGACACTTACTTTGTAGGTGTTTACCCAACTGGCCATCCGTTGTATCCAATAACTCAAATTAATAGAAATGATTGGTTTGAGTTCTTTACAACAACAAAATCTGAGAATAGAAAGGGCTTTTTAAAGCTTGATATTGGAAGAAAAATTGAAGCACCATGAAAGAAATTGATGAGGAAGACAACCTTGAGAACTTATCCGAGGAAGAAAAAGCAATAAGGTTCAAAAGATTGTTGGAACTAATAAATCGAACTAATTTGCAAATCAAACGCAGTCATGAGTATAATGACAATTTGGGCATTATGCAGTACCAGCGCCTTAAAAAACAGTTTATGGATGAATTGGCGGAATTGTTAGGCACCTATGAACTCAAAGTACAAATCAACGATTCGGCATTGAAGGAAGCCGCCTAATCCCCTCTCCATCAACCGCTTAACCCCTCCAACACTCCATCCTCCACCAAATTCGGCAGCGTGACCACCAGCCCCGGCGTCCGTTCCATTTCCCGTTTGATAGCAAAAATGGCTTCCTCATTCCTCGCCCAACTGCGGCGAGCGATGCCGTTGTTCACGTCCCAGAACAGCATGGACGCCAGCCGCCGAGAAGCATCCGGCGACCCATCCAGCACCATGCCGAAGCCGCCATTGATGACCTCGCCCCACCCTACCCCGCCGCCGTTGTGCAGGCTCACCCAAGTAGCGCCCCGGAACGAATCACCAATGACATTCTGAACGGCCATGTCGGCGGTGAATCGGCTGCCGTCGTAGATGTTGGAGGTTTCCCGATAGGGCGAGTCGGTGCCGCTCACGTCGTGGTGGTCACGGCCCAACACCACCGGCCCAGCCAGTTCGCCGCTGGCGATGGCTTGGTTGAACGCCTCGGCTATTTTCACACGGCCTTCCGCATCGGCGTAGAGAATACGGGACTTCGAGCCAACGATGGGCAGGTCACGGTCAGCGTTTTTTATCCAAATGATGTTGTCGTTGAGTTGGCCCTGGATTGCGGCGGGGGCAGTGGCCTTGATTTCCTCCAAAACCCGTGCGGCGATGGCGTCTGTTTTGTCCAAGTCCGATTTTTCGCCAGAGCAGCACACCCAGCGGAAAGGCCCGAAGCCATAATCGAAGCACATTGGGCCCATGATGTCCTCCACGTAACTGGGGTATT
Organism: Saprospiraceae bacterium UBA6168; assembly: GCA_002435785.1. Lineage (GTDB taxonomy): Bacteria > Bacteroidota > Bacteroidia > Chitinophagales > Saprospiraceae > UBA6168. Next base: position 3,199 of record DIUC01000081.1, on the reverse strand, counting down.
TGTACTCGCCTGTTTTTTTGTCCTTGAAAACATCGCCGCCAGCCTTGCCTGCTTCGAGCAGGAAGGCGTTGCCGTAGTCCCAGAAGTAAGTGCCACGCTCGGCCAGTGTGTTCACTGCATTGGCATGGCGGACGAGCGTTTTTCGAATCTCTATCATGAAACGAAATTTGTCATCGTCCAACAAAACCTTGGCCTGCTCGAAAGTGTAGCCCGCAGGGCAATACCCAAGGTCGTCAATGTTGTGGAGGCTGGTCTGGTCGCTAAGTAGCTCGACCGTGGTGTTGGTTTCCACCATCTTCTCCAATAAATCCACGATGTTTCCCGCATAAATCAGGGCGATGGGCGTCCCGTTCTGGCGACAGTCTTCGATGCGCTCAATGAGCTGGTCGAGGTCGGCAAACACATTTTCCCGAAGGACGTAGCCATCCGTGATGCGCTGTTCGATGGTCTTCTCGTCCACCTCGGCCAGCACGCCGACCGCCCCGGTGATAACGGCGGCCTTCGCCTGTGCACCGGACATGCCACCGAGGCCGCTGGTCACGAAGACTTTGCCCCGCAAATCATCGTCGCCGAGTTTGCGCAAGCGGCCCGCATTCAGCAGCGTAATGGTCGTGCCATGCACGATTCCCTGCGGCCCGATGTACATGAACGACCCCGCCGTCATCTGCCCATACTGCGTGACGCCGAGGGCATTGTACTTGTTCCAGTCTTCTTTTTTGGAGTAGTTGGGTATCATCATGCCATTGGTCACCACGACCCGAGGTGCATCCCGGTGCGATGGGAAAACGCCCATCGGGTGGCCGCTGTACATCGCCAGTGTCTGCTCCTCCGTCATGTTCGACAGGTACTGCATGGTGAGCAGGTACTGCGCCCAGTTTTGGAAAACCGCCCCATTGCCGCCGTAAGTGATGAGTTCATGCGGGTGCTTTGCAACGGTGGGGTCGAGGTTGTTCTGAATCATGAGCATGATGGCCGCCGCCTGCTGGCACTTGGCTGGGTACTCCCCGATGGGGCGGGCGTACATCTCGTAATTAGGGCGGAAGCGGTACATGTAGATGCGACCGTAAGCTTCGAGTTCCTCAAAAAACTCAGGGGCCAGCTCGGCATGGTGCTTTTTGTCAAAATAACGCAGCGCATTCCGCACGGCCAACTTTTTCTCTTCTACTGATAAAACGCCCTCGATTGACCGCTTGGGGGCATGTGATACCACGGGGTCGTAGGGCTTGGGATTGGGCAAGAGGTCAGGTATGCCTTGGCGGATTGACTGCTGAAACTTGGTATTACTCATAATTTGGCTTCGATTGAATATTTTTCGAGGCCAAAAGTAGGGAAAATGGGAGCAAACTGTCGGCGAGGATTTGATGACCGTCGAGCAAAATATCCCTGAATCCGTTTTGGGATAGCTTCATTATTTTTGGATGATGAGCTTCCCGCTTCCCACAGGCCGCCCCTCGCTTTCCACGTTCCAAAAGTACATGCCCGGCGGCACGCCCGCCAGCCCGGCCTCCACCGCTTGCTGCCCTGCGGGCAAAACCGCACGGACGACCTCCCGGCCCAGCGGGTCGAGAAGGTGCCAAGTGGATGGCTTGGGCAGTGGCAGCTCAAGCGACACCGATACCTGCCCGCTCGCCGGGTTCGGCCATACCTGCACCGACTGCACGGGCGGCAGCGCAAAGCCGCCCGTGGACGACACATACACGATATTGCTATCACACACCGGGTACCCCGTGCCGAGGCGGTAGTTGGGGAAGTTGGGGATGGTGGACTGGTTGTTGGCGGGCAGCAAAAGGCCTCGCTGCTGGAAGTCGCAGGCAAGGCCCGGCTCGTCGGGGCGGTTGATGACGTGCATGTACTTGGAGCTGTTCGGTGACATGATGTATATCTTACAGTCGGGGGCCAGTTGCATGAGCCAAAAGGTGATGGGGTGGCCGCCGTTGTTGGTAAAGCCGTCCCATTCGTCTATCAAAACCTTGGAGGCTTCAACATCTGGTGCCAACAGGTCGAACTGCCAGAGCTTCGCTTGGGTGTTGGCGTACAGGAAACGGGAGTTGGGAGAGAAGGAAAGCCCTCCCCAAAAGCCGATGGTGGTATCTGCATATAGTTGCTGGAAATTGCTGAGCTGCCCCGTGGAGCGGTCGAAATCAAACAAGGTTACTTGCTCTCTTTGTGAATACCTTGCAAACTTCGAACCGTCAGGTGAGAAACTTGCCATACCACTTCTATTAGTCCAATCATCAAGTGGGATTCCAATTGTCTGCGTGTCAATTTGGCTAACTCCCGCTTCGGTAAAAAGTATCTTATATACCAATTTGCTGTTTTCCTTGGAAGTTATTATCCACCAATCCTCGCCATTCGCATGTTTGATAGCATGCAAATCACTATAGAATGTATCAGCTACAACAACTTGGTTTTTGTTCACTACTGCGCCCAGTCCATTTGCTAAGCTCATGTCAACAAGCGAGTAAAATAAATCTCCAATGTAAACGTGAGGGCCAACCCCATCTATTAATGATTGGTGAAAAACATAGTACTTTGAATCACTATTGGGGAGGGGCAATACCAATATACCTTTGGGGATTGTGTTCCCATAATCAGGACAATTTCCACTTAAATACGCAAACCCAGGATTCAACCCCCCTCCATTTTGCATCAGATTATGCTGTGCGTTGTTGATGTTGCAGCCATTGGTATAAAAAAGAAGCTCACCTTCATGGTTGCTGATGCTGGCGTTGGTAAGAAATAACCTCAACCCTTTCTGCTGCTTATTTATGCTCAGCGTGTCACCGTTGAAATCAAAGACGTTCACGCCACCATTTGAATTAGGGTTATCGGTTGGGTCGCCCATCAGCCATATATAGTCAAACTTGTACTGGGCATGTACCATCAGGGTAAAAAACAGGCAAGCAGTTGCGATAAAGAATAATTTCATAAGAATTTGGCATTAAGGATTTAGTATCGGGGGTGGCCGCTTCATCAGCCGCCAGTACCGGGCCAAACAAGTTCCGCCCGTGAGCAAACATACCCCCGAAAAGTGTGGCACACAAGCAGCGACAGTAAATTTAACCTTGAATTGTCGGCATTTAGCATTGGCGCTGGGTGGCCTGTTCCGAAGATTTGCCCACACTTTTCTCGGAAAAGTCTCGACAGTTCCAAGGATTTGCCCACACTTTTCTCGGAAAAGTCTCGACTGTTCCAAGGA
>DIUC01000080.1 GCA_002435785.1 Saprospiraceae bacterium UBA6168 | reverse complement strand
GGACGGTGGCGCTCACGCGGATGATTTCGGCGGTGTTCCGGCGCGGTGGCGATGTGTCCTTCGTGGTGGAGGAGTTGAAGGCGGTGTTCGACCCGCGTGGCGGGGCCTGGATGGGGGGCAAGTATGTGCCCTCGATCCTCGCGGCCATCGGCGGCGTGCTGGAGCGGCACATGGTCTCTATCGGGTTTCTCGCGGCTGAGGGTATGGGCCTCAAGCAGGATCCGCAAGCGCGCGGACCGGACCCCGCCGGCGCGCCGCGCGGCCCGGCCTGTCCGGCCTGCGGCAGCCATGACATGCGCATGATCGAGGGCTGCATGACCTGCGCAAGCTGCGGCCACAGCAAATGCGCATGACCCGCAGCAGGAGCCATGCGTGAAACCAGATGTCGGCGTTTGACGGGGCGATTGACCGGGCGATTGACCGGGCATCGGGGCGGGCACGTGATCCCGCCGGAGCCGTCCGATGAGCGCCGGTTTCCGGCAGCCCGATGACCGCTTCAGGCCACCTTTTCGCCGCGCAGCCTTTCGATGGCCTGCCTTTTGGTCAAGGCAGGCCGACAAAGCGGACCATAGCCACTGCTCGGGTCGCTCGCCAGATCCGGAAACAAGGCCATTATCTGAAGACGGTGCCCCAGGCTCAGGTTGCTCATGGCGACCGGGCCGGGATAGAAACTCTCGGATGGCACCCCTTCCGCCGTGAGGATGGAATGATGTTCCAGAAGCACATGATAGTAGCGAACCGTCTGGCAGGACATCGCCCGACCGATACCGCGATATCCCTCGAAACCGAGCGCGGGGGCAAAACATTCCTCGTCGTCACCCATGAACGCAAAGCTTTCGCGGCAAAGCAATATGCGGTGTTGCGGCGAAACCATCAGGTCGTGATGCGGCAGGCGCCCGTCAAGCGACCCGGCCGGGATACGAACGGGGCGAAGCCTCTCGTCGGTTCCGGGCCAGCCATGCTGCGTCCACCCGATCCACCGGACTGGTTGAGGACCATCGTCCCTGGTCATCAACATGTCCCCGACCCGAAGGTTTTCTACCGGCACGGGACCGTTGACGGTTTCCAGCCTGGTTCCCGCAACATAACAGACCGGCACGGGGTCAGGATCGAGATTTACATTCTTAGCGGTAATCGCCCCATTGCCGAACGCGTCCATTTCCGCTGCGGTTGCCTGTTGATCGGGCAAGAAGACAAGCGCGGTCGTCTGACCAGCAGCGGGGTAATCCTGCACAGTGATGCGCATGACATTGTCGCCCCGGAAGTCGAGAGGAACCTTTCCGGCACCGTCGCTGGCTGCGGTGGGCAGGGTTGCTGTCCAGTTTACCGTGAAACTGTAAGTCGTGCCGCCGATCATGACCTGCGTATTCGGGTCGGGAGAGCCGTCGAGCAGCAGGTCGCCCGGGTCACCCGTTGAGGTTACCGCAACAAAAGTAATCTCGAAGGATGGATCGTTGGTGAGGTTGATGGTCGGGTTGTTGTTGTCCGTTCGGACATAAAAGCTGGTCATTTGGAAATGCCCTGTCTTGTGTTGAATTAGCCTGCCTGGTGCCGCCGGTGCCGCAAGATCCCGTGTCGCAATATTACATGGCCATCAAGCCTGAAAAAGTCACGTCGTGTCAAGGCATGATAGCCCGATCGACGAGAAATTGAAACGTATATTTTATGCCCAGCCCGTTTTGATGCAGGCCGGACCCTGGAAACGCGCGATCCCTGGGTAGCCCCGGCACTTGATTGATACGGCGCGCATCAGCAGAGGGGAAATCCGCGCGCGCAAGCATCGGCGTCCCGTCCGCGCCCGCTTTTGCGCGGCCGCACGGAATTCAGCAGTTGCGCCGTTCCTCGAAGCTGAGCGCGATGAAGCCGGGAAGGTGGTCGCCCATGCCGACGACCCTCGGGCCGGTGTCGTCCCGGCGGGGGCCTCGGCTCTCGCGGCGCGGCTCCCGGCGTTCTTCGATGCGCTCTTGCGGGCGCGGCTTGGCGGCGGGGGCTGCCTTTTCGGCGGGGGGCGGGGCGTCCTTGCGCGGACCGCCGCGCGCGCGCGAGCGGCTGGTGCCCGGCCGCGTGCCTTGCTCGGGCGGCGTTTCGCTGTCCGCTTCGAACGCGGCGGCGGTGCCGGCGGTCGGGTCCGGCAGGCGCGAAATCTCTCGCTGGATCAGCCCCTCGACGGCGGCGAGCGCCTTTTCGTCGCGCGGATTGCAAATAGTCAGCGCCTTGCCCGAGCGCCCCGCGCGCCCCGTGCGTCCGATGCGGTGGATATAGTCCTCCGGGTGGCCCGGCACATCGAAATTGAACACATGGCTGACCGAAGGCACGTCGAGCCCGCGCGCGGCCACGTCCGAGGCCACGAGGATCTTCAACTCGCCCGCGCGGAACGCATCGAGCGTGCGCGTGCGCTGGCTCTGGTCGAGATCGCCGTGGATGGGCGCGGCGTCATAGCCGTATTTCTTGAGCGATTTGGCCACGATATCCACATCGACCTTGCGGTTGCAAAACACGATGGCATTGGTGCAGGCGTCGCCCTCGGCGTCGATGAGCGCGCGCAGCACGGCGCGTTTCTCGCTGTCGGCCTTGTCACGTCGGGACGGTCTGATGATCACCACATGCTGGTCGATGGTCTCGGATGCCGTGGCCTGCCGGGCCACCTCGACCCGCGCCGGGGCGGTGAGAAAGGTGTTGGTGATGCGCTCGATCTCGGGGGCCATGGTGGCAGAGAAAAACAGCGTCTGCCGGGTAAAGGGCGTCAGGCTGAAGATCCGCTCGATATCGGGGATAAAGCCCATGTCGAGCATCCGGTCGGCCTCGTCCAATACGAAGATTTCGAGTTGGCTGAGGGAGACGAAGCCCTGGTTCATCAGGTCGAGCAGGCGGCCCGGCGTGGCGATGAGGATGTCCACGCCACGGCGCATGGCATCTTCCTGTGGCTTCTGGCCCACACCACCGAAGACCACAAAATTGCGGAGCTTCAAATGGCGGCCATAGGCGGTAAAACTGTCGCCAATCTGGATGGCGAGTTCCCGGGTAGGGGTCAGTATCAGCGTTTTGATGTGGTTGCTGCCCGTTCCATTGGGGTACTTCTCGCTCAGTCTTTGCAGAATCGGGATGGCAAATGCGGCGGTCTTGCCAGTGCCAGTCTGTGCACAGGCCAGTAGGTCGGTTCCCATGATGGAGTGGGGGATGGACTGCTGTTGGATGGGCGTCGGTGTGTCGTAACCTTCATCCTTGAGCGCCCGAAGGATGGGTTCGATTAGGTTTAAATCCTGAAATGTCATTGAATGTTTAAAATTGCTGGATTGCTGAAGTGTTGAGTTGCTGGATTGTCGTGGTGTTCACAACAATTTCAACCATCAACCATTCAAAAACCAGTTTGAAAAAAATGCTGGGCAATGTGTCACCGAGCGTTTTCGGCTTTGCCCACACAGGGTTGGGAAGTTGAAAAATTGAAGAATGATGGAGCTTGTTGAAAGCCAATTACTTGCGTGAACCATCAATGTTCTAATTTTTCAATTTCCCATTTCAGCTCACAGCGCCTGTTTAAGGTCTGCAAGCAAGTCGTCCACATCCTCGACGCCAACGCTGAGGCGGATGAGGGAGTCGGTCAGGCCGACTTTCAGCCGCTCCTCCCGAGGGATGGAACCGTGCGTCATGGAAGCGGGGTGTCCTATCAGTGATTCCACGCCGCCGAGCGATTCGGCAAGGGTGAAAAGTTCAGTCTTAGTCAAAATCTTGGTAGCACTTTCAAGGGTATCCTCCTTTAGGTCAAAGGAGACCATTGCGCCGAAATGCCGCATTTGGCGCTTGGCCAATTCGTGGCCGGGATGGTCCGTGAATCCGGGGTAATAAACCTTGTTGATTTTCGGGTGGCCGAGCAGCGAATGGGCGATTTTCTCTGCGTTCTCGCAGGCCCGCTGTACCCGTAGATGCAGGGTCTTGATGCCCCGCAGCACGAGGAAGCAGTCCATTGGGCCTGGCACGGCGCCGCTAGCATTTTGGATAAAATGCAGGCGCTGCGCAAGCTCGGCGTCCTTTGCCATGATGGCGCCCAGCACGGTATCGGAGTGCCCACCAAGGTATTTGGTAGCGGAATGCACCACGAGGTCCGCCCCAAGGTCAAGTGGGTTTTGGAGGTACGGCGAAGCGAAGGTGTTGTCAACTGCGGTAAGTATGCCTCGTGCCTTGGCCACTTTGCAAATGGCCTCGATGTCAACGATGTTGAGCATCGGGTTGGTCGGGGTTTCAATCCAAATGAGCTTCGTGTTCGGAGTCAGGTACTGCTCGAACTGGGTGGCGTCGTACATTGGCACGAAGTGGCCCTTCAGCCCGAAGCGTTCGTAAATCTTGGTGATGAGTCGGTACGAGCCGCCATAGAGGTCGTTGGTGGCCACCACTTCGTCGCCAGCGTTGAGGAGTTTCAGGATGGCGTCCATTGCCGCAAGGCCACTCCCGAAACAGATACCGTCAGCGCCGTTTTCGAGGGCTGCCAAGTTGGCCTCCAAGGCATGGCGGGTGGGGTTCTGTGTGCGGGCATATTCGTAGCCTTGGTGGTCGCCGGGGGCGGCTTGGGCGTAGGTGGAGGTTTGGTAAATGGGCGTCATCACTGCCCCCGTGCTGGGGTCTGGCGCTATGCCAGCGTGGATGGTCTTGGTTGCAAATTTCATTTTATACTTGTCATCGGTGGACAATGGACGGCTGGTGGTTTGCAATGTGTTCACATCCAATGGGTTGTGTTCCACAGAACCGACGATTTCGTCCCTATTGTTGTTTAGTAATTGCACTTTTGGAAGTCGGCTCACTTTGATGCAATCAAAATGGTCTCGTTTTCCTTCATGCCAAAATAATGGTCGCTCACGGTGTTGCTGTCAAAATGCATGATTTCCACCATGAATCCTGCCGTTTGCAGCCTTTCCGCAAGGCCCGTGGCGGAGTAAATCCGCACATGGTCTTCTTGCCCGAAATGCTTCAATCGCTCGGCGGGCGCTGTGATGCTGGGGTCTTCGTAAATACCGTCATCCTTGAACGGCGTCTGAATGACGGCCTTTCCGCCGGGCTTCAAAACCCGGAACAATTCTGCTATTGCTTTGCGGTCGTTGTCCACATGCTCCAGCACGTGGTAGCATACCACCAGGTCAAACTGGCCGTCTGGCTCCGCAATGGCGGTGATGTCGTGCGACTTTTCAGCTTCAAACTCGCCGACGAAGTCGCTGCTGACGTAGCGGAGGCGCTTTTGCTCCCGCATTTTCCTCGCCAGGCACCGGCTTGGCGAAAAATCGAGGACGTCGCCGTGCAATAGCCGCCGTTCCACCAACAAATCCCAGAGCCTACGGTTTCGTGGTAGGCTTCCGCAAGAAGGGCAGAGCTTCTCGCCGTTTTTCAGGCAGATGAAGTTGCAGAGCCTGCTGCCGCAGATATTGCAGCCAACCTTGTCGCCCTTGTACTTGAAGGCCAAGATTTTCCGAAGGAACAGCTCGTTTTTAAGGAGCAATTGCTTTGGCAACCAACGCCTTGCCAGCTTTTTTACTGCCTCGTACATGGTCAAATTGATGCCGGGCGCCAAAAAGCAGCCCGCAAAGGTAGGAAAATCCAAAAAGGAAAAGGGCAACAGGGTAATTCCCGGTTGCCCTTTCCTTTCTGAAAGCTAAATCTTTCGGTTCCTGATTAGTTCACAGAATCTGCAAGTTCCTTGCCTGGCTTGAACTTCACGGAAGTTTTAGCGGCAATTGTGATGGTTGCACCGGATTGTGGGTTACGACCCTGGCGTGCTTCACGCTTGGAAACAGAGAATGTACCGAAGCCAATAAGGGTAACTTTTTCCTCTTTTGTGAGGGACTCACCAATAGCTTCAAATACAGTGTTAACGGCAGAACTTGCCTGAGCCTTGGTAAGGCCAGCGCTTTCTGCGACTTTGTTGATCAAATCTCCTTTGTTCATCTTAAATGGTTTAAAAATTTTACAGATTTTAAAAAAGTGGCGCAAAAATATACAAGCATCCTTATCCACCAACGTTTTTAGAAGAAAAATCCCTTATTTTATTGGTCTTTTAAGCGAATGCTCGCTTTTGACAGGGATATTGCCCAACTTTGCTTCACTTTTTTAGATTAAAATTTGTCTTGGCTTATGAAGAAATCACTTTTTTTGCTCGTTTTCGGCATTGGTGCCGTCACCATCCTCCTTTCCACCAGCTCCTGCAACCGTGGCTCAGGCTGCCCGATGAACGATTCGGCGCATGTACAACCCGATAAAAAGGGGAACTATCCACGGTCAAAGACCAAATCGGGACTTTTCCCGAAAGGGGTCTATAAAAAAGGAAAATAACGCATGGCGTTGGGCGGTTGTTTCAGCATTTGCTCGCTTTCTGCCCATAATCAGTAGGTTTTTTTGAAATTCTACTCAAAAAAAACGCTCGGGGCGTCAATCGGACTTGTTTCGGTTGGCGTCCCGTTTTTTTTTGCCCAAAAACTGGCCAATAGAACCCAAAGAAACTTGGAAAAATACTGCGTGGCAAATGAAAGAACGAGGCAGCAACCCGATAGCAGCAACCTGTTTTGAAAAGAAACCCCACAATGGTAAAATAGGTGTAAAGAACCCAATCGCCGAGGAATCCCCAATTGATAGGGAAATCCTTAACGAAGTTCAGTTGCAGCTTGGCAAACTAACAACTTAGGTTTGGATTCGGAAAGTTGTCGCTTTCATCTTCCTCAGGCCGGTCGGCGAGGCATTTGAAGTCTTTTTCCACCAGGATACGAAGGTGGCCGTCATTGCCCGGGAAACGGAGCAGATGCTCCATGCCCACTTCCTGTTCAGAAGTAGCCCAAGTATCCGAAAGTGCCGATGACACTAGGACACGGATGTGATTACCGTCAATAGTCGCCGCCATACCTGACTGGTCGGTGCGCTCCAGCTGATAGGTCAGGATGTCATCGGGTTGGCTGCCAAAGCTGATGCGTTCCGACACTCTTCCCGTTTCATGGAACCTGGCCACCTCAGACTGCGAAAGCCGCAGCCGGATGGAATTGCCCGACATTCGGATTTTCATGCTGAATGCGTCTGTTTGATGGCGATGGCGGATGGTTGTTAGCTGCCTAATTGTTGGTACAACCAACAACCATCCTGCTTTCATCACCCGTTTTTCTTCTCTTCCTTCTTCACTTGTTGGTGCGGACGGTTCGTCTTTTTGCTGCGGGTCTTCCCGTGCGAACCTCTCCAGATTTTCCCCTTGGTCGTTCTTTTGTCTCCTCTGCCCATTTCAGGTAATTTTTTTGATGATGATGATGAAAAAGCACTTTGGCCGATTGGCGGTTTGGTGGATTGGTAACCCTGAACTTGCGTCAAACAACGCCTTTGCCAAAAACCAACACGCATGAATTCAGTACAAGTGCGCTAAAAGGACGGCAAAAGTAGGTTATTTTATAATGAAGCTGGTTGGACTTTCCTCATTTGTCATAAAATCCGTTCTGGGCAGGCGTAAATATTGAACTGGTCATTGCGAAGAAAGCCCACCAGGGTCATGCCAGCCTCCTCCGCCAACTCCACCGAGAGGCTCGTGGGTGCGCCCACGGCGGCCAGCACCGCCACGCCTGGCATCACTGATTTTTGCACCAACTCGAAGCCCGCTCGTCCGCTCACCAGCACCAAGCAATCGGAAAGTGGCAAGATGCCCTGCTGCATGGCTGTCCCAATGAGCTTGTCGAGGGCATTGTGCCGGCCCACGTCTTCCCTGGCCAGCAGCAGCTTCCCCGCTCGGTCGAACAGGGCTGCCCCATGCAGCCCACCCGTACAGTCGAAGATGGACTGCCGACTCGCCAGCAGCTCCGGCAGCGAGTGCAGCACTTCGACCGTGAACATCGGCGCAGGTTCTGGCAACTCGAACCGTCCCTGCACCCTTACCGCCTCGATGCTCGCCTTGCCGCACACCCCGCACGACGAACTGGTGTAGAAATTCCGCTCCAAGCGGCCAAAATCCACCGACACATCGTCGGCCAATTCTACCACCAACACGTTTTCCTTTGCCTGCTTCCAGCGCACGGGGGGGCGGCTGAATCCCGTCACTTGCTCCAACCCAGCAATAATGCCCTCCGTGAATAGGAACCCCAACGCTAACTCCTCGTCATGGCCGGGGGTGCGCATGGTTACGGAGATGCTTTTTTGGTGGCGGGCACCGTTCTTGAGGAACCCCAGCCGGATTTCGAGCGGCTCCTCTGCCACCACAAAGTCCTCCATTTGGCTGTGCTGCTGGCCCTGTACCTTCACGATGCCCATACTGGCTATGCCCTTCATGTTTTTTTCTATTTGTTAAAAACTGTTAGAAAATATGCCGCTCCCTGTTATATCCACTCTTTGCGTAAACTTCCGAAAGTTTTTCGAGGTTGTTTCATCAAAGGAATTTTTCCCACCCCAAGCCACAAGATTTTTCGTTTATTTCATGAGATTATAATTTGTTTATGGCAGTCGCACCTTTTGGGTGCGACTTTTTTTTGCCCTTTGGGCAATAGTTGTGGTTGCTGAAAATCCCAGATGCGGATTTGGCGTTTAACCCATTCAACGGTGCCAATTGGCAACTTTCAAATCAGCAACTCCGTATTTTTACCCCGCACACATTGTTTCACAAAAAGCAAATTGGCGGATTGGTGGTAAATTGCCCTTCGCAAGGCAGGTTTTCCGTCCCACCCAAAACGGCAGTACGCAAATAAGCAAATACAACACCCATGTCAAAAATCTTGTTGCTCGGCCTTTTCATTAGTTGGTTTACCCTGCAAACCGGGCCACTGCCTCCGTCCATCGGCGACCATCCCCCGTTTCCCTACCACCTCAACGACCCCGACCTTGCTTTTGACATGCCCAATGAGTTGAAGGAAATATCCGGGTTGAGCCTTACAAGTGATGGCCAAATGCTCGCAGCCGTCAACGATGAGAAGGGCATCATTTTCCTGTTGGATAAATCAAACGGCGCCATAAAATCGAGGATTCAATTCAAAGACGCTGGAGACTACGAGGGCATCGAAATCGTGGGAAATGATGCTTGGGTGTGCAAGAGCAATGGCACACTTTATCAAGTGAAGAACTTTGCGGAGCCAAACCCTGAGGTACAGAGCCACAAGTCCTTTTTGGACAAAGAAAACGACTTGGAGGGCCTTGCCCACGACCCCGCCAACAACCGCCTACTCATCGCCTGCAAGGGCCACAGTGGATACACTGACGACGCTGGGGACAAAAAAGCCATTTACGCATTTGACCTCGCAACAAAGACCGTCTCGAAAACGCCGGCCTACTTGCTTACCCTTTCCGACTTGGAAGATTTTTTGAAAACGAGCGGCGAGGAAGACGCCAACAAGAAGTTGGAGCGCATCAATGCCCCAGGATCAGGAGAGCTGAAATTCAGCCCGTCCGGCATCGCCATCCACCCCAAAACGGGCGACATCTATATTACCTCGGCCCGTGGCAATACCCTGCTCGTGCTGGACGCCAAAGGAAAAGTCCAGCACCTTGAGCGCCTGAAAAAAAGCGTGCATGGCCAGCCAGAAGGCATTTGTTTCGATGCGGACGGAACGCTCTTTATCTCCAATGAAGGTGAAGATGGAAGCCCTGGGAAGATTTTTGGCTTTTATCCAAAGTGATTCGGCAATCCTTTCCGGGGCGAGATTGTTACCCCGGAAAAGATTGCAAAGCTGCATCAAAACTGCACCCGCCACAACAAATCCGGGAAGAATCCAATCTGGTTCACCTGTTGCAACTCGCCCCGTTCCCGGTTGAAGCGATAGGTGAACACGTTCTCGTGGTTGGTCACGTTTTGAAAATCGAGGAAAAACTGCTGTGAAAGCTTGCGTTTTTTGCTGTTCAGGCGGAAGCCAAACTTCACGTCCCAGCGGAAGTAGGGGTCAATCCGCTCGCTGTACGCCTTGTCTTCCTGGAATACCTGCTCGCCCGCTGCGATGCTCGCCGCCAAGTCAATCGGTGTGTAAAAGCGCCCACCTGCCGTTGTGAACTTGGTGTCAAACGTGAGGGCATTTCGCTTGTCCTTGCCGATTTTCACCTCCTTGCCCGCCAAGAAATTGAAGGTATACTTATTGTTGAAGGCCGTATTTCGCTCCACGCCATCACTGCCCTTGTATTTGCTGTCAAACACAGAACCCGTCATCAGCACATAGTAGCCCCGGCTGAAAAACTTCTCCACCGTCAACTCGGCGCCGTAGTTCTTGCCAGTACCTTCATTCACCAAAAAATGCTCTTCTGGGAAGCCAAAATCGGCGCCCACGTTCAGCATCGAAAAGCTCCCGGGGACGCTTTCCACCGGCACGTTGCCAAGTGCTTGGTAGTAAGTCTCGGCCTTGATGCGCCAGTCGCCGCCCACTTTGAGGTCGTACCCCAGCACTAATTGGTGGCTGCGGGTAAACTCCAGTTGGTCGTTGGTGCGCAGGTAGCTGCCATCTGGCTGCGGTACTTGCAGAAAGTACATCGGAAGCGGCTGCATTTGGTTGTGCAAGCCGTAGCCGAGGTTGAGGGTTTGGGTTTTGGAGAGGTGGAAGTTGAGGGCTGCTCGTGGCTCCACCGCCCAAGTATCGTTGAAACTCAGGTACTGTGCATGGAGCCCAGAGTTCAGGGTGAACCTTTCGTTGAGGCGGTACTGTGACTGTGCGTAAGCTTGCAGCAGGCCGAGGTTACCGTCAAAGTCCCGCAGCGTAACCCAGTCAGGGCGGGTTTCCCGGTCACGCACGTTGTTTTTCAGGCTGAAAACTTCGCCGATAAGCCCCGTGCGCAGCGTGTGCCGTGCGCTGAATTTTTTGTTCAACAAGGTGGAGACCGTGTAGCGGTTCACGGCGTCGTCCACTTCCAAGTGCCGCCGGATGCTCTGGTCTTCCTGTACCCGCTCTTCTTTATAGGTGTTGCTGGAGTTCGAAGCGGCGATGGTCGTTCGGAGGTAGGTGGTTGAGTTCAGCAGTTGTCGGTGCGTGAGGCCAAGTATGCCCACCTGCGAGGTCACGAAGCTGTTCTGGTCGGTTTCTCCATAAAAATCATCCGCCGCCAAGTCCTTGCCGATGAAGTTGATGGAACTTAATCCACCGATTCCAAACAGGCTGAAATTGCCAAACTTGGTCTTTGGCAAATCAACTTTGAACGAAAGGTCCTTGTAGCGGGGAGTGGCCGATGTGCCAAAGTCCAGTCCCGCCTCGGTGGCCAGCTCCGCAAAAGAATGTCGATAGCTGACGAGGTAGGAGCTTCCCTTTTTCCGGTTGATGGGGCCTTCCGCCATCGCCTCCAATCCGCTGAACGCCGCCAACTGGAAGGTGTATTCGTGGTTTTCTTTGTTGCCGCTCCGCAATTGAATGTCGAATACGCCGGAGAGCGCATTGCCATACTCGGCAGGAAATGCGGAGGTAAGGAAATCGCTGTTTTTCAGCAAATTGGTGTTCAGGGCGCTCACCGGGCCGCCCGTGGTGCCGAGGGTGGAGTAGTGGTTGGGATTGGGTATGGCCACGCCTTCCATGCGCCAGAGCAGGCCCGTGGGGGAGTTGCCCCGCACCACGATGTCGTTGCGGCTGTCGTCTGCGATGTTGACCCCGGCAAAATTGGCGGCCATGCGGGCAGCGTCGTTGCGGGCACCGGAGTAGCGGGTGACTTCTTCCAGCGAAAACTGCCGGGCGCTGATGGTGGCCAGATCATTGCCTGCCTTGTCCTTGTCCACTTGGGCGGTCACGACTACCTCGTTCAGTTGGGTGTAGGATTCGGCCATTTTTACCTCCAAAAACGACTCCTTCCCAGCGGTTACGACGATGTTTGGGATGGTCACGCCCTCGTAGCCGATATAACTGAAGCGCAGGGTCTGCCTACCCACAGGCACGTCAGGAAGTGCGAAGGAGCCGTCGGATTCCGTCACCGTGCCGGTGGCTTCCGGTGCATCGAGCAGTTCCACGGTGACGCCGATGAGCGGCACCTCCGATTGTTGGTCGAGGACGGTGCCCCGGATGGTTTGGGTGGATTTTTGGGCGAAGCCCCAAGCTGCGGTGAGCAAAAGGGCGAGTGTGATTGTAAAAAGTCGGGTGATTTTCATGACGCTGATTTTTTGATTTAAAATTGATGGGGCAAAAATGTGGGCCATCGGCGAGGCGGGCGAAGGGTTTCCGATGAATTGTGGAATGGGCGGGATGAATTGTCAAAGTCTGCAACCTTGATGCGCCTCAGTTTTCTACTTTAATTTAGATTTGCAGGGTGCTCCCACATCAAAAATAATAAATAATGAACCACATCATCAAAACCATCACCGCCATTGCCTTGGCCTTTCTTTTGGGTGAAAAAAGCGCCGCCCAAACCCCCACCCAAACCGAGCGCATCCCCGGCTCAAAGGTCAGCTTCAACCTGGCGCTCGTGCCGGGCGGCACCTTCACGATGGGCAGTGCGGACGGCCCCACGAACGAGCATCCGCCACGCCAGGTCAAGCTCGACAGCTTCTGGATGGGCACGACGGAGGTGGGCTATGACGAGTTCATCATTTTTTACCAAAAACAATACGACTCTGACTCCACGGCGCATCCTGTCCAAGGCTACAAGGCCGATGCCGTCAGCCGACCCACGCCGCAGTACATTGACTACACCTACGGCATGGGAAAATCGGGCTTTCCGGCGGTGAGCATGACCCAGCAAGCAGCACTCCGCTATTGCAAATGGCTTTACGAAAAAACGGGGCATTTCTACCGGCTGCCAACGGAGGCCGAGTGGGAGTATGCCTGCGCATTTAAGTCCGGCAGTTCGGCGGTGGGCAATTGGCAGACAGGGTGGGAGTTGGAAGACCATGCTTGGTACTACGACAACAGCTTTGAAAAATACCATGAGCTGGCGCAAAAAAAGCCAAATGCCCTCGGCCTATACGACATGCTCGGCAACGTGATGGAGTGGACGCTCGATTCTTATGAAGAGGATTATTTTCAAAAACTAAATGGCGACCCCGCTGCTAACCCTTGGGTGGAGCCGACCAAGCGCCATTCCCGTACCGTGAAGGGCGGTTCTTATGATAGCAATGCTTCGGACTGCACCTGCTCCGCCCGCAAAAAATCGGAGCCTCGCTGGCAGGCCCGTGACCCGCAAATCCCGAAAAGCCGTTGGTGGAACCCCGACTCGCCGCACGTGGGCTTCCGGTTGGTGCGCCCCGTGAAGCCGATAACGAAGGCCGAAGTGGATGCGTTTTTTGAGAAGGCCATCAAGGACTGAGATTGGGATATTGGGATAATTGGATATTCTTGGTCTCTGCCAAAATACCCCGATACCCAATACCCTACTTGCATTCCCGATAAAACCGCTCCAAGAGTCGGTGGAAATCAACCAAAGTGGTATCCGAAAGAAAACCAGAGCTGGTGATGTTGCGGTGCAGGTTGATGATTTTGGTGATATGCTCCTCCGGCACATCGGAGCGAACGGCGAGGCCCTTCGTGAATGCTTCGTTCAGCTCCTTGGTGTGCAGGTGGTAGCGTTCCCGCACGAAAATCAGGAAGAGCCGCATCTTCTGGGCAGCGAGTTGGCGGTGGTTGTTTTGTATGAAAAACAACCTCCCGATGGTGCCGATGAACTCCAAAGAAGTGTTTGCATTCCGCTCCAGCACAGGTATCACCCGTTGCCGCCGTTTCGCCCGGAAAACGAGGTACAGCACGGCCATCCCCAGTAGAATATACCAAGCCCAGGCCAGCGGCGGCTGCGACAGAATGTACCTCAGCGGGCTTTGCTTTTCAGGGCTGCCGCCATTGCCAGCCGCATCGTCGAAGGGGTCGTAACGCCGCTCGTCCCAGTAAATCGGGCCAGCGCCCAGGTGCGAAAAGGCTTTAGAGGCGTATTCCAGCCCCCGCTTCTCCATAAGGTAAAGGTTGGTGAAGGCCAAGGGCGTGGTGTGCAGCAGGAACTCCCCATTGCCGTAGGCGGCGCTCACAAAATTGGCGTGCTCGTCGTTGATGAGACCGAGCGTGGTGAAGGTTGTTTGCGCTTCGCAACGATATTCGTTCGGCACGAAGTCCCATGCGTGTTCGATGGTTTGGCGCAGGAACAGGCGTTTTATTTGGTACGGGGCCGTATCGGCCAACGATGGGTGCAGGAAGTTCATGTATGCCACCGTGTCCGGGATTTGATGGAAGGTTTCGTGAAATACCGTGTCCGCTCCGTAAGCGCCATAATCACCGCAGGTGCCATCGTCCAATGAATCCAGCAAGGCTTGTGGGATGTAGGGGCAGGCGATGAAGGCACGGTTGCCCCGTTCCACGAAGCGGAGCAACTGGTCGAGTGCCTGCGAGTCGAGCGAAAACTGGGTGCCGACGTAAACAAAGCTGCCAGAATCGAGCTGCTCGCCGATGCTGTCCTTCACTACTTTGAATGGCTGGCCGGGAAAGTAGGTTTCGAGGAGGTTGCGCACGAGGTAGGTACCGTAGGGGTCTTTACTGTTGGGGTCATAGTGCTCTCGCCAACTGTAATTGCCTTTGCCGCCGTCCCAAAAAAAATAGAGCAGCACCACCAACAGCAGTACCAATGCGCCAACAAAATATGGTGTCTGTTTATTCGCCACGGATGTGGTGTGATTGAGTTAGGCGCTGGCAGTGGCCACCGCTTTTTTCATTTTTATTTCCAATTGCTCAAAATCCCGCTTGTCCAACGTCACCTTCCCGTACCAGACCCGCTCGAAAGCCAGCGTGACCTCCTGCACCGTGCCGAACAGCGGTGAACCCGCCAACTCACGAAGGTAGGCCCCATTGGTCTTGTCCCGTTTCCAGCGGATATGGTTTTTTACCGAAAGCGCTTTCAGCACCGCCAAGTAGTACAGCCGCACGGCCATGGGGTAGTCGCCTCCGGCAATGGCCCGCTGGATGGGGTCTTGCAGTTCGGCTTCATGGAGGTTTTCCTCGATTTCGTCCAATTCGGCTTGGCTGACGGCGGGCTTCAGCTTGCTGTTTTTTGGGCCAAAAAGGCTTTCACCCCCAGCCATTTTCACAATCAGCAGTACCAGCAGGCCCACCAGCACGACGATGCCAATGATTTTCAGAACCGGTCCCAGCCCAGTAAGTCCTTCGCTCGGCAATTCCACTTCCTTTTGTTCCTTTTTGGCCTTCTCTTTTCTCTTTTTTTCTTTGGAAATGGAATAGTCAATGCCCTCCTTCAGCACCGTCCATTTTTTCTCATCGAAATCATGGCGCTCGATGCTTTTCTTGGCATAGACCTCATCTGCGGTAGGGGGTGGCAACTGCTCGCCCTCCTGTGCATGAAGTACAGCGAGCGTGAACAGGATGGAAAGTAGGACGATGAAAAAACGGGGCATTGGCAGTTTTGTGAAGTCCAAATGTAGCGCTTGGTTCGGAGATGTTCGACTTGAAAAGACAAGGATGCCTTTGTGACAAAAAATCATCCCCTGACCGCTTCGTTCTCCAGCACCTCCACCAGCCCCTCGGCATTGATGGCATTGAGCTGCACGGGCTGTATGGTGTTGATGGCTGCTTCGTCAAAGGGCAGGTCGACCCGCACGTAATTGTCCGTAAAGCCAGACATGTGGCCCGGTGCTGCGCTTTTTTCAAAAAGCACCAACCTCGTTTCCCCCAAATGGTTTTGGTAAAAATGGCGCTTCTTTTTTTCGGACAAAATGGTGAGCATCTCGTTGCGCTTGCGCCGGGTTTGCACCGGCACGGGGTCGGCCATTTCGGCGGCAGGCGTGTTAGGGCGCTCCGAGTAGGTGAACACGTGCAGGTACGACACGTCGAGTTCGTTGAGGAAGCGGTAGGTCTCCAGAAAGTCCTCGTCCGTTTCGCCGGGGAAGCCCACGATAACGTCCACCCCGATACAGCAGTGCGGCATCCGTGCCTTGATGAGGGCCACCCGCTCGGCATACAACTCCCGGCGGTAGCGGCGGCGCATGGCTGCCAGTTGCTTGTTGTTGCCGCTCTGGAGGGGCATGTGGAAGTGCGGCATGAATCGCTCGCTCTGTGCCACGAACTCGATAATTTCCTCGTTGCACAAGTTCGGCTCGATGCTCGAAATGCGGAACCGCTCAATGCCCTCCACCTTGTCCAATTCCTTTATCAAATCAATAAAAAGTGCCTCCTTTTTTGGCTTCATGCCCTCTATGACCTCCGTGCCATTGCCAAAGTCGCCAATATTGACGCCAGTCAAGACGACCTCCTTCACGCCCATGTCCGCTATTTTTTGGGCATTGGCCACCACGCTCTCCACGGTATCGCTGCGGCTGGCACCACGGGCGAGCGGAATGGTGCAGAAGGTGCATTTGTAGTCGCAGCCGTCCTGCACCTTGAGGAAGGAGCGGGTACGGTCGCCAAAGCTGAAAGCATGGGTGAAGGTATTGGCCTCCTTGACCTCGCCCGCCTGCACCATGCCCTTGCCGGGCGCTTTGCTCAGGTTGTCCACAAAGTCGAGGATTCGGAACTTCTCCGATGCGCCCAGCACGAGGTCAACGCCAGGTATCTCGGCGATTTCCTGGGGCTTTAGCTGTGCGTAGCAGCCGACGACGACCACATTGGCGTTCGGGGATTTGCGCAGTGCCCGCCTCACGATTTGGCGGCACTTGCGGTCGGCGAAGTCCGTCACCGAGCAGGTGTTGATGACGTAGATGTCGGCCCCGGCCTCGAAGTCCACTTCTGAGTAGCCGGCATCCTCGAAGAGCCTGCCGATGCTGGAAGTCTCCGAGTAGTTCAGCTTGCAGCCGAGGGTATGGAATGCGACGGATTTTGGCGTTGCCATATTTTTGGATTGTTGCTTGCCGCCCTCCAGGCGGATGGCAAAGGGTGGGGTTGGTGCGTTTTTCCACCTTTGCCGGAGCGCAAAGATACCGAGGTAATGGTTTTTGGACAAAAAAAGCGGGGCAAGCCCTTCGGCTGCCCCGCTTTTCTTGTTGCTGTTCGAGTAATGGTGGCAAATGCCAGCCTCGAAACCCTGTAATTATTACTGGATTCCCAGCTTTGCCTTCACCAGCTTGGTCACATCGGTGGACTCGTCGGCGTACAAAATCACACCGGACTGGGCATCGAAGATGTACTGGAAATTGCCTTCCTTGGCCACGTCCTGAATGGCGGTGTTGACCTTGGTGAGGACTGGTTCCATTTCCTTTTGCTGTTTGGCAGCCATGTCAGACTCCATTTTTTGGCCGTAGGCATAGAGGTCTTCCTGCATTTTTTGAAGTTCCGCTGATACGGTTTCCTCTTCTTTTGGCGTCATCTCGCCCCGTTGCTTCTTCTGTGCGGCTGCCTCCTGTTTGGCCTGAAAGGCAGCAACTTTGGCTTCGCCGTCTTTTTTCAAGATGGTTTCATAAGCCTTTAAGGTAGATTGCAACTGTTTCATCTCTGGCAATTCGCTAAGGATGGCACCAGAGTTGACGTAGCCGAATTTTTGTGCTTGCGCTACGTTGGCGAAGCAAACGAGCATGGCGGTAAATACACCTGCTTTGACGAAAGTCTTAATCATTTTTGTTGTAAAATTTTTCATGGTATGCCTCGCCTCCGGCGCTTTCGCCGTTGCAGCGGGTTTTCCGTATGGAATAGTGCGCAAAATTAGCAAAAAGGTTGGCCAATTGATTTCGGATTCTGGGATTTCGGATTTCGGATTGGGCTGGCAGCTTAATTCGGGACTTCAAATATTCCATTTAAACATCGCTCCCAATCCGCATTCCGCAATCCAAAATCCGCAATCGAATTATTTCCGCTTCAGCCTGTCCAGCACGTCGTTGGTCTTGTCGTAGCTGGGGCTGGCGAAGAGCATCCCGGCGGAGCTGCTTTTGTCGAAGATGAAGTCGTAGCCCCTGTCGCTCGCATAGTCCTCAATGGCGGCGTATACCCGGTCCTGGATGGGCTGCACGAGTTCCTTGCGGCGTTGGAAAAGAGCGCCGTCCGGTCCGAACTTGTCCTTTTGAAGCTCCCGGACTTTCTTTTCCATTTCCATGATTTCGTCTTCCTTCTTCCGGCGGGCATCATCGCTCATCAGTACCTGCTCGGCCTGGTAGCGGTTGTACTGGCCCTTGATGTTGTCGTACTCTTGGGCGATTTCCTGACGCCAAGTGGCAGCCACTTTGTCAAGCTCGTCCTGTGCTTTTTGGTATTCACCAATGCTTTCCAGGATGACCTTCACGTCCACGTAAGCAATGCGTTGTGCCGTTGCGCTGAAGGCAAAGGCAACGATGAATAGGATTGCGAAAAAACTGTTCTTTAGCATGATTGATTTTTTTTTGATTTTGATTTTAAATGAAGAACGCCGTCAAAATTACGATTTTCTGTTCGCCTTGCGATTGTTAAGACCGGATTTTGACGCCCTTGTTACAGCGGTACTTTATTAACTTTTTGATAAAAACCCCTGCAACTTGTTATCAATGAACGGTTTGTAGAGTCAGTGGTTGCCCCGATGTACCAGACTTTAACGAGGGTTTAACCAGTGCTATACAAGGTTTAACAGTTCGGCGTTAGAAATGGCCAGTTACTCCAGCCACCCCACCTCCGCCTCCAGCTCCCAGTTCGCCCGAAGTTCCTCCAGCGTCTTGCGCACGAAGCGTTCTGGCTGGCGGTGCAGGTCATAGCTGCCCGTCGTCCAGCGGCCATTTCGGTCGAGGTCTTCTATTAGTTCGACGGTGTAGGTGGCCGGCGGCAGCAAGTCGAGTTTTACCTCAAAATCCGCTGCATTTGCCACCGTCCACTTCCGCAGCGGCAATGGGGAATCGGGCTTGTCCAGCAGGTGTATCACATAAGCTTTGGCATTGTCCAATTGCGTGACTTTCAAGGTCAGTGTGCCAAAATCCTTGCGCAGCCCGAGCGTTAGCTTCTGCCCGATGCTGTCGGCATTGCGCAGCCCGAAAAGGTCGGTGACGCCGCCAGTCAGCACTTGCAGTTCGTAGCCCACGCCCTCCTTCCACGGAAAACTGACGAGCAAGCTCCGTTGTTCGGTGGAATCTATGACCAGGAGGGGCTGAACAGCAGTCTTTGTGGTGTCTTCCAGAAGGCGGATATTGGCGATGTCGAAGCTGGCCAATGGGTGGTTGAACTGGATGCGGAGCGGCTGCCCGGGGGTAAGTCTTATTGGTTGCCCAGTTTGTTTGGTGGCGGTCGTGAGCTTTGCGCCAGCAAGGAAGCCAGCCCGCAGGCCATTTTTCACCAAAACCGTGTCCACGCTCGTATCTCGCTGCACGTACACCCGCCAAGCGGTGTCCTGCACGGGGTGGTGGTACCAGAGCCGCAGCGTATCCTTGTCGTTTTCAAACACGGCGACCTGCCCCACGCTATCGAAACTGACCTTCGCCCCGCCCGGCGGCTGGTTGAAGGTGAGCTTCACTTGCCCGTATTTCGTGGCTTCTTTGCTTCGCATAAACAGGGGCTTATCCGCTGCGAAAAGCTGGATGTTGACCTTCGGAACTGGCGGCGTAGGTGGCTTTCCGGTGCCAGCCAACTCGTTAGGGGTTATGGACAATGAGTCGCTTGGCAGGCTATCCAGCTGTACCGAGTCCACTTCCACCAGCACCGAATCGAGGACCACCTCCCTGCCCAGCACTAACACACTGTCCAAGAAACCTATTTGCTCGGCATCGCTGTCGAAACGGTAGTTGAGGTTCAGGTCGGTGAGCGCCACGGCCTTGAAGCGGCCCGATTTCACGTTGTTCAGCTTGAAGTTGCCATCCTTGTCCGTCAGCGCAAAATAAAATGGCCGCTCCTTATAGACTACCGAATCGGCCAGGTTCTCGTAGAGCATGAACAGCGTCTTGTCCACTGGCTTGCCCGTCCATGCATCCGTGATTTTGCCCTCCACGGACAGCGAGTCTATGTAGTCGCCAGTGGAAAAGACGAAGATGATCGGGTTCACGTTCCCCTCTGTGATGTCACGTATCGCTTGGCCGAAGTTGATGACGTAGGTGGCGCTGTCCCTCAGCACCTCGTCCTTGTCGAAAATGACTTGGATGGTTTTTTTCTTCCGCACGATGTTGGGGCGCTTGGCCAACGGCGGCGAAATGACCACCTGCGTGAACACGTCCCTGAGTTCCACCCATTCATCAAATGCCAGCACAATGTCCTGCTTCTTGAAGCGGGTCTGGAAGTTCCGGGTGGAGCGGAGGGTGTCGAGCTTGGGTGGTTCAGTATCCCTTGGGCCGCCTTCGGGAAGTACGGGGTTGGCGCAGCCGAAGAGCAAGCACCCCAAGGCCAACAGCATCCAGCTTGGGAAGGGCATAATTCTTATTTTCAAAAGACCTTTTTTCATAAAACTCCGCAAAGCGCCGCCAAAGATGACGCATTTGCCCAAGTTTAACAAACCAGCTTTGAGTTCATCAGTTCATCAGTTCATCAGTTGGCAGTAAGGGTCGTAGTAGCAATACCTGACTGCCGAACTGCCAACTCAGGACTGCCAACTGCCAACTGTCGAACTGCCAACTCAGGACTGCCAACCCCCCAACCCACTAACGTCCCCGCATTTCCACGTTCCTCGGATGAAAGTTCAACACCGTTTCTTTCAAATAATCGGTGTCCAAATGGGTGTAAATCTCGGTGGTGGTGATGCTCTCGTGGCCCAGCATGTCCTGTACGGCCTTGAGGTCGGCACCGCCCTCGATGAGGTGCGTGGCAAAGGAGTGGCGGAAGGTGTGCGGACTGATGTTCTTCTCGATGCCCGCTTTTTTTGCGAGGTCCTTGACGATGAGGAAAACCATGATGCGGGTGAGCTTGCTGCCCCGGCGGTTGAGGAACAGCATGTTCTCGTTGTCCTTCTTGATTTTCATTTTCCGCCTCACGCCCTCCTCGTAAAACTTGATGTGCTTCACCGCCTCCTCCCCGATGGGTACGAGGCGTTCCTTGTCGTTTTTGCCCAGCACCTTGATGAATCCCACGTCGAAATGGAGGTTGGAGATGCGCATGTTGATTAGCTCGCTCACCCGCAGCCCACAGGCGTAGAGCGTCTCGACCATGGCCCGGTTGCGCAGCCCGAGCGGGTCGCTGTGGTCAATTTCGGCGAGCATCCGCTGGATTTCATCGTAGTTGAGCACCTCGGGTATCTTCCGGTCGAGTTTGGGGGTTTCGAGCATCTCGGTCGGGTCGGTCGCCAGGATGTCCTCCACGAGCAGGTATCGGTAAAACGCCTTGATGCCCGAAATCAAGCGGGCCTGCGAGCGCACGTCGAGGCCCAGTTCGTTGAGCCATTTGAGCATGGCCTGAAAGTCCGTGAGCTTCAGGTCACCGGGGGAGGGCAGTGCTGGGGGGGGCTGCCCTTCGGGCAATGTTTGCGCAGCGGCAAGTCGCTGTATGTCAAGGTATTGCACCAGCTTGCCAATGTCACGGAGGTACGCCTCAATCGTATTGCCGGACATGGAGCGCTCCAGCAGCAGGTAGGCATGAAAGCCTTTTATGTATGAGTTCCACATGTTGGGTGGTTGGGGAGTTGGCGTGTTGGCGTTTTAGGTAGGGTCTGCCTAATACGCTAATTCGCCAACCACCCAACGTCATTTTAAAGTGTTTCTAAAAGCATTGATTCGTCGTTGCAGCCATACTCTTCCTTTGCAGGAAAACCCCTCGACTCGCTAACCCCCCAACTTTACCCGTGGGTCTGTTAACGCATATAACACATCCGACAGCAGCATCCCCAGCATCGTCAGCACGGCGCCAAGCATCAGCACGCTGAACACGATGGGCCAGTCCTTTTGGAAGATGGCGTTCAAGGTCAGCCAGCCCATGCCCGGTATGTTGAAAATGACCTCCACCACCGCCGACCCAGCTATTGCCGCAGGCAGCACCGAAGCGAACAGCGTGATGAGCGGAAAAAGCGCATTTCGGAAGACGTGCTTCCAGATGACCGTCCGCTCCGGCAACCCCTTCGCACGGGCAGTGCGGATATAGTCTTGCCCAAGCACATTGGCCATGCCGCCCCTCGCCTGCCGGGAAATATAGGCCAGCGAGGGGTACGCTACGCAAAAAATGGGGAGCAAAAGGTGCGGCGAGGCCAGCCAAACTTGCATCCACCAAGGGGCAGCGGTGGGGATGTTGCCAAGTCCGGGGCCGGGAAAGATGTTCATGCCATACTCCCGGTTGGTGAAAAAAATGAGCAGCATCGTGCCCACCCAAAACACGGGCAACGAGTAGAGCATGAACAGCCCCGTCGAAGTGATTTTGTCGAACAGCTTTCCACGCTTCACCGCCGCCCAGGCACCCAGCGGCACCGCCAACAGAAAAGCCAATACAATGGCGGGCAGGCTGACCATCAGGGTCCAGAACAGGGCGGGCCGTAGCTTGTTGGTCACGGGCTGCCGCTCGTGCAGCGACATGCCAAAGTCGCCCTGCAAGATGCCCATAAACCACGTATGGTACTGGTTGTCAAGCCCATACCAATGTAGGCCAGGCAGCCAAAGCCTACCGGGCGTTGCCTCGGCCTTCATGCTTTCGTGGCTTTTTTTTAGGGCAAAAAAGTCGGTGCTGAGCGCCGCTGCCAAAGCCGGGCTGTTGCCGAAGGCAGCCTCCATCTCGTCCAGCCGGGCGGTGATGGCCCCGTCCAAGTAGCTGAGGTAAAGCTCCCGGAGTGGCTGCTTGATGGGGGTGGCCGCTGCCCGCAGGCTGTCCGGCAATCCGAGCAGCTTGAGGTCAAAGGAGCGTATGCCGTTGTACCACGCCTCGACCTGTGGCCAGTTGCCGTATTGGCCAATGAGTTTGTCGAGCGTTCCCCGGCGGAAGCCGATGAGCACCCGGTGCAGCGTATCCGGGTATGCTTGCGGAACAATGGAAAAATAAAAGGTGGGCTTGTCCAAATGCAGCGTGGCCGCCGCTTGTGCATAGCCATTTTCGGCGGCCGTCAGGTCGTTTGGGCGTGAGGTTTTGCCAAACACATCCTCGCCAAGGTATTGCGAAACAGGGTCGCCCGGTGCAAGCCTACTCAGCCCAAAGGACAGCAAGCTCACCAACACTAAGGTCGGGACGAATAGCAAGATGCGCTTGAGGAGGTAGGTGAACACGGGGTGGTGACTGGTGATTGGTGACTGGTGACTGGTGATTGGTAATTGGTGACGCTTACCAATCACCAGTTACCAATCACCGTTTACCAGTCACCAACCACTATTTTTTCAATTTCAAATGTTGCAGGGAAATGCCCAAGCGGCTCACCACTGGCTCGAAGCGCTGGTGGATGACCATTCGCTCCTGTGGGCTGAACAGGAACATGATGGGTTGCTCGTTGTAGATTAATTGCTGAAAGTCCTTGTACAGCTTGGCCCGAGTAGCCTCGTCCGGTGCGTTTTGGATGGCGTCAATCAGGGCGTCCGATTCGGCATTGCCAAAACGGGAGTAGTTGCTGCCACCGGGTTGTGCGCTGTCGGTGTGCCAGAGTTGCTTGGGGTCGTCGGGCACGGGCTGGTTGCTTGCGCCACGGGCTGCCAGTTCGAATTCGCCGTTCTTCAGTTTTTCGCCCAACACTTTTCCCTCCACGCTCATGGGTTCTATTTCAATGCCGACCTTCTGAGCATTGTTCTTCAACAACAGCGAGAAGTTTTCGGAGAAAGTGCTGCCTGTGGAGTAGAGGTATTGCAACTTCAATTCCACCACGGCTCCATCAATGGTCTTGTCCACCGTGCCATTTCCGTTGCTATCCTTCCAGCCAGCATCTTCGAGCGATTTGCGGGCTTCGTCGAGGTTCATGGCCAATGGTTTGAGCGAGGCGTCATAGTATTTTTTTTCAGGCGAAAAAGGGCCAACCGCCCGCTCGGCCAGGCCGTCGTACAGGTCTTTTATCACCATGTCCATGTCCACGCATTGCGCCAGCGCCCGGCGCACCCGCTTGTCGGCGAGCTTGGGGTTGCGGTTCTGCATGGCGGTGTAGAAGTAGGTGTAGGTCGGCGGCGTGAGGAAATTGTAGATTTTTTGCACAAAATCCACTTGGCGCAGCTCACTGAACTGCTTGGCGTCCACCTCCGTGGCCACGTCCACGCTCTCGTCCTTGATGGCTGCGATGGCCGCCACTTGGTCTTGTATGGGCAAGAAGACGAAGGTGTCGGGGTAGGCTTGCAGCAACGGGTTTTGGCCGGCCAATTTGTCGCCCCACCAGTTTTCCTTCTTGGCCAGCACCACCCGTTGGTCGTCCACCCATTCCACCAGCTTGTAGGGGCCGGAGCCGGACACCACTTCCCGGGAGAACTTGGGCGAGGTAAACGCATCGGCGAATTGCTGGAGCGCTGGGTCGGCGGACAGTGCGGCAGACTTGGCGGGGTCGGTGAGGTCTTTCAGCACGAACTTTTTCATCAGCCCCCCCTCGTCGTACACATGCTCAGGCAACACCGGAAGAGAGGAGATGGCTTCCATGTTGAGGAAATATTTTTTGTTGGTGAAAATCGTGAACTGCTTGGGGTTGGCCTCGTCCACTTTGATGTCCCGCACAAATTCAAGGTAGCCCAGAAAACGCTGCGTCGGCATTTTGGGGTTGAACAATGCCTTTAGCGTGAAGGCATAATCCAGGCCCGTCACCGGCTTGCCGTCGTCCCAAGTGGCCTCTGGCAATATTTGGTAAGCGAAACTTTGGCCGCCAGCGAACTCCCCTTCCGTGATGTCCTGTGCCGTTGGGGCCGCCTTGATGAGCTGTGGCGAAAGCGCAAGTGCCTGATAATCAAAGTTCATCATGTTCTGAAAAACCAACTCGAAGGCATTTCGCTCGTACCTTGTGCGGAAAAGGTAAGGGTTCATTGTGGTGATGGCCGCCGCCTGTCGCACCCTAACCGTGTTGTCGTTGTGCTTCCAAGCCGGGGCATCAGGCTTGCAGGAAAAAATGAGCGTGGCGGCCAGCAAGGCCAAAAAATGGGTTGAGAATGTTCTTTTCATTGTGTGATTTTTTTGAACCGGAAACCGCTTTGACTGTTCCGGCAATGAACGCCCGAAGTTAGGGAATTTTGTCATTAGTCATTCATGTCATTGGCCATTTAGCCTGCTGCTCCTGTCCAATGACCTCAATGACTAATGAGCCAATGACAATCAACCATGTCCACCATCCTCATTGCCGGAGGCACCGGCCTCGTCGGAAAGCACCTTAGCCAGATGCTCCAAGCTGCTGGCCACACTGTTTTGCACCTCAGTCGCAAGCAAGACCTGAATGCCAAGTTCCCAGCTTATGCATGGGATTTGGACAAGAAAACGATTGACCAAGCAGCCGTTGATCGGGCGGACTATATCATCAACCTCGCCGGGGCGGGCATCGCCGATGAGCGCTGGACCGACGAACGCAAGCAGCTCATCATCAGCAGCCGGGTGGACAGCACGCTGCTGCTCAAGGCCGCTATCGAGCGCCGACCGTCGCCGCTAAAGGCGTTCATCTCTGCCTCCGCCGTCGGGTTCTATGGCAGCCGGGGCGACCAGTTGATGACGGAGGACGATGCTACTGGCAAGGACAGCTTCCTCGCCGAATCGGTGGCAGCGTGGGAGCAGGCCGTGGAAAAAATCGCTGAAACTGGCCTGCGCACCGTAGCAATCCGAGTGGGCGTGGTGCTATCTACCCGTGGTGGGGCCTTGGAAAAGATGCTCATCCCCTTCCGATTTTTCAACGCCACCTATTTCGGCAACGGCCAGCAGTGGATGTCGTGGGTGCATATTGACGACATCTGCCGGATGTTTATCGAAGCCATTGAAAATGAACGGTTTAGCGGCGTCTATAACGGCGTGGCCCCTCACCCCAGCCGCAACCAAGACCTTGTTCGTGAATTAAAAAAAGCCATTGGCAGACCTGCTGTCGTATTGCCTGCGCCTGAGATTGTCCTCCGGGCAGCGATGGGCGAAATGGCCGACGTGGTCTTCGAAAGCACCCGTGTTTCCTCCAAAAAAATCGAGGCCGCTGGGTTTAAGTTCCAGTTCCCCGATTTGTTGCCCGCCCTGAAGGATTTGTTACGGAGAAAAGTTTGACCTTTGCGGAAACAGACCATAGACGATAGACCATAGAATTTAGAAATGCTTCTCCAAATTCTATGGTCTAATGTCCATGGTCTAAAGTCTATCGTCTTCGAAAAATGTTCCGATTCGAGCATCCAACCTACCTCTACGCTTTTGCACTGCTGCCGCTGCTGCTGGTGGCGTTTCTGTTTTTTTGGCGCTGGCGCAAACAGGCGATTGGCCGCTTTGCGCAGAGCCACCTTGCCCCGCTAATGATGCCGGAGGCTTCCCGCTGGAAGCACCGCCTAAAGTTTGGGTTGCTACTGCTGGCGATGGCATTCCTCATCATCGGGGCAGCGAATCCACAGTGGGGCAGCAAGCGGGAGAAGGTGAAGCGCAAGAGCGTGGACGTGCTCATCGGCCTCGACATCTCGAACAGCATGTATGCCCAGGACATTGCGCCCAGCCGATTGGAGCGGGCGAAGAAGTTCGCCGAAAACCTCGTGGAACAACTCAAGGGCGAACGCATTGGCCTCATCTTTTTTGCGGGTAGCGCCTACCTCCAGATGCCCGTCACCACCGACTATGCCGCTGCCGAGATTTTCTTGCGTAGCGCAAGCCCCGACCTCGCTGCCTCGCAGGGCACAGCCCTCGGCGAGTGCATTGCCGTTGCCCGAAGGGCTTTTAAAAGCGACGAAAGCAAGGCGCACAAGGCCCTCGTCATCATCACCGACGGGGAAGACCACGACGGAGAGGCCATTGCGCAAGCAGAAAAGGCAAAGGAGGAGGGCATCATCCAGTTCACGGTGGGCGTGGGCACGGACAAGGGCAGCCCCATCCCAATGAGCATCGGCGGCCAAGTGGGGTACAAACGGGACGAAACCGGACAGCCCGTGCTCACGAAGCTCAACGAGGAGATGTTAAAGGAACTGGCCGGAAAGGGTGGGGGGGCGTATTTCCATATCAGCAACGGCGATGCCGCCGTGGCCGAGGCACTGCAATCCCGCATTGACCAATTGGAAAAACAGGAGCTGGAGGTACGGGCATTCTCGTCGTTCAACAGCTATTTTCAGTATTTCGTGCTTGTTGGGCTGGCGCTGGTGGTGGTGGATTGGTTCATATCTTGGCGAAAGCACAAGCTTGAGGGACGGGATATTTTCGGGTGAGGATATTTCAGGACAAGCTATATTCGGAGATCGTGTATTGAACTTTACGGCAAGGAAAAACGATAGTTATCATACAATAGGCCATAGGCCGGGGGCCATCCAACACCTATTGTATAAGTCTTGCGTACCATGTTCCGATTCGAGCACCCCACATTCCTCTACGCATTTGCTTTACTGCCGTTGTTGGCCGTTGTGTTCTGGTTCTTTTGGCGCTGGCGCAAACAGGCGATTGACCGCTTTACCGAGCGCCACCTAATACCACTGCTCATGCCGGAAGCTTCCCGCTGGAAACACCGCCTAAAGTTCGGGTTGTTACTGTTGGCATTGACCTTCCTCGTAATAGGAGCAGCCAATCCACAATGGAGCGGCAAGCGGGAGAAGGTCAAACGCAAGGGCGTGGATGTAATTATCGCCCTCGACATCTCCGTAAGCATGTACACCCAAGACGTCCCCCCCAGCCGAATAGAACGGGCGAAAAAATTTGCTGAAAAACTCGTTGAAGAGCTAAAAGGCAACCGTGTCGGCATCGTCTATTTTGCCGGGGAAGCCTACCTCCAAATGCCCGTCACCACGGACTATACCGTCACCCAGATGTTCCTCCGCATCGCCAACCCCGACATGGCAGGGACGCAAGGTTCGGCCATTGGCGAGAGCATTAGCATTGCCCGTAGGGCGCTAACAGAGAGCGGCAAGGACTCGCACAAGGCGCTCGTGCTCATCACCGATGGCGAGGACACAGGCGGCAAGGCAATAGAAGAAGCCCAAAAAGCAAGGGAAGAAGGCGTCATACAGTTCACCATTGGCGTCGGTACGACGGAAGGAGCGCCCATTCCCATCATGTTAAACGGCGCATGGGTGTACAAGCAGGACGAGAACAAAGAGACTGTGCTATCTCGCCTCAACGATAAAATGCTGCAAAACCTCGCCGAAAAAGGCGGCGGCATGTACTTCAACGTCATGGACGGCGACGATGCCGTAGCCGAGGCATTACAAGCCCGTATCGACAAGCTGGAGAAACGGGACTTCGAGGTACAGGGGTTCTACTCCTTCAACAGCTATTTTCAGTATTTCGTGCTTGCTGGGCTGGCGCTGCTGGTGGTGGATTGGTTCATTTCTTGGAAAAAGCACAAGCTGGAGGAGCGGGGTAATTTTAGTTAACCACCCACCAGCTCCAAAAACTCATCCTCCGTCAATATTGTCACCGTTCCCAGCGCCGTTGCTTTTTTCAGCTTGCTGCCAGCGTCCTCGCCCACCACAAGGTAGTCGAGGTTGCCGCTCACGGCGCTAATGTTCTTCGCCCCGGCGGCTTCGGCCTTGGCAGCGGCTTCCTTGCGGCCCATTTTTAGCAACGTTCCAGTAAACAAAATCGTCTTGCCCGAAAGCGGCGCATCGGCGCTCACGACCCGCCGTTTGTCCTCGTCCGTCTGGTTGAAATTCACGCCAAGCGACTCCATGTCAAGCAGCAGTGCCACATTCTTTTCATGCTGAAAAAACCGGATGACGTTGTGCGTCAGCACCGGCCCGATGTCCTTGATTTGGCGGAAACGCTCCTCGTCCCAGTCTGCCAAGTCCATTACGTTTTCGACTTCGGCGGCCAGTATCTTGCCCGCCTTGATGCCGAGGTGGTGGATGGTCAGGCTGTGTAATAGCCGTTGAATGGGGTTCTTTTTCGCCTTTTCGATGGCCGCCCGGAGGTTGGTGGCGGATTTTTCACCAAAGCCCTCCAGCTTTGCAATGGCCTCATAATCAAGGCGGTAGATATCGGCGATGCTGTGCAGCCAGCCGAGGCGGTAGAACCGTTCGATTTGGCTCTCGCCGAAGCCGTCAATGTCCATCGCATTTTTGGAGACGTGGTGAATCATTCGCTGGATGAGTTGCGCTTCGCAATCGGGGTTCTCGCAGCGCCAAGCGGCCTCGTCCTCCGCCCGCACCAATTCGCTCTTGCACACGGGGCAATTGGTGGGGAACACAATCTCCCGCTCCGAGCCGTCCCGCAGTTCCTCCATTGGCTTCACGATGTACGGAATCACGTCGCCCGCCCGCTCCACCAGCACCTCGTCGCCGAGGCGCAGGTCTTTGTTTCGGATAAAATCTTCGTTGTGCAAGCTCACAGAGGAGACCATTACGCCCGCCAGCGCCACTGGTTTCAGCTTCGCAACGGGCGTGATGCTGCCCACCTTGCCCACTTGGAACTCCACGTTGAGCAGCTTCGTGGTCGCCTGTTTCGCCTTGAACTTGAAGGCAATCGCCCAGCGTGGGTGGTGGGTCGTGCTGCCCACCCGCTGTTGCAGTTCGAGGCTGTTGGCCTTCACCACCATGCCATCTATTTCGTAGGCGTACTGGTCTCGCTTGTTCTGCCACTCCACGCAGAACTCGGCGACTTCGGCGATGTTTTTACAGACTTTTCGTTCTCCCAACCCACCGTCCGCTGGGGCGTGTTGCGGTATTTTGAAACCGATGTTGCCCAGCAGTTCAATCAAACTATCGTGGGTTTTGAAATTGCCCAAAACGCCGTTTCCGCTACTATCCACGGCATAGCCGACTTGGTAAATGAACGCCTCGATGCGGCGGCTGGCCGTCTCCGAGGGGTCTTTGGTGCGCAGGCCGCCCGTGGCAGCGTTGCGGGGATTGGCGAAGAGGGTATCCCCATCGGCGGCCCGCTGCTCGTTCATTTTTGTAAAAACATCCTTGCGGATGAGCGCCTCGCCCCGCAGTTCCGCCTTGGCGATGCCGAACTTGGAGAACTCCGCCCGCAGCGGCACGGAGCGCAGGGTGCGGATGTTCGGGGTGATTTCGTCGCCGAGGGCACCGTTGCCACGGGTGGCGGCCCGTGTGAGCTGGTCGTTTTCGTAAACGAGTGCTATCGTTCCGCCATCGAATTTCGGCTCCACGCAGTACTCGATGTTGAGGTCGGCGGGCAGGCCGAGGTAATTCTTGATGCGCTCGTCGAAGCTGGCAAGGTCGGCGGCATCGTAGCTGTTGTCGAGGGAGAGCATGGGCGTGAGGTGCTGCACGAGGGCGAAGTCGTCCGTCAGGTCGCTGCTCACCCGCTGCGTCGGCGATTCGGGCGTGACGAGTTCCGGGTGCTGCGCCTCGATGCCCTGGAGCTTTTTGTAGAGGATGTCGTACTCGTAGTCGCTCACGACGGGGTCGTTGAGGGCGTAGTAGCGCCATTCGTGGTAAACGATGGTTTCCCGCAGCTCGGCGGCCAGGGCCGAGGCGTCCAAGGCGTTGGCGGGTTCGGGCGCTTGTAGCAGGTGCTTGGACAGGTCGAAAAGGCGGCGTTGTTCTTCTGTTGTGTACATGAATGAGGGTTTGAGGGTTTGAGGGTGTGAGAGTTTGAGGGTATGAGAATGCGAAGATGCGAGGATTTGGGGGAAAAGGGGATGGCCAGCTCGTTATTTTGCACCCTGCGTTTGTACGAATTTTTCCCTTTAGATAAAACAAGCATAAAAAAAGCCCTCAAACGCAACACCGAAAACAAGCGTACTTGGTCGTCCTTTCATGACATCGGGAACCTTGGGCTGGCAGGGATGCCGAAGGAGGTGTTTTGACTTAAAAAAATGTAACTTTATGCCTCATTTGAAATAAACCAAATATCATGGTTACAATAAGTTCAGATTTGCTCAAAAACATCCATTTAACGGAAAAGGAGTTTATGGTAGAAATGTCGCTTTGGCTTTTTGCTGCCAAGAAAATCTCGTTTGGCATGGCCAAGAAGCTGGCGGGCATGGATGTTTTTCAATTCCAAGATTTACTGGATGAACGGGGCATCGCCATCCATTACGATGTGGAAGAGTACGTCACTGACCTGAAAAACCTGCAAATCCTGAAATAAAACATGGTCATCGTCAGCGATACCTCCCCCATCAGCAATCTATTTAGAATTGGAAGGTTGGAACTGCTCCAACTCGTCTATGGCAAGGTTGTCGTGCCGGAAGCTGTGATGCGTGAGTTGCTGGAACTGGAGAAAAGGGGGATTGACCTGACTCCCATAACGCAGGCAAATTGGATTGAAATCATACCCGTCAAAGACCATGAAATGGTCATTTCCTTTCAGCAAAAAATGATTGATGAAGGCGAGTCGGAAGCCATTGTTCTGGCTATTGAACTGCAAGCCGAGTACCTTTTGATAGATGAAAGATTGGGCAGGGCCGTCGCTGAATCCGCTGGTATCAAAGTCGTAGGTCTTTTGGGCACCTTACGAGAGGCCAAGCAGCTTGGTATCATACCTGAAATTAAACCCATACTTGATGAAATGCGCACCGTTGCCCGTTTCCGCATCAGCGAAACGCTTTACAGATTGATTTTAACAGAAGCAGGCGAAGCCGATAATTAACCGCAGGAACAAGTCTCAAACTTATTTCCACACCCATTCCGTCTCCAACAAAAGCTGTCGTTCTTCTTTTGTGTACCTATTAGCGGTAAGCGTTTGAGGATTTGAGGATACTGTACTTTCGAGCGCCTGGTTTTGTCCATTTGTTGGTGGGTTTAGCCTTTGGCTATTGGCTTTTGGCCAACAGCAAACAGCCAACAGCAAACGGCTCGCAGTATAAGATGCACAAAAATAAAAAGGTGGCACCTTTTCAAAAAGTGTCACCTTCCGTATCTCACCAACTTTCTTTCTTAGAAAACTCATACCGCCACGCCATTCCCGTTCTTCGCCGCCATGTCCTTCAACATAGAATCCAGTGCTTCTTGCTCAGCAGGCACTACTGATGGTTGCGTGGACAATTTCTCAGTGATGGCCTCCACTTCAGGCTGCTCGTGGCGCACCCCAAGGGTATAGTTTCGGCGGGCATTCTGGTACAAGGTATAGAAATCAGCGTGGCTGAACTGCATCACCTTCATACTGGCATCCAATTTTTTGCGCAGCAAATTATTCATCTCTTTCACCTTCTTGACCACCAACTGGCGAAGGGTCTTGTTCCCCACTTTCACGCTCCTGACCTGTGGGTTCAGCAGGGTGAACTTATTCGCAGCGATATCAAGTGCATTCAATTCAATGGAAGTAATACCATAAGGCAGCAATGCCACAGCCAACCCATTGGCCAAATTGTAGAGCGCATCCCCGGTTTGTTGCAAATCCAAATCCCGTTTTCCAGACAGGTCCGAGAAGCTGTAATTGGCCTTGCCATGCAGCACGGGGTCGCTTTGGTCCTCCGCATAAGACTGGATGGCACCGCAAATCCTTGCCCCGATGGCGGAAAGCTCCAATTTTGCCGCCTTCTTGGCCTTGGCATAGCCCTTGGGGTCGAGTTGGAGCGGCTCCATCATTGGCCCCAGTAGCACGAAATCATCGTGAAAAACCGTGACCTGTGCCTTCAAGGCAGGCACGGTATCCACAATAGCTGCGTTGTCGGAGAACACCATGTCCACATTCGCAAACATGTTGTACTTTTCAATGATTTTCTTATCCATACTAAGAAATTGATTTTTTGCGGAGCGGGGCGTTGGCGCCAGGCTGCGCAATAGTTATAAGATGTTCTTCACATGCAAATTAAATGCCAATTACTTAGCGGGGAAAGGGGAAATACCAGAAGGAAGTTTGCGGGTAGCGGGTGTTGGCGATACTGGGAGGAGGCCGTTGTGCCAAGTACCCCAAAACTAAAAGCGCTTTCAAGTTTAGCGCAGCGTAACTTGAAAGCTTACATCAAGCGGTTTGCAACCGCCAAGCCCGGAGGGCTAAAGTGCTACTCATTCCAGCCCAAGCCATGCACCTCCAAAAGTACGATATACAAGGGACATTCCAAAGCCTTTCCAACATTTGCAGTCGCACCAATGACTGCTTTCAGTTAACGTGCTTTAGCCCACTGGGCTTGGCGGTTACAAACCGCCTGATGTACCTGTGACAAGTTACGCTTGCGCTAAACTTGTCACAGCTTCTGCTTATATTAGAGGACACACTTGAAACGGCTGGGCGCATAGCCCCACTTGCCGTTTTGCACCTTGTCCGCTGTAGTTTTCTTTCTCTTTTTCTATTTTTTACCAGAATTTCCACTTTGGCTTTTTCTCTTCCTTTCCACCAATCTCGTCAAATCTAAAATTGAAAGTATCGCCATTTTGGGAAATTACAGATTTATGTTCTTTGCCTGAATTATCTTTATAAGTTTTTCCATTTCCGAACTTGGTCATATCCCAACTTCTTGCGCTATATCTAATTTGGTTTACATAATTGGAAAAAGTCTCACTTATTTCTTCTTTCGTCTTTGGTTGACTGATTATTGTCTGTTCTGGAAGATTTGAGCTTTTCAATCCATAGACTGTATTCACCATAACATCAAAATACCAGTCATTCGTTATTTGAGCTGCTTCCATTACGAAGTTGTCAACGAACCCCAAAATCTGATGTCTGAATTGAGTTTGATTATCCAATGCGAGCCTGACTCCAGTTGATTTTGACCATTCCGCTCTTTCCCCAGTTTCTCCATTTTTAGACACTCCGTAAAATGCAATCACATATTGCAAAAGACCATTTGGATGTTCTTCCTGATAATTGACTGGATTTTGAAGTAATTCTTCTGGGACAAGTTTTATCAAATGGTCGAAGTACTTTGGGTTTTCGAAAAAACTCATTCCTGAAATTCCTAATCTCGGCAATCCTCCATTTCCGTATCTGCAAGTGGTTCCGTCTTTATATATTTTCATATTTAACGCATCTTCCCCATTTGAAGACACTTGACAGATAATCAATTCAACTTCTTCTTTTTTCATGTTTTTGATGTTTTATTTTTTTTTGTTAATGACAGCGAACGGTCTGCATACACGCAGGCGGGGCGCATAGCCCCGCTTGCCGTGTATGCGTTGTTGGTGGCAGCATTCTTTTTTATTCTTCTATATTGCCAAAAATAAAAATCTGCCAGACAATTCAATGCCTGACAGATATTTCATTATGTTTCTCACAATTTTACTCTTTGAAAGAAATCCCAATTCCTGAAACATGAGGCCATATAAAGTTAGTCTTGAACTTTGTATCAATTATTGCGTCACATTTCATTTCGGTGGCTTTTTCAATCAGCTTACTTTTAAGTTTCTTTCTTGATGTGAAAATGCTTCCTGTAAGCTCAATTTGCATTATTTCTTCATAGTTTTTTGAAATTGTCGAATTACTGCTTAAAAGCAAAACCTTCTGTTCATCGGCATTAAATTCAACAATCTGTGATGATATCACGCAGCTTTGAAGAAAAGTGACAAACATGAACAAGAAAATCAGTTTTATATTGGTATTATTTAATTTCAGCATCATCTCAAATACTGTTTAACAAAGATAAATTGCAACTCCTAATATACCAATAATAACATTCTCAGTCATGCTGGCCGTGCAACACCTATTTCTCCGAATACATCTTAATATCTTCCAAGACATTATCCCCAAAAAAATCAAGGCGGCAATTATTTTCCAGACAGGAATGTTTTCTTCTGTTCCTCGGCTCGGTGAGAGTCTCACATTTTTCAATTCAACCAGTTTCGCCCGTATGAAATTTATTACACCTAATTCTCCGTCCCTTGCAATTACATCAATGACCTCACTTAGAGCATTGTCTAATTTCACTACATCCGAAACTTTTAAGTGTGATTGTGCTAAAATTTCTTTAACCTTTAATTTTTCTCTATCAAAGGCACCTGCTGGAACAGGCTCGCTGCTAAATTCATTGGAATTAATGAACTCGTCAAAGGTTTCAATTGCTTTGTCAAGCATCGAAATTCCTCTTGCATTCAATTCAGTCAATTGCTCATTACTGTAAGAAACTACGTTTTCGGATAATCCTAATGTCCTAAATCTTTCGCCTTTTCTGAAATTCAACTCCGCTTCTCCAAAGTTTAAAATTGCTTGGATTGTGGCAGAGTATGTTCGACTAACCAAAATAATTTCGGTGTCAAGCATAAGTGATGGCAAGGAAGCCATCAATTTTTCATTTACGTCATTAATGACCTGTTTGTGATTTTGAAAAATAGTCATGACTTTTTGATTTGATTGCCCTGAACCAGAAGTATTGCCCGCATGAAAAGCAACGAACACGACATCTGCTTGCAGGGTGTGGTTAAATTTACTTTCTCTGATGAAACGCTACTCCAATTTTTCAAATTGTGGCTTTTGATTTTTTTATTTTTTGTTGCCACCAACGGGGGCACTCCTGTCAGCCCCGCCCTTGCGCCGGCCTTGCGGGTTGGGCTTGGGCGGGGTTGGCAGGAGTGCATTGTTAGCGGCATTTTTTTATCTGTTTTCACAAAAGCACAAAAGCCAATGCGATGTTGCATTAGCTTTTGAACCCGAAACACTTTGGTTTCATTTTTTAAATTTGGCCTTCAATACTCAAATATTTTCGCTTTGAACTTGCCGCACCTAAACTCTACCCTTTCAGCAAAACTCCCTATACTTGGAGGGGAATTATCAATTTCTTTAGTGAAGTATAGCTCAAACCTGCCCTCAACAATATTGTTAACCTTATCAAAGTCAGTTACCAAAATTTGGTTGTCTTTTTCCATATCAATTTTCCACACAGCCAAGCGGAAATCGTCAGCATTCATAAGGAATACCGCATAGTTAGTAGTAGTATCTTGATTGTAAGCATCTTCATCAAGTATTTTTTGCTTGCAATTGTTGTATGGGTCAAATTTAACATTTATCACTTCCCTTAGGAAAGCCCAATATTCTAAATTATACCAAGCCGTATCTTGATAATTAGCCATTGTTAAGAAATAATTCTCACCATATAATTTTGATACACCATTGTTTCCAATCCATTCAATGGCCCCCTTTTCAGGAACATATTTTATGGAAGTAGCAACTCCATGTACTGATGAACTGTCACTTCTAATAACATAATGCTGCAAATCAATGCTTGAGCTGTCAAGTACGAAAGGCTCTTTTTCACAAACTGGTGCCGGATTAGCATATTCTTCGCACTCTTTTTTGCAACTGCAAATACAAGACAAAACTAAAAGTGTAGCTAATAAATTTTTCATGCGAATTATTATTGAGGGAGAGGCTCTGCCCAGCAGAACCCCTCCCGTAAATTAATAGTTAGCCGACATGACCGTTGTATGCATTGTTAGCCACAGGCTTCTTTTTATTTCAATTTATTCTTTTTTTGGCAACTCTTTTTATTCTCAAATAATCACTCACACTTGGGTCGATAAAGATTTTCTCGCCAGTTTTTTTATTCGTTATTTCATTGAAATCGTGGTCTCTGAAAAACGGACTTTCAAAAAATTGATGAAGATTGATTCCAAATAATTCTAATTGTCCGATTTTATGTTCAGCTTTAAATTCGTTTTGTAAATTATTTTTTCTTATCAGATAATTTGCAATTGAATTAAACATTGCCGAATATCCAACACAATTTGCCTGATTCGTATTTATCAATTCATTTGGATTATTTGATGCACGATTCGTCGTAAATTTCAATTCTTCTTTTGTTATCTTATCAGCAATTTCCAAAATTTCTTTTAAGTCAATTTCTCTATTTTCGGAATTGCCCTCAATCCTTTCAATTAGTTTACTATTTGTAATTTCTGTTTTTGGACGTGAACCGATTTCATTGTATTTGATTACCAATCTGAAAATTATTCCTCGAAATAAAATCAGTATCAAAATTGAAACTCCGATTATTTTCAAGGCTTTCTTCATTTTTCTTTTTTCTGCTTGTGGCTAACAACGGCACTCCCGAAAACGAGTAAGTAAACCCGCAATTGCGTCTTTACTTACTCGTTTTCGGGAAAGTAGCCAATCTTTTCGCATCGCCCCTTTCCCAAGGTGACTAAGTAAACACGCAATTGCGTGTTTACTTAGTCACCTTGGGAAGCTCACTTTTGAGCATTTTTTGACAGGCAGGCATTGGCTTCATGCTTGCAGGCTGTAATTTAAGGTTTCCTCACAGTTGCTTTGTACTAACACGGCAAATGTAGAAAATCGGCTACAAATTCAAGTCATCGAGAGAGCTTTTTATTCTGTTCCAACCTTTTTTTGTAATATGGGTGTAGATTTCAGTCGTTTTGCTGCTTTCGTGGCCCAGCAACCACCTCGTGAAAAGTGGATTTAGCAGTGGCTCCCGTGAAACTTGAAACCCAGAAACCTCACGAACCGATGCACTAGAAGTTTACATTTTTTTTGAAGAATCTTGCTTTTTTCATTTGGAACCATT
>DIUC01000010.1 GCA_002435785.1 Saprospiraceae bacterium UBA6168 | reverse complement strand
CGACATGGGCTTCATCCACGACGTGCGGCGGGTCATCAAGGCACTGCCCGCTGTCCGGCAGACGCTGTTCTACTCTGCAACCATGCCACCGGAAATTGCGAAACTGGCCCATGACATCCTCACCAATCCGGTGAAAGTGGCAGTGACTCCCGTCTCTTCCACCGTTGAACTGATTGACCAGTCCATTTTCTTTGTGGACAAAAACCGCAAGAAAAACCTACTCCTCCACCTGCTTGAAACGGAGCATATCAGCTCTGCGCTGGTGTTCACCCGCACCAAGCATGGCGCAAACCGGGTGGCGCAAGACCTAACAAAAGCAGGCATCACCGCCCAAGCCATCCACGGCAACAAGTCGCAGACCGCTCGCCAAAAAGCCCTCAGCGACTTCAAGGCTGGCGAAATTAAGGTGCTGGTTGCGACCGACATCGCCGCCCGTGGCATTGACTTGGAGGAACTCTCCCACGTCGTAAACTTTGACCTGCCCAACATTCCTGAGACCTACGTGCACCGCATTGGCCGTACCGGGCGGGCAGGTGCCAGCGGCATTGCCTTTTCTTTTTGCGACCAAGAGGAGAAAGCCTACCTACGGGACATCGAAAGGCTTATCAACAAAAAAGTACCTGTGGTGAACGAGCATCCGTTCCCGCTCGGCAGTGCTCCCAAGGACGAAAGGCCCGACGATGAAAGGCCCCCTCGCCAACCGCGCAACCAGCCACGCCGGGAGCAATCCCAAAGGGCAGCGCAACCTCGCCGGGAACCGCAAGGCGAAAGGCAACCTCGCCGGGAGCAAACGCAAAGCACCAACCCCGCAGCCGATAGGCCACAAAAGGGCGAACAGCGCCCACAAGCCACGAACCAAGTTGCTCGTCCGGCAGCACCGGGCGATGGCGAAGTGCGTTCAAACTCCTCCCGTGGCCGTGGTCGTGGTGGCCGTGGCCGAGGAGGTAGTAGGGATGGCGAGCCTTCTGGCGAAAATCGGCAGGGCGGCAACCAACAGGCCAACCCACGGGCACAGCAGCAACGCCCCCCGCAACCGCCTAAGCCACAGCCCGAAAAACAAGAAACCGCTTCCTCCGATGACAAACCAAAGTGGTCGTCCATCTTCAAAGAGCCGAACACGGGGAAGAAAGGCTTTGTGATAAAAAGCGACCGGGACGAGAACAAGCCCAAAAAGCGCTTTGATGGTGACAGAAGAGGGCCAAGAGGTGGCGGGAAACGATAGGAATGCCCGCAATTGCGAACCATTGAATAGCCACGAAGTATGCAACCCAACCAGCAATCAGCAAGCGGAAAGGAAGATGGGGGCGGACATCCCATCCTCCTTTTTGACGGCATATGCAACCTATGCAACGACTCCGTGCAGTGGGTCATCCAGCATGACCCACATGCGAAATTCCGCTTTGCCTCGCTCCAATCGGAGGCGGGCCAAATGCTGCTCCAAAAGCATGGCCTGCCCACCGACGAACTGAACACCGTCGTGCTGGTGGATGGAGGAAAAGCCTATACCCGCTCCGATGTCCCATTGCGTATTGTTGGAAGTATTGGCGGTGCTTGGCCACTGTTGTCGGTTTTTCGCATCGTGCCGAGGCCGCTTCGCAACGCCTTGTATGATTGGATTGCCAGCAACCGCTATCGCTGGTTCGGGAAAAAAGAGGCTTGTTGGCTTCCCACGCCAGATTTAAAGGCGAGGTTTCTTTGATGGAACTTGTAATACCGCTCCTTGGCCTATGTCAATTTTTTAAACCTTTCGCAACATTGAACACATACGCTTATGGGCGGGTTGTGTCGTTTAAGGTTGGTCGCCAAGCATCCATTTGAGCGATTGGCAAGCTAACTTTGAAATAAAATCAAATTCACCATGTTATCAAGAAAAATCATCTTTCTCCTCGCATTCATCCTCACGGCTTCCGTCTCCTGGAATTGTACTTTGTTAAAAAAAGCGGGAAACATCAACCTCTTTTCCATTGAAGACGATAAAAAGCTCGGCCTTCAGGTGAGCAAGCAAATCGAGAGCGACCCCAAGCAGTTCCCCATTTTGCCTGAGCGGGGCAACGAGGAGGTATATAAATATATTCGTGGCCTCACAACCCAACTGCTGCGCTCCGGCAAGGTGCCCCATGCCAACGATTTCGACTGGAAAGTGCAAATCATCAAGGACGACAAAACGCTGAATGCCTTCGCAGTGCCAGGCGGACACTTGTACGTTTACACGGGCCTCATCAAGTTCCTCGACACGGAAGACCAACTGGCGGGGGTGATGGGCCACGAAATCGCCCATGCGGCGCTTCGCCATTCCACGCAACAGATGACGAAGCTCTACGGGATTGATGCCCTGCTCTCCATTGTTACTGGAAAGCAGGATCCGGGCATGGTGGAACAGTTGGCGATAGGGCTTGCGTCCCTCAAGTTCAGCCGCAGCCACGAGGCCGATGCGGACGAGCAGTCCGTCATTTACCTTTGCAGCAGCAGCCTGAACGCAGCGGGAGCTGCAGGTTTTTTTGAAAAAATTAAGGGAAAGGGCGGCAACCCACCGGAGTTCCTCTCCACCCACCCCGACCCCGGCAACCGCATCAAGGACATCAAGGCCAAAGCGCAGTCACTGGGATGCAAGGGCACCAAGACAAACAAGGCCGAGTACGACAAGATTAAGAAACTGTTGTAGTAGGGAATGGTGATTAGTGATTCGGGGCCCAGTCACCATTTATCTATCCCCTGATGATAAACGATGAAACCACTGAGTACTTCACCCGCCGTCAGAGGGCTTTTCATGGTGCCACGCTCTGTTTTGAGCAACCAGTTGGCGCTCACGTTGATTTTGGGAGAATTTTTGGTGGGTACGGCGGGGTATATGTGGTTGGAGGGGTACTCGTTCCGGGAGGCGTTCTCCATGACCACTATTACAGTGGCGACAGTGGGATACGGTGCCGTACGGACGCTTAGCCCGGCAGGGGAGTGGTTTTCGTCATTTTTGATTTTGTTAAATATCGGCATCTTTACCTATGCATTGGCCGTGTTTTCCTATTATGTAATCAATGGCGAAATTTTCAGAAATATGCACCTGAAATCCATCTACAATAAGATTGATGCACTGCGGGACCATGTCATCATCTGCGGCTACGGACGCTACGGACGGGAGATTTCTCAAAATTTTCTGCACCATCGTACACCTTTCGTGGTGGTAGAAAGCAATCCCGCCATCATCGAAGAAATACAGCAAAACGGAGAGCAATTGCTATACATTGCAGATGACGCCACCCACGACGAAACCTTGCTGCGAGCTGGCATTACCCGTGCCAAAGCCCTCATCACTGCCCTCCCTGACGACTCCGAAAACGTGTTCATCGTATTGACCGCTCGTCAGTTGAACCCGAACCTGAACATCATCAGTCGGGCAACTGCGGCCAAGTCCCAACGAAAACTGCGGTTAGCGGGCGCCAACCATGTCATCATGCCGGAACAGATTGGCGGCTTCTATATGGCCACCTTGGTGAGTAAGCCGGGTGCCACGGAGTTTTTTTCCTACATCACGCGAGAGTCGGAGTCTGACATTGAGTTTGAAGAAA
Source organism: Saprospiraceae bacterium UBA6168 (assembly GCA_002435785.1). Lineage (GTDB taxonomy): Bacteria > Bacteroidota > Bacteroidia > Chitinophagales > Saprospiraceae > UBA6168. Next base: position 27,901 of record DIUC01000010.1, on the reverse strand, counting down.
TTCATTTCCGAAATATGCCTTCCTCGTGTCAAGGGAAGTCAATCCGGGAGCTTCATATTCGCCGGGAGGCGGGAGCCAATATCATAGGGTTCAAGCACTCGGACGGCAGCTACATCGTAAACCCTGGCCCCGAAACGGTACTCACAGAGGATTCGAGCTTTATCTTGCTGGGCACGAGGGTACAGTTGGAGGCAATGAGAACCTATTTTGCCAACATGCGTTAAGGACTTCTAATTAAATCCACCGCCTGTGCACAAGCCAGCCAAAGACAAGCATTTCATCAAGCAGCCCTGGTACGAGGGCGGCCCGAAGGCGTTGAAGCAGTACATCGGCGACAACCTCCGCTACCCAACCGAGGCGCTTGCGCAAAAGTTGGAGGGCACCGTCACTGTCCGTTTCGACATTGACCACAAAGGGGATGTAGTGGATGCAAAAACCATCGGCCATGCACTCGGCCTCGGCTGTGACGAAGAGGCCATCCGGCTGGTGAAGTCGTTGAAGTTCATGGTGGAGAAGCCCCGTGGATTGCGGGTGGTTTATCACAAGACGATGCAGGTGCATTTCCGGCTGCCTACGAAGCCGGTAGCGCAACAAGTACAGGTGCAATACGATTATGTGGAGAAAAAAAGTAGCGAGCGGACAAGTACAGACATCGGTTATACGATTTCGGTTAGTAGGGAGTAAAACCTAATCATGTAAAAAGCAAAAAAGCAGTAAGGGCCAGTATTGGCCCTTACTGCTTTTTTAATCCATAGAAGGAGGGATTATTTTGTATCCCACCAAACCCTGGTAAATAATTTGTCTGGCCCTCCAAGCAAGTTGCTCACGGCATCGTTGTAGTTGGTCGTGTTCTGGGTTTGCTCGTTGGTCGGATAGGTCAACCTCAAGGGAGCTGGATTGCCACCCAAATCAGCCAATGTACCGCCCACAGGAGCCTCCAATTTGTCGAAATCCAGCCTGCGCCATTCCGACCATCCCTGGACGCCCTGCATATATAGGCTAATCCATTTTTGTACGCCAATTTTTTGTTGCCATGACCCTTGCGATGCGTTATAATCCACTTCAGGTTGTGCCAAATAAGCATCAATGGCAGCATCATCAAAAATGCCCCATTCGTTCATGGAAGCCCGAATACCATTGTTGTACCATTCTTGAGCCGTTCCAGTGACGTTCCAGCCGCGTTCCTTCGCCTCTGCCAATATGAAGCATACTTCAGCGTAGTTCATGAAAACACCAGGAGCAGTGGGCGCTAACACATCATGTTCATCAAAGCCAGAATTGCCATTCGACACGGCAGCTGCACCGCTTGGCTGTGAGTACTCGCTTGGCGGCTCGGCAGCTGCTACCGTAACATCTTGGCCATAGGGGCGGCCTACATATTCTCCTCCATCGGCACGAGGGTCGGCGAATTTTTCTACCCGTGGATCTGACAAAGCATTCAATGTTTTATCAATCAGAATATTGCTCATGCTAAAATCGGCATCTCCCCGCTCGATGCGATCTTGGTTCAGCGGATTGTTGTTGGGCGCTCCGGACAGGTAGTAGAAATAGGCATTGTCAGAGTTGTCTGTAAATGCGTCTGCATAGTTTGCTTCAACGGCAGCTTTTGCAAGGTCTGGTTCCACGTCCGACATACGCATGGCAATCCGCAATATCAAAGAAGCGGCAAATTTCCGCCATTTCGCCATATCGCCCGCATATATAACATCAGCACCAGCAGCAAAGCCAGGCGCATCCAAATTTATATCTGCTTTTGCCTTTTCCAAGGTAGCCAAGAGCCCAAGGTAGATATCGCGCTGCGAATCATACTTTGGCGTACGATTTTCACTGCCTTTAAGTGCTTCAGAATAAGGTATAGGTCCCCAAATATCAGTCATGACATGGAATAACCAGCTCTGAAGGATGTTTGCAATGGCAACTTGGTTATTGCCGGTTGGTGAACCGTTCAGGTCGCTTGCTGCTACAAGTATCTTTATTTCTTCCAAGTCGCGCAGGGACGTAATGTAATATAGGCTGAAGTAATCATTGATGGTGCCCTGTCTAAAGGCGTAGCGGCTTTCATCAGTATAGTTGTTTTGTGCCCAATACTGCGAGACCAATAGGCCAAAGCGCCCATTCATCCATTCGTCCCAAATATTGTCCATGGCGGACTTTTGGGCTGTGGTTAGCAAGTAATCAGTGGGCACCTCACTGGGGCTGTTTGGATCTATATTGATATTTCCAAAATCATCCCCACATGACATCGCTCCCAGTAAAAAAGCGATAAGAAAGGAATATTTTACTTTTTTCATTTTACTTAATTTTTTTCAAAAAAAATGGCGACCCTAATTTTTTGCGTTGCCAATTCTTTTTGGATTTGAAGCACTCATGCACCATATAGAATAGTTGAACCAATGCCTAAATGGATAAGGTGTATAAATACTACCTACAAAATTCAGCATTCCCCGAAGCTATTTGTCCATAAAGTAGTGCATAAAAACTCAAGTTTAATGGATTTAAAACTTCAAGCTCAAGTTTATGCCAATAGAACGGGTGCTATAGCCTTGGCCACCTTCCAAACCCTGCACATTACCTGCACTAATGGCATTATCAGGGTCTATGTGTGGCACGTTCTTATAGAGTATGGCAAGGTTGCGACCGACCAAGCTCAACTTTAAGTCTTGTATTTTATTGTTGAACAAAGTCTTTGGAAAAGTATAGCCAATACTTGCTTCACGGAGTTTTACGAAACTTCCATCATATACGTCTGCTGCACCAATGGTATAACCGCCATTGGCAAAGAAGTGGGTCTGCGCATCAATATTGATGGTGTTCTTCTCGCCAGTTGATTGGTAGATTTCATCGCCATCCACTTTTGGGTTTGGGTCGTTGGCAACTATGGGCACACCATCGGCGTCCAATTGCGCATAAGTGCCTTCCACTACGATACCATTCTCGCGGATGCCGTTCTCAACGGTTTCTTCAAGCAAGCCAGAGTACTTGCCCCAAACATTTGTAAGCGAGAATATGTCCCCGCCTTTGCGGAAATCAATAAAAGCGGAAACCGTAACGCCCTTGAAGATGAAGGTATTTGTGACGCCGCCCGTGAAATCTGGCAGTACGTTGCCAATTGGAACCACCGTGGAAGTCGTGAGGTAGGTGCCGCTGTTGGGATCCACCAATTTGTTGCCGTCTGCGTCATAGATAAAATCGTAGCCGAGTATCGTGCCATAAGGCTGGCCTTCATAGGCATTGAAACTGACTGCGAAAGGAGCATTTACAATTGGCAAGTTGGTAAGCGTAGGGTCGGCGGCGTTCAAATCAACTATCTCATTCTTGTTTTTCCCAAAATTAAAAGCAATATCCCATTTGAAATCTTGCAGTTTAACTGGGTTGATGTTCAGTGAAAGCTCAATGCCCTTATTGGAGATTTCTCCAGCATTGATGAACTGCCGATTAAATCCAGTTGCGGGGGAAGTACCCAGTGGAATAATCTGGTTGGTGGTTTTACCATCGTAAACCGTTACGTCAATCCCCAAGCGGTCCTTCAAGAACCGGAGGTCCAAGCCGGCCTCAATGGAATTGGTTTTTTCAGGCTTCAGTGCATTGTTGTTCAATGTGTTGGGCACAGTGTAACTTGGCGAATTGCCAAAGTTGTCCGTAGCGGTGTAAACATTGAATATATTGTATGGGTCGGTATCATTGCCGACAGAAGCCCAACCAAGTCGCACTTTACCAAAACTCAAAATATCGTTTTGCATCAGCTCAGAAAATATAAAGCTGACTGTGGCGGATGGGTAAAAATAGCTGTTGTTGTCCACTGGCAGCGTAGAGGACCAGTCGTTACGACCAGTGAGGTCAACATAAACCATGCTCTTGAAGCCAAAGCCCAAGCCACCATACAACGAATTGATTTCCCTATCGGTGCGAGTGTTGGTCAACACAGGGCGCTCCAAGGAATTTTGCAAGCGATAAAGACCCGGCACATTGAGGCCGCCCCGGGTTTGACCGAGGGTGCGGTTAATTCCGCGCCACAACTTATTGCCACCCACAAACGCATTTACTGAAAAATCATCATTGAGGTATTTCTCCCACCTGATATTGAGGTCAGCATTCGACTCCCGTACGTCATAAACGTCTTCTGAGTAGAATGGAATGCCAACGCTACCAACCGCAATACGCTCCTCACGGCGGTCTTGATAAACATCGGTCAGCATCCGTCCCGTGATGCTCAAACCCTCAATGGGGGTAAATGTCAAGCCAACATTGCCAAACACACGGTTACGGCTGTCATTCTGGTAATTCTCGTAGATGGTCCAATATGGATTGTCCCAATATTGTGGAGAGCCATCGGTGGCACTGACACGGTTCCAAGTGCGCTGTGTTCCATCCGGATTCCGGTAATCTTTCAAGTCGGAAAAACGCAGGTGCCGGTGCCACCACTGGTTGAACATCTGGGAAACGTTCCTGCCGGCTGACCCATCATAGCCCGTGCCGTTCCTGCCATTCACTTTGCTACCAACATAGTTGGCGCCCACAAAGGCAGTCAGCTTTTTGGAAAGGGTTAAGGAGCCATTGAAAGAAACGGTGTTTCGCTCCAACTTACTGTTGGGTATGGTGCCCTTTTGGTCCAGCCTGTTCAGTGAGAGCCTAAAAGAAGAATTGTCGTTGCCTCCTTCAAAAGCCAAGTTGTTGCTATAGGTTTGCCCTGTGTTGAAAAAATCAAGCGGATTGCCTTCATTGGCCTCCCATCTTCGGGACTTGCCGAAATTGTTAGTATCCCATTCATCCCAAGAATTCCAATCCCTGAACATCAGGTGGTCGTCGTTCACGTTGCCATACCCATTGTAGAAATCAAATCGGTTTTGACCTGATGCAAAAGTAAGGTTGGACAAATTTTCAAAGTGCTCCGCTGTTCCCTGGTCGAAACGAGCACCAAAACTCTCGTCAACACCATAGAACGGTACTAAATCAAAGGATTGAAAGGTGCCAACAGTATCGCCAGCAGAATTAAACTGTATATAAGGCACTTGGTATTGACCAGTATTGTCCGTACGTCCGAACGGGCGGAGGTCAACGCCACCACCGTATTCGTTTTGGTATTTGGGCGAGAACGCAATCCTGTCAAAAGTCATACTGGAATTGTAGGTAACGCCTATCCCCTTGCGTGATTTGCCTTTTTTGCTTGTGACAATGATGACGCCATTAGCTCCCCTTGACCCATAAAGTGCCGAGGCTGCCTGGCCTTTCAGTACGCTGATGCTCTCTATGTCTTCCGGGTTGATATCTTGAATAGCATTTCCGTAGTCGTAACCACCACCACCACGCGCTTGATTGTTGGAAGTGAAGTTTGAGTTGTCCATTGGAATACCGTCTAAAACGAACAGCGGTTGGTTGTTGCCATTAATTGATTTGATACCCCGAATGGTAATCCTTGACGACCCTCCAAGGTTGCCAGAACTACCAACTACGGTAACACCCGCTGCACGGCCTGAAAGTGTGTTGATAAGGTTCGGGTCTCTAACGGCAGTAAGCTCGGCACCATCTATCGCTTCCACTGAGTAGCCAAGCGAGCGCTCTGCTCTAGTAATACCCAACGCCGTCACTACAACTTCGTCAAGTAGCTGCCCCGATTTCATCACAAGGTCCACCACGTTGGAAGCGCCAAGGAGCACTTCTTCCGTACTGAAACCAGTGTAACTGAAAACGAGGGTGTTTGCACCTTCGGGAACTCGTATCGAGTATTTCCCGTCAATGTCTGTAATAGTACCAGAGGAGGTACCTTTTACGAGCACAGTAGCTCCGATGAGGGATGAGCCGTCGTCGCCTGTAACTGTACCCATGATGGTACGCTGCGCCAGCATAGCGGATACGCCAAACAGCGTTAGCACAAGTGCTAAGGAAAGTTTTTTCATACTAATTCAATTTTTATTTAAGAGTAAAAAATAATAACCAAATCCTGCTAACAAACTTGAATGGATATGCTACTACTAAAGGGATGGGACAATTTTAGTCAATTTCTAACACAACGCACCGCAGGTTGCAAATGCGGCTTTGTCCTAATTTTTTTTTGGTCGCCTAACGCAATTGCCGAAGGTACATCTGAATAGTGTTCCCAAGACCATAATATAAGGAGTCGGATATGAGGGCATGGCCGATTGACACTTCCAGCAGACCGGGTACGTTTTCCTTGTAAAAACGCAGGTTTTCGAGGTTCAAATCATGCCCGGCATTGATGCCGATGCCTATTTCGTTTGCAAGTATAGCGCATAATTGGTGGGGCGCTATTGCTTTCTCTTTATTTTTTAAAAAATCGTTTGCGAAGGCCCCCGTATAGAATTCCACCCGGTCGGCACCGACGGCCTTAGCACCTTCCACCAACCGCTCCTCGGCGTCCACGAACAGGGAAACCCGGATGCCCGCAGCTTGCAGTTCAGCCACCACTTCTTTCAAAAAAGTGGCATGGCCAATCGTGTCCCAGCCATGATCGGAAGTGAGTTGGCCGGGCATATCCGGGACGAGCGTAGCCTGGTGCGGCTTGTTTTCCAACACCAGCTTCAGGAAGTCGGGTGTGGGGTTGCCCTCTATGTTGAATTCGGTTTTCACCACCGCCTTCAGTTGTGGCACATCGTCGAAGCGGACATGGCGTTGGTCGGGCCGGGGGTGCACCGTGATGCCTTGTGCCCCGAACTCCTCACAGTCCATTGCCACTTGCACGAGGTTGGGGAGGTTGCCACCCCGCGAGTTGCGGATGAGGGCCACTTTGTTGATGTTTACGCTTAGGTTTGTCATGTTTTTTTTAGTTAGACAATTCGGCTCGGTCTTAGAGTTGGCAGTTCGGCAGTTGGCAGTCAGTTTGGCAGTTGGCAGTTGGCAGTTGGCAGTTGGCAGTCAGTTCGGCAGTTGTTTAGTCAGGGTTGGTGTTGGTGGTCAGTGGTGCAGAAGCAGGCCCTGACTGCCAACTGCGAACTGTCGAACTGAAAACTAAGATTATCTTTGGCGCAAAATTAACAAAACAGCATTCAAATGGGCGACGCCCGAGTAGAGTCGGAAAACAACGGTACTTATTTGGCAACAAAGCCTGTGGTGGTCTTGCTGGGCTCTTTGTTGCTCATCTGCCTATTTGCTATGGTGGGAAACGGCTTGCTGATGTTGGCGGCAAGTTTTCGTGGGATGGGGCTGCACGAGGCACTCAGCATTGACGAAAACAGCAGCGAAGGCAGCCGATATTTTGTGCGGGCGGCCTTGTTCCTCAACCATTCATTCAGTTTTCTATTGCCCGCCATTGTTGCCCTGTGGCTTTTTTACAAAAAAAAGAGCCTGAAGGCTGCTGCATTGGACGTGCTGCCAGATTTGAGCACCCTGCTACTCGGTCTGCTGTTCGTCATGTCGGCCTTTCCACTGGCACAGGTAGCCTTCTTGGCCAACAAATGGCTGGTGGAGCAGTTTCCTGCGCTGCAAGTGTGGGTGCATACCGAAAAAATGACAGTAAAGCTGATGGAGGGCCTGCTCGTGATGCAGACGCCGTGGGAAATGGTGGCCAGCCTGGTGGTCATGGCCATTGTGCCGGCGCTCGGCGAGGAGCTTGTGTTTAGGGGCATCGGCCAGCAGAAGCTCATCGAAATCACTGGCAAGCCAGCACTCGGGATTGGGCTAACTGGACTCATATTCAGCGTCACCCATTTTGAAATACAGCGTTTTTTTGCCATCCTGCTGCTTGGCCTTGTGCTTGGGCTGCTTTTTTATTGGACAAAAAACCTCTGGATACCCATCGCAGCGCATTTCCTCAACAACGGCGCCCAAGTTTTTATCGCCTGGTTCAACCAGGATAAAGTGAGCCAGTTAAAAGACGGTGCTGGCGAAGATTTGCCCATGACCGTCATATTGGCCTCGGCTGCCGTGTTCGTCACCTCCGGTTTTTTTCTCTGGAAAGAACGCCATGAATAGAAATTGAGGAATTGGAAATTGAGGAATTGGGGTTAACCCGGTCTCTCAATTTCCTATTTCCCAATTTCCCAATTTCCATCAAAAGTGAACCTCTCCCCTACCCTCATCCTCGGCATCATCATCGCTTATTTTGCGGTGCTTATTGGCATATCTTGGTACACGAGCCGTCGGGCCGACACCTCCGACTTCTTCCACGCCGGACGCCAATCCCGCTGGTGGGTCATCGCCATTGGCATGATAGGTACGTCCATTTCCGGGGTCACGTTCATCAGTGTGCCGGGCTATGTAAACTCCTCGGCCATGAGCTATATGCAAATGGTGCTGGGGTACATGGTCGGCTATTCGGTGATTGCGCTGGTGCTACTGCCGATGTACTACAAGCTGCACCTGATTTCCATTTATGGCTACTTAGAGCAACGATTTGGGCCAGTGGCCTACAAGACGGGTTCGGCGTTTTTCCTCCTCAGCCGCACGGTCGGGTCGTCGCTGCGGCTGTTCTTGATGGCAAAAGTGCTGCACACCTTCGTCTTCGGCCCCATCTTCGACATCCCTTTTTGGGTAACGGTGCTGGTGACCATCCTGCTCATTTTTACCTACACCTACCGTGGCGGCATAAAGACGCTGATTTGGACGGACACGCTCCAGACCCTGTTCCTCCTCGGCTCGCTGGTGATGACCATCGTACTCGTTGGGCAGCACATGAACCTCGGCGTTGGGGAGTTGATTAGCACTGTGACCAGCGACGAGCGCTCGCAGGTCATCTTCTTTGAGGGCGGCTGGAGCGACCCCAAAAACTTCTTCAAACAGTTCACCGCCGGGGCCTTCATCGCCATCGTGATGAGCGGCCTGGACCAGGACATCATGCAAAAAATCCTGACGGTGAAGACACTCAAGGGCGCACAGGTCAACATCTTCTCTTATTCCAGCTTGCTGGTGCTGATGAACCTGCTGTTCATGTCGCTCGGGGTGCTGTTGTTTATTTACGCTTCGCAAAACGGCATTGAGATACAGACAAAGGAAGTCACCAAGTTTGCCGAAGGCGTGGCCACTACTGCCGCCGTGCCCGACACTGACCTGCTTTTCCCGACCATCGCCTTCCAATATGCGCCGGCGGCAGTGGGCATCTTGTTCATTCTCGGCATCACCGCCAGCAGCTATGCCAGCGCCGATTCGGCGCTCACTTCGCTCACCACTGCCTGGTGCATTGACTTTCTGGGGTTCGGAAAAACGGAGGTGAACACCGCCGCCAATGCCCGCACCAGGCGCCGGGTACACTTGGGTTTTTCGGGCATTTTCTTCGTGCTCATTATGGTGTTCCACGTTGCCGCCACGGGCGAGGTCATCAAGTTGGTGTTCGATTCTGCAAGCATCACCTACGGGCCGTTGTTGGGGCTTTTCGCCTTTGGGTTTTATACCAAACGGCAAATAAACGACCGCTTGTCGCTTTACATTTGCTTGGGGTCGGTGCTTGTCACGGGCTTGGTCTATCTCGTCAACGGCTACCTTGGCTATCCGATTTTGGGCTATAAGTTCGGTTTTGAGCTGTTGGTGCTGAACGGGTTGCTGACGTTTTTTGGCCTATTGGCTATTTCCCGGACAGGTGATGGGAATTTTGTGCGGCGGTAAGTTGATTTTTGAGAAGCGGTGGTTCAAACTTTTGTTTCTTGGGCATTCAATATTGGTTCGGCGGACACCACCTCCCTTCTCTCCACAAAAACGGCAAATTTACTGGGGCGTATCTTTCCCCCATGTTTGTTCGCATAAACCTTTGTGAACTCTGCCCCGAAATAGAGTATTATTGCAGAGTAATAGACCCAAAGTATGATTAGTACAGCCGCTCCAGCCGCACCATAAACCGAAACGGTGCTTGAACGGCTCAAATAGAGATTGATAAGGAATTTGCCTACCAAAAACAGTACGGCAGTGAAAAAAGACCCGATAAATACGTCTCGCCATTTCAATTGGGCATCGGGCAGCACTTTGAAAATCACGGAAAACAAGAGCATCACCGTGCCTACTGCCACCAAACTGCTTACGGCGAAGGCCAGCCAAGCGATTGACCCAATATTTGCCGTAATCCAGCCATCCAGCATACTCAGCAACGCACTCAATACGAGCGAGACCATCAACAGAAAGCCTATGCCCACCACCATAGAAAAAGATAGGAAACGGGTAAGTATAAACCGCAACCAACTGCGTTTAGGCTTAACTTTGATGGACCAAATTATATTGATGGAATATTGGATTTCAATAAAAACACCAGTTGCGCCGATAAGGAAAGTCATAATGCCAACTGCGGTGACCCAAGGCGTGTCACCCGATATGCGCACGTTATAAATCATATCCTTTAATTGCGCCGCACCTGTCACCCCTATCAACCCTTCGAACTGGTGGAAGAGGTAACCCTCTGTCGCTTCTTTTCCCAACAGGGTACTACCTATCGTAATCACGATAAGCAGCATAGGAGCAAGTGAAAACAACGTGTAGTAGGAGAGCGATGCGGCCAATGTCAGCCCATTGTCCTCAATAAATTCTTCTGCGGCCAATTTGAGCAGCTTCCCGATGGCAACAGTTCTTCGCCAAAGGTTTTTGAATGAAAGGCCGGACAGCAGCGGAATATTCATATCAGCTTAGTCTTGGTTGTTTTTGGCTTTGACAGTATGGCCGTTAAGAAAATGAGATGTACCCAATTTCTAATTGCACTGCCCAAGCAATACCCAAATAATGACGAACACAACGACGGTACCCAAACACCCACCACCCAATTTGCTCGCTCCATAGCCCGAAATCAATCCTCTGAATAAGTTGTTCATTTTTTTTGTTTTATAATTATCAAAAAAGTATCAAGGAGTTGGTAGTTATTCCTAACCAAGCCCCCTGAAATAACCAACACAAAAAAAACCGCTAATGTTCATCTACTTTTATTACTTCCGGCAAATTCAGCCCAGCATGTTCTTTCACAAGTACGGCTATTTCATGCTCGGTCTTTGATTCTGCATGGATTACGGCATTGCTGGCAGGCTCGTGTGAAGATACAAGCTCATTTAGCTTTAAATTGAGCAACGCCGAATATTTATTGAAAGATTTCTGTATGATAAATACGCTCAAAAAAGTAATGCCGTGCACAATGTCCCGGATGCTCTCGTGCATTCCCTGCGTAAAAAAATCCCCAGTGGCAAGCCAAAAAACAACCAAACCGAGGGCAATGATAAAAGTTATGGAATTGCCAAGAAAAATGACAGCGAACGAAGTGACTTTTTCAAATATCGTTTCAGTGTGCCTATATATATTTCGCATGTTTTTTTTGATTATCGTGATGAGGGTAGGATAGCGCCAAGTAGAGGTGTTTGATTATTTCAGGATTGGGGAGGCCCTACCTTTTCGGTCTGCGGAACGGTAGCTTTTCTTTGATATCCTTGATGTTCAAGTCAAGCTTTAACAAAGGGGGCAATGTTTCGCCCAACAAAAAGCCCAAAGGCTTTAAGGGGTCGGTTCGGTCAAGCATGACCTTTAGAATTGCAGCAACTGGAATGGAAAGGAACATGCCTGGAATGCCCCACAAGGCAGCACCTACAATTACGGCGAACAAGGAAACAAGTGCATTTAGCTGCACTTTTGACCCCACTACTTTTGGCACGATATAGTTGTTGTCAACAAATTGGATGACTGCATATAGCGCCAGCACATAAACCACATAAATAGGGGATTTGGTAATCAATGCAATAACCATGAAAAGTAGCACGGTAATGATACCACCAAGGTAGGGAATAACATTCAGCAGTGCCCCAATGACACCAAGAACGATGGCATATTCGATACCAAGAATCAAAAGTCCCACGGCATTGAGAACTGCTAAAATGACGAACTCAATAAAAAGGCCAACAAGATAGCTTTGTACAATCACCTTGGTTTCCGTCAAAATCTCAGAAACCTTGTTGTCATTGGCAACGCCAAAAGCCCTATGCGTAAACTCTACCAAGTGTGGCTTGTACAGCAAGAGCATGAATACGTAAACGGGTGTCAAGAATGCAGTAGCCAGCACACCACCCATGGTAGATAGGGTACTACCTATGGCTGCATTGCTATTGCCCATTAATTGGGTTTTTGCTTTTACAATCCACTCGTCAATGCTTTGCCCACTGACGTTGAAATAACCAGAAAACAAGGCGGTGCATTGCTCTATTAATTCTTTAAATTTATCTATAAGCCGTGGCAAAGCGTCAATAAATTTGGTCGCTTGCGATGACAACAATGCGACCGCAGCCCCCATGACCAAGAAAGAGACCAACAAAACACTCGCTATGGAAATAATCCGGTTCACCCTTCGCTTCACCAAAAACTCCACCAATGGGCTAACCAAGATGGCGATTACGGCGGCATACAAGACGGGGAGTATTATTTCCTGTCCGATGGACAACATGCTTACAAAATAGTAAAAACCTATTAAAAGCAAGGTCGCTTTTATATAAGTAGGGACTGTATTTGGCGTACTCATGTTAGCTTAGTCTATTATCTTTAAGCACCTGAACATTTGTGCATTGATAATCGACTGCAAACAATGTGCAGTGCCATACCGGCACCAATACTATTCGGCTTTGCACTATATAATACTGGTCAGGCAGATGTCCGCTCAAATTTTCCTTTGCCAGCCTCCACCATGCGAGCAACGTCTTGTTTGAGGGAGTCAAACTTGTCTGTAAGGGTTTCGATGGCATCGTTGACCTTGCCATTCATTTCGTCCTTATACTTTCCTCCCTTTTTGGAAATTTTCATTCGGGTATATGCCCCTTTTTCAGGTGCAAACAAAATTCCCAATGTGGCTCCTACAGCCACGCCTCCTAAGAAGCCTAATAAAATTTTAATCTCGTTCATGATTTTCGTTTTTAAAATGTAAAAATGATAGCGTGTGGAACGTGCTTTGGCGAATGCAGGCACCGCCAAAGCATGTTCGCACATCCCAGAATTTAGGAATAACGTCAAAAACAGCTCAGTATCCCTACATCCGTTAGGTCAACTACATTTCGGAAGTGTAGTTTCTTCACAGGTGATAGGCTTAAAGCACCTTCCTACCTTGTATAATCCTTAGTAACACCACTACGACAGCAATGACTAATAGGATGTGAATAATGCCTCCAGCACTATAACCTATAAACCCTACGGCCCATACTATGACCAGTATGACGGCAATGATATACAGCAAGTTACCCATGGTGTTTGTTTTTAAAATTAAAAATGATGTTTTTGTATCGGCTTCTGGTTGGCATTGCCCCCGCAGAAACTCAAAGCAAAAGAATCAGCAGGATAATGACTATCAATAGGGCACCAACGGAGATATATACTCCACCGCTGTTAGCACGCTTTTTTATGGAACGAACTTCCTTGCGCAATTCCCTTTTTTCCGTAGAAGAAAGGCTGGATTTATCCATAGCGTTAATTTCTTCCAACCGTTGGGTTAAAGCCCTGGACTCTACCATTTCTATGTTTTTGGTTGAGTCTACGGGAACAGTGTTTGCTGCTATGCCTGCTATTGCTGGCATTGGAGCTAACGACAGGAGTACGAGTCCCATCAGCATACAAATTGTCAACTTTTTCATTTTAATATTTTTGTTTTGTGAGAAAATTTTCACTTTGCAAAGGTCAATAACCTAAATCTATCTTCCATTACACAATTTGGGAGAAGTTTTACATCTTTCATACATCTTCCAAATTTATCCGCTGCTTAAATTGCTTGAGTTGCTTAAAATAGGTAGGGGTCAGCCCAGTGACGTTCTTGAATTGGGTTGATAAATGCGCTACACTACTATAATTTAGCCTGTAAGATATTTCGGTAAGACTTAGTTCGTCGTACAACAAGAGCTCTTTTACAAGCTCTATTTTATGGGCAATTATAAAACGCTCGATGGTGGTTCCCGTTACCTCGGAAAACAGGTGCGACAAATGGTTGTAGTCTTGGTGCAGCTTTTCAGCCAAGTAATCAGAAAAATTCACAAGTGGCCATTTATCAGTGTAGTGCACCATTTCAATAACGATACTCTTTATTTTTTCAATCAGGACCGCCTTTCTATCGTCCATCATCAGGAGCCCCACCTTTGACAAGCCTTCCTTCAATCCTTGCTGTTGGGCCTCCGTTAGGTCTTCCTCGACCTCCACCTTCCCCAAGTCCACTGTCCCGTAGTGTAGCCCCATTTTGTCCAAAACCGACTTCACTGCAAGTTTGCAACGATGGGAAACCATGTATTTTATGTAAATCTTCAAGTTGGAGTTTGTTTGTTTGTAAGAGAACAGGGTGAGGGATTGCAAGGTTCAAAGCACGATTTTTGTCATGTCCTTGCCACGACGAACTTCCACCCCACGCTGGGCTATTTTTTATCCTTGGAATGGGCAAATTGAACTACACTATCCAATCTGGAAGTGCTATCTATCACCTCTTTTTGTCTGCCCAGTGGGCACCATTTGCCAGTGGGCGTAGAGATTCTTCGAGCTTTTGAACATTCCGGCTGTTACGGCCTTATGCTTTTAGCTTGCATGCAGCAAGGACCAACTTTAAAAAAGCGTTGGGGGTGAACACTTTATCCCTTTCTACTAACTGAACATGCAGAAAACTTCGAGAAAATGGATGATAGCCGGTGGTGTTGTGCTGAGCATCATAGTGCTGGCGCTGCTCTTCGGGAAAGGATGGGCAGAGGGAATTATCCGACAAAAGTTGGAGGAAAAAATAGCGGCATCCCCCATTTTCAAATGCGGAGAAATAGCCTTGACCCTGCTGCCCACAAGCCTAATTTTAAAGGATGCAGTGTTGAGCATGGACCTTCAAGGCCAAGGCCGGCACTTGGAGGCGAAGTCAAGTGAAATTGCGCTGAAAGGCATTGACTTGTTTCAAGTAATTTTTTTCAAAAAACTGAAAATCCGTGACTTGCGAGTCGAAAGCCCAATCGTGCTGCTTTCCGAAATATCAAATACCGACTCCTTGCCCAATGTGGAGACCCAACCTAAAAAAGACATATCCAGTATTCAAATCGGCCACCTGAACTTAGCGGGCGGAAGTTTCAAAATCGTGAAAAACGCCAGCGACTCCTTGTCGTCCATGAAAGCCGACACGTTTGACATCAACGTTGATAATTTTTCTTACAAAATGAACAAGAAGGATGCTTCCCCCGAGGTGAAGCAATTCAACCTGGACATTCGACAGCTCCTGCTCCACAGCGACGACAACCTTCACGAAATAGCCCTGAACCAATTTTCCCTCAATAAAAATGACAACTCGATAACACTGAAGGGCTTGACGGTAAGGCCCAAGTTCAGCAAACAAGAATTTTTTAAGCACGTGAAGAAAAAGCAGGCACGGCTCGACTTTGATTTTCCCGAGATAGTCTTCCGAGATTGGCAGTTCGACCAACTCCTGCAAGGCAAGTTCGTCGCCCGCACAGTGGCTATCAACGACATGAAGCTGCAGGTATTGGCCAACCAAAATATACCCATTGCCCCAAACCACTACGAACCACTGATACACGAAGCTTTGTTGAAAGCCGCTTTGGGTATCACGGTTGACAGTATTTTGGTGAAAAATGGGCAATTGGATTTTGAAAACATAGCGGTCGGAAAAACCCAGCCCGGGTTGTTGAGCTTCAACGCATTGGGCGCTGTTTTCACCAACGTGACCAACGACACTGCCCGTATCCGCAAGCAACCTGTCATGGCCGTTGAAATCGTGGGAGACTTTCAAAAAAAACACCGAGTCACCAACACTTTCTGGATGGATTTGAGCAGCCCAGACTATGCGTTTTCCTTCAAGGGACAAACATCAAAGATACCTTTCACGCAGTTCAATAGCATTCTGACCCCAAGCGCCAATATTGTGTTTGAAAATGGCACCATCAACAGCATGACCTTTGAAGCCAACGCTGACAAAACCGCCGCCAAGGGAAAGGTACACCTTGATTATGACGGGCTTGCTTTTCATGTGCTGGACAAGGAAAAGAAAAAGAAAAAATTCCTGAGTTCGTTGGTGGATATGCTTTTTATTAAAAATGAAAACAATGCCGCTGACGAGGATTACCAGAAGGGCGTGATCTATATGCGCCGTGAGACCGATCGCCCATTTTTCCGGTATTGGTGGTTCGCCATTCAATCAGGCTTAAAGACCTCTATACTCAGTGATTTTGAGCTGGAACAGATGCGCAAGATGAAAGACAAGCAAGCTTCCCAATAAAAAATTTTGGCCAAAAAAACTTTATTTACAGGTAATTTTAATGCGTTTTTTTTGAACAAATAAGCTATCAATTTTGAACATCTGGCACCATGTCCGGTTCCAATTATTAGGATAAGTTGCTTTCATTGCCTTAGTGAAAAATCACCCAAGATTTGTCAATAAGGGCAATAAGCAATTTTATCAAATCAAAACTAAATCAATTATCATGAAAAAACTAATTTTCTATTTACTGGTAGCCAGTTTGGCATTTGCCAGTTGCAAATCTTGGAACCGAACACAGAAGGGTGCCGCCATTGGAACCGCAAGTGGTGCGGCGGCTGGAGCCGTTATTGGCAAAGCCTCCGGTAACACTGCGCTTGGAGCCGTCATCGGTGCGGCTGTCGGCGGTGGCGCTGGTGCGGTCATTGGCCGCAAAATGGACAAGCAGGCCGAAGAAATCAAGAAAAAAGTGCCTGATGTAAAGGTAGAACGGGTTGGTGAGGGCATCGTCGTTGAGTTCAGCAGCCAAATCCTGTTCGCCTACGACCGCTCCGACCTTACCGCCGAAGCCAAAACCAGCCTCGACAAACTAACCACCGTGCTCAAGGAGTACGGAGATACCGACATTGAGATTCAAGGCCACACCGACGACAAAGGCTCTGACAGCTATAACCAAGACCTGTCCATGCGCAGGGCCGTTGGAGTTCGCAATTATTTGCGGAGCAATGGCATAGCTGCCGGGCGAATGAGCACATCGGGCTATGGCGAATCGGCCCCTTCTTACAGCAACGCAAATGAGGCTGGCCGGGCAAAGAACCGCCGGGTTGAGTTCCTCATCACCGCCAACGAGAAAATGAAAGAAGAGGCAAGGCAGGAGTCGGGCGGCAAATAATGGCTTTTTTAAGGTTTGAAGGCGCTGGGATATTAAGTAGGTTTTTACCAAATCTCCTTAATATACCAGTCTTTCAAAGACAAATATTTTAAAACAATAAAAAATGAAAAATCTGAAAATCATGTTCGTTGCGATATTCTTTGCAGCGTTCATCATCAATTCCAATGCACAAGGCGTCGTGATTCGTGGCGGTGTCAATTTCCAGAACATCAACGGCAAGAATGCTCTCGGTGACAATCTGGAAAACAACATGATAGTCGGCTTTAATGCGGGCATCATGACCGAAGCCCCTATCGCACCGCAATTTTTCTTCCAGCCGGGCCTGCTGTTCTCCACCAAAGGGGCGGAGAGAGAGGACGTGTTACTGGGTCAAACCATTACCAGCAAGGTGTCTCTCGGCTACTTGGAAGTGCCACTTAACCTGCTGTTTAAACCGATGTTGGGCAATGGCCACCTGATTTTGTCGGTCGGGCCTTATGTTGGGTTCGGACTTACTGGCAAAGGCACTTGGTCGGCCGGCGGCACTGAAACGGATTATGACGTTAAGTACCAAAAATCCGTGGAGGAGTCAGACCCAATAGATGTCTATTACTTTAAGCGCTTTGATGCAGGTGCCAACCTGGCAGCAGGGTACGAGTTTGCAGGCGGGCTATCGTTCCAGTTGAACACCCAGTTGGGACTGTTGGACATCAACCCAGAATATAAAGTCAGCAGCAGCAGTGACAAAACGAAATGGAACAATACCGGTTTCGGGATTTCGCTCGGCTACCGAATTGGGGGTTAAAACTGCCCATTGTTCCTATGGCCAATGAGAGGCCATCCATTTCAATAATTGCCTCATGGCGCATTAGGGTGAGAATAGGGAATGGCAGCTCCCAGCCCCCCCTGTTCTCACGTTAATGCGACGTGAACGAGGCCCACTAACAAGTAAAAAATGACTACCCGACAAAAATTAGAAAAATTAGCAACAGAAAAAAACACTCCCTGTGTTACTATTTCGCTCAATACACACAGAACCCACCCTGACAACGCACAAGATGTAGTTCTATTAAAAAATCTTTTGAAGGAAGCAGAAGAAAGGATTATTAGTGAATTTGGGAAAAGACCAGTTTCGTCACTATTAAACCACCTTTCAGACATTGAAAACGAAGTAGATATAAATTATAATTTGGACAGTTTGCATATTTACATTTCCAACGACACGAAAGAGATAATAAAATCGAATTGGCCAACCAACGAGAATGGTGTGCAAATTTCGGATACATTCAACATTCGTTCTTTAATAAAAACATACAATAGAAGTGAAGAGTATTTCATCCTTTTATTATCACAGAGCGGCGTGAACCTATACAATGCACTCAATGATGGCATTGTGAGTGAAATCAAGAATGATGACTTCCCCTTTCCAGAAAACAGGCACTACAACACCCATTCTGACAAGGGAAGCGACCCAAAGCACCTTGACGATTTAGTTCGTGAATTCTTAAACAAAGTGGACAAGGCAGTTGTGAAAATGAATAACGAGACGGGGTTGAATTGCGTTGTAATTTGCACGGAAGACAACTACAGCCGATTGATGCAGGTTGCCGATAAACCCTCCATTTATATTGGCTGTTCAAGCATTGACTATAACAATACCGCCAATCACCATATTGCAAAGCAGGGTTGGGAATTAGTGAAGGCCTTGCAACAAAACCGCAGAACTGCAGCTATTGAAGAAATAAAAGAAGCAGTTGCAAAAGGTGTCGTTTTGACCGATTTACAGGAAATATTTCAAGCAGCAATTGACGGTCGTGGCGACTTATTGATAGTTCACCAAAATTTTTCCCAGCCTGTAATCATGACAAGTGACAGGACTTTTGATTTGACAGATGACAGAACCAAACAAAATGCCATTGACGACATCACAAGTAACATCGCTTGGGAGGTGTTGTCAAAAAAAGGCAAAGTGTTTTTTACTGAACAAGACGAAATCAAAGCACTTGGAAATATTGTGCTAAAAACGAGATACTAAAAAGCATCACTATGTTTTAAGAATGTGATAGAACCAGTTTTTACTAATTCTTTTTCATTTCGTAAATTGATGCTCAAATCATTTACTAATAATTAACAATCAAAATTTCAACATCATGAAAAAACTAAGTTTTTATCTGCTTTTGCTCGTCTTCATGGGCTATTTCACACTTAGCTCCTGTGGCAACGACGCAAGCTCAGAGAATGCCAAGAAGGAAGTTAACGAAGCCTCCGATGCTGTCGGCGACGCCATTGTGGTCGAAAGGAATGACCTCAAAAGGGAGATTTCCGAGGCACAAAGCAAAATTGACCGTCGGCTGGAAAAGCTGAACAACGACCTAAAATCGGCCAAAGCTGATGCCAAGGCCGGCATTCAAAAAGACATTGACAGGCTGGAAGCCAAGCGCAAAAAATTGGGCGAAGACCTCAATAATTTTGGGGACAAGACCGATAACGAATGGGACCAATTCAGGGCAAATGTCCGTGAAACGTTCAAAGACATTGGTGACGACAACTAATTAGATGTGTTGGAAAGTGGAGTGCCTAGTGAAATATATGGGCACTCCATTTTTATTGGAAAGGCTTTGAATTCAAATCATCAAGCATAGCGCACCTGCTCACCATATTGGCTGGCCAAAACGTCTCTCAACTTCTTGCGAGCGAAAAATATCCGGCTTTTCACAGTGCCCAATGGAACATCAAGCTGCTCTGCTATCTCCTGATAGCCGTAGCCGTCAACAAACAGTTCGAAAGGCACCCGGTTTAAATCACTGAGGTCATCCAGGATATTTCGCAGTTCTTTCATCATTATAACGGCAGGCCCTTGGTTCCTGACGGATTGGTTCAGCACCACCGCCATATTGTCCTCCATGAACTGCATCACGTGGCTGCGGTTCCGGTTCTTGCGATATTCATTGATAAAGCAGTTTTGCATGATGGTGTTCACCCATGCCTTAAAGTTGGTGCCCTCCGTAAACTTGTGACAACTGGCAAACGCCCGCATTATCGTTTCTTGCATCAGGTCCTTTGCGTTGTGCCTGTTGCCAGTGAGGCGCATGGCATTTCCGAAAAAAAGCCCATTAAGCGCTGTTAGTTGGTTATTGAATTCGGTAGTTGTCATAATGATGATTTGATAGTTATTAAATTCACTGCAAAATTCAGGCAGTTCACCAACATAAGCATTACACAATTCCTAAGAAATTTTATAACATGCTTACTTCATTCCATTTTCAATGAGGTGAAAAACGTAGCAACACGCGCACCTCAAGTGGATTTTCAACTCAATTCAGACATGTTTCCCTTGGCAATCCAATCCTCCCTACCAGTCCCCTCTCTTTGCAGGACTGTAAGGACTACCTCATTTGAAGATGCTTGCACTGTGAAATTGGTGGCAGAGGTTCCTCCCCTCTCCTCGCAGGAGAGGGCCGTGGGTGAGGTGAGCCTGGCACGTGCGGACCTACCACGTAGTTAGCGGCAAGTTTGACTTCAAGGCACTTTCTGAATTGATTGGCAAGGGCAAAGGCAAGGCCACCCTCAAAACCGTGAGCGGCGGAACGCTCACCGTCTACGATGTCTATCAATCCAACGGCGTTATCCACTCCGTGGATGCGGTACTGTTGCCAAAGATGTAATCCATTTTTTACGAATTCTGAAGATGAGAAAGGGAGGCCCGATACGCGGTGTCTCCCTTTTCTTGATTTAGCCAGCATTTTTTTCTAATAATCCTCCACCTTGAACACCGCCCTTTCCACCACCTCCTCATAATACGCCTCGTACTCTGGCAATATGTGCCGGATGTCAAACCGCTCGGCTTGTTCCAAGGCATTTCTCCGGAAAGTTTGCAGGACGTGGTCATCGCTCAGGATGGTGATGGCGTGCTGCGCCATGGCATCCACATCGCCCACGTCGCTGAGGAAGCCGGTCTGTCCGTGGATGTTCACCTCGGGTAGGCCGCCAGCATTGGAGGAGATGACGGGCACCTCGCAGGCCATAGCTTCGAGGGCAGCAAGACCGAAGCTCTCGCTCTGGGAGGGGATGAAAAACAGGTCGGAAATGGCGAGCAACTCCTCTACGGCATCCTGCTTTCCCAAGAACCGGATTTCGTCGCAGAGGCCGATTTGGCGGCAAAGGTCTTCCATTTGGCGGCGTTCCGGGCCGTCGCCAATGAGCATGAGCTTGCTGGGTATCGTCTTGTGTACTTTTTCAAACACTCGAATCACGTCCTCCACCCGTTTCACCTTGCGAAAATTGGAAGTGTGCGTGAGGATGCGCTCGCCATTGGGCGCTATGGCTTTTTTGAAATGGTCCTTGTTGATTTTGCGGAAACGGTCGAAGTCCACGAAGTTGTAGATGACCTTTATTTCCGTGGTAATGTTGAATTTTTCGAGGGTCTCGTCCCGCAGGAAGTCCGAAACCGCCGTCACCCCGTCCGATTTGTTGATGGAAAACTCCACGACCGGCTTGAAGGCAGGGTTGGTGCCCACGAGCGTGATGTCCGTGCCGTGCAGCGTGGTAATGACCGGTACATAGCGGCCTTCTTGGAGCAATATTTTCTTGGCCATGTAAGCCACAGCGGCATGTGGAATGGCGTAGTGGACGTGCAACAGGTCGAGTTTTTCAAATTTGACCACCTCCACCAGCTTGCTGGCCAGCGCCGTGTCGTATGGCGGGTACTCGAAGAGCGGGTAGTCCTCGCCGTTCACTTCATGGTAAAAAACGTTTTCGTGGAAGGCGGAAAGCCGTGCCGGGCGACGGTAGGTGATGAAGTGGACTTCGTGGCCCCGCTTTGCGAGGCCGATGCCAAGCTCCGTGGCCACCACGCCGCTCCCGCCAAAAGTAGGGTAACAGACAATGCCGATTTTCATGTATTTCTGGTTTGGTTTTGAAAAACTCTTCTAAATACACTTCGCAAAGCCAAAGGTTGAACTAAAAAAGGGATCCCCATTTTCACGGGCATCCCTTTTTTGCAGATGGCTGCCAAGCTTTCACAGGCGGCTCACCGACTGCCCACTGCCGACCTGTACTAACGCACCACCATCAGCTTGGCATGGTAGGGTTTGCCGTCGGCAATGACTTGTAGTATGTACATCCCTGGCGCTTGATTGCTCAGGTCAATTTCCTGGCGAATGTCATTGGCGTTCATTTGTCCTGCCTCGAACACCACTTGGCCGCTAAGGTTGAACAGGCGAAGCTGCACGTCCATGGTTTTTAACAACTTCACGTCCACGAAGGCCCTGCCAGCGGTCGGGTTCGGGTACAGGGTGATGGCTTCGACACCTTCCACTTCATCCGCTGCAACGAAAACGCCAAGCGTAAAGGTTTGGAACCCGGTGCATCCACCTGCGCTCGTAACTTCCACGCCATAAGTGCCGATGGGCAAGCCCGTCGGGTCTTCTTCCAATGAGATGGTATCGCCAGCGGCATTGGTCCAGATATAGGTAAATGGCCCTTGGTCGAACGGCAGGGAAAGGTTGATGCTGCCCGTGGATTCGCCTTCGAGGCTGCCCTTCACGCTTCCAATGACGTAGAGTGCTTCCGGGCATCCCGTGATGTGGATGTTGTCGAGGTCGAGCCAGTAGTCGCCGCTGCCCCAGGTACCCCTGAATCGCACGTTGATGGCCTCCCCGTCAAAGGCGTTGAGCAGGACGGTCCTCGTGGCAAAATTCGTGCTGGCCACGTGGTTGGAGCTGTTGACGGTCAACACGGTCTGCCAGGTGTCCTCGCAGTCCTTGGATATTTGCACTTCCAGTTTGTCGTTTGCGCCCAGCGTGGTAGCCGTTGTTCCTGCCGACCAGTTCACGTAGCGATAGTCGAACCTGAGCGTATCGCCGGTGGCGATAGGCCCGACACGGTGCGTGGTCAGGTCCAAGTTTGGCACACTGGCAAAAAGGTTTCTTCCCAACACGTAAGTTGGGTTGTTGTGGGAGTTCGGTGCGTAAATGGCCCCGGTGGTCGTCCAACTGGTAGGTATTGCATTGTCTTCAAAATCCTCCTTCAATGGTTTTGGGTAGGCCGTGATGATGAAGGTGCTAAAGGTGTCGTTTTTGGGTTGGTTGTCGCCAACGAGGGCAGTCCATGCTTGCAAGTGGTAGATGCCCGGCTGGGAGAAGTCCCAAGTGGTTTCAAAGGAAATGACTTGGGTGCTGTCGTTGCCGATTACGCCCGTGAAAAGCCCATCTTGTGGCACGGGAATCGGGGCTGGCTGCCCATTTACCGCAAAATAAAACTCGAAAAGCGTCTGTGGTGCCTGGCCGTAGTTGGTCAGCAGGATGGTCACCTCCTCGTTGGCGCTGAGGTTGCAGTCGCCAGCGGTGGGCATGGTGATGCCGCTGACGCCGAGGTCATTGAGCCAGATGGTCTTGAACATGACTGGGCCTTCGTTCTTGCTGAACTCCGTTCCGCAGTCTAATTTGATATAGACGTTGTACCAAGTGTTTTGGGCAAGGCCCGTCAGTTGCTGGTAGGTGAGCTGGCCCACCGGCACGGTGTCCCTTGTGCCAGTGCCGAGGGTGAAGCCCATCGGGCCGTACTCGATGATGTAATTGCCAAAGGCACCGGGCGATGGCTTCCAGGCGAAGCGGGCATTGTTGGCGTTCACGTCGCTCATCCAAGCATCCACGGGGCCAGGGCAGGTCGGGCAGGCAAGGGTCGTGAATACCAGCCCCGTCTGCGGAAATGGCCCATCGGAAAAGATGATGACGCCGTCTGGGTCAAGTATTTGGTAGGAAACTTCGTTTGGAAAAACGCTCGGCACGTAGGTTACCTCGATGGGCAGGTTGCTGGTGGCCGTTAAGGTGTAGGTTGCCTGAAGGCCACTTAACAGGTTATAGTTATAGGTGACGCCGTTGTGCTTGACCTGCAAAGAACCATTGTCCCAGCCATCGCCGAAGGTGTCGAAGAGCTTGAAGGTGTAATTGCAGGTGTTGCCGGGTGTGGCAGGGGTGTAGGTGGTCGTGAACTTGAATGGGCCGAGGTAGGTGCTCGTGCTGTCCACGCCGCAAAAGGTAGCGAGGTACACATCGTACTCCACGCAGGGGTTGAGGCCAGTGAGCAACGCCTGTGAAGCCGTGGTTTGTATGGTGAGGCCACTGCCAAACTGAAATCCCGCCGGGCCATACTGCACGATAAAGTACTCGGCTACGCTCTGGTTCGGCCAGTTCACAAAGGCCGTAGAGTCCGTGATTTGTGCAGGAGGAATGACGACGAGGTTGGGGTTTGGTGCCGGGCAATTGGGGCAGAAGCCGAGCGCATTGTACACCACACCAGTAGGGATGGGGTTCCCGAGTGCAAGGAGTACCAAGCCGTCTGGGTTTTTCAATTCAAAGCTTGGCTCAAAGGCGAATGCCCCAGCCACCCAAGAAATGACCACGGGCTGCCCCGCTGTCACTTGGAAAGAGGAGGTGCCCTGGGTGCCATTGGGCAAGGTATGCGTGGTGGTCACGCCGTTTGAAACAACGGTCAGCACTCCACCGTTCCAGCCATCTCCGAAGCTATCGAACATGCTGATGGTGTAGGTGCAGGTGTTTTGCCCCGTGGCAGCCACCGCAAGGAACAGGGCGGTCACCAAGGGCAGGGTTAGCTTGAGAAGCGAGTGTTTAAACATGGTAGCAGTCATTTTCATATCATCTGTTTTAGCCGGATAAATTTGATTTATTTTGCCTGCTCGCTGGCTCCGGGGGCAGTAGCTGGCTTCAAAAGTTGCCGAATGGGCATAAAAAGGGCAAGTTAGGTAATTTTCCAAATTCCAATGATTCGACGGCCCAGCAATTCTTTTCGGCATGGGTTTTCGTCTGTCAGTTTGCAAACTCCTGAACCTTTTCTTTGGTGCAATGTTTTCTTCGGCGTGTTGGCTTTGGAATGATGGCGATTTGGATAAACACCCCCAAATACCCACTCACCTTCGCCCAACCTGGCAATCAAAAAATGGCGATTTATTCAATCAGCGATCTGGAAAAACTATCCGGTATCAAAAGTCACACGATACGGATATGGGAGCAACGCTATGGCATCCTTCGGCCCAAG
The DNA here is from genome assembly GCA_002435785.1 of Saprospiraceae bacterium UBA6168. GTDB lineage: Bacteria > Bacteroidota > Bacteroidia > Chitinophagales > Saprospiraceae > UBA6168. The sequence continues at coordinate 2,861 of DIUC01000010.1, read as the reverse complement.
CGAACGGGTACGAACATCCGTTTTTACGAAGATGATGACCTCCAGCGGCTGCTCAATGTCGCCCTGCTCAACAGGCACGGGTTCCGCATCTCCAAAATCGCCGAGATGTCCAAAGAGGACATGGCCGAGCAGGTCAGTTCCGTCTCCAACTTCAAGTTCGACATTGACGCGCAGCTCGACGTGCTCACCCTCTCCGTCATCGAAATGGACGAAATCAAGTTCGCCCGCATCTTCGACAACCACGTGGACCAATTGGGCTTCGAGCGGGCCATGCTGGAAGTCATTTATCCTTTTATGGAAAAACTGAGCCTGCTCTGGCTCACCGGTTCCATCAAACCCGTTCAGGAGAACTTCATTACCCAACTCATCCGCAACAAGCTCATTGCTGCCATTGAAAAAGAGCCATTGGCTTCCGACCGCAAGGTGCTGAAATTCATGCTCTACCTGCCCAAGGACGAGCAGCAGGAACTTAGTATCCTGTTCATGCAGTACCTCATCAAGAAGCGGGGCTTCCGGGTAGTGAACCTTGGCACCAACCTCGCACTCTTGGACTTGAAGGATGCCTGCAAGATTCACCAGCCCGATTATGTTTTCACCGTCCTTTCCGAGACCTTCAACCGGGAGCCTGTGCAACGTTACCTTGCCAACCTCCAAGACGCCGTGCCCGGCAGCCACCTTCTCCTCACTGGATACCTCATGGGTGCGCAAAGCATTTCCAACAACGACAAAGCCACCATCCTGCCCAGCCTCGATGATGCCCTCACCTTCCTCGACAAGCTAAAACCAGCAAAATAAGCCTTCTGCCCAAACTGCATTTGGATTGACTTCCCAAAAAGGGGGTTTCCTCCCCTTGTTTTCCAACCTTGTAGGTTATGCGAATTAGGGGTTGAAATACGGCTAATCGTGCCGTTAGGCACGAAATGTTGGTAGCGACATGCCCATACATCGGTCTGCGTGCCGTAGGTACGCTACATCTGGTGGGATTTATAGCGTACCTACGGCACGCACCCCCATTTTCATTCGTTTTCTACCGACATTTTGTGCCTAACGGCACATTTCAACCCCTAATTCGCATAGGGTATGGTTATTCACCGACAATTCAAGGTTAAATTTGCTGTGGCCGCTTGATTATTACAAAATCAATGGCTATGTTTGCCACCGAGCCAAAAGAAATTGGCATACCACTGGCGGCTGGTACACCTGCTGCCCCGGTACTCTAAGACATACACGCTACAATACCGACAAATGACAACAACCGCCTACCCAATCTACAAAGACAGTGCTACCAGACGACCACCCTACCTTCCGAGTGATGATTTTTCTCGGATTCCGTTCTTGATGACATTCTCTTTTGTGCAGGCTTGAATGCTCATGCAGCGACTTGGCCGTTTGCGAACGCCTTTCGCTTCCTTTGTTTTTATGCCTGCACGTCTTCACTCACTTTTTTAATGTTTAATGACATGAAAAAGACTTTAAACCATTTTATGGAAACTTGCAACAATGTTTGCACGAGACTCTCTCTCTCTCTCTCTCTCTCTTCTGTTCGTTGTAACTACCCTCTCAGCACAGACAATAAAACATGTTGAGTGCGATGATGCAACAGGTACTTTTGAGACACCATTACCAGCAACATTATGCCAACAGAACGCTGGCTTCGTTGCAGACATTGAAATTTTTCATCCTACTGGCAGTGGAATACCTGACCCTGCAGGAATCACGTACGTCTCCCAATTGAATGTTCCTTCACATCCCGCATTTGGCCAAGCTTGGTCAGGAAAAAAAATCCTAATTTATGGAACACTCGTGCTGGACGAGACCACTGGTTTTGAAAACTGCACTGTAAAAATGGCCGCAAATGCGTCGATTGTGACCTTTGGAACGAGCAAAATTTACGCTTACGGGTCTTCATTTTTTTCATGCCCGGCCATGTGGAAGGGTATATCCATAAAGAATCCCGGCGGAAGCGCAAAAATTGTTAATTCTAAATTCGAGGATGCAGAAAATACTTTCACCATTGATGATGGGCTTGATTGCTTTTTCTCCAACAACGTGTTCAACAGGAACAACATTGGAATTAGAAGTGGAGACGCTGTTTCAGGCCAGGCTGGGCTTATATTCACCGGGTTTACCAAAAACACCTTTGATTGTGATTCGCCACTGAATTCCAACAGCTTCTATGGTAGCTTTTCCTATGCAGGCATCTACCTGAACAATACGACGGCTTCTATCAGTGGTGGCCTCAACGTCAGCAATACTTTTAAGCGCCTTCAATATGGCATATTTGCTGAAGGTTCTGATGTGATAGTCGTTATGAACAAATTCGAAAACATGGTCGAGGAGAACAGCCTTCCACTTCAAAATGGTGGAGTTGGCATTTATGCAGATGGTGGTTCTTTATTGGTCCGTGAAAAATATGTTTCCCCGGCTGGCATTGTGAGCGGAAAGCCAAATTTCAAAAATTGCATTGATACAGGGGTAGAAACAAATGGAACCGATTTTGAAATTCGCAACTCAATTATGTTGGGTAATTACGATTTTGGCATCCTTTCACAGAACAACAGTACCGAACTTGTAAACATCCACAACAATTTATTGAACATGGACGAAGTTAGCTCGGACATAAATCTGGGGATTGCTTTGGACAGGAGCAATTTGAGCGGGGCTGTTGCCCATAACACCATCAATCGCAATACGATAAACATGAATGGTGCTACTTATCAAAAACAAGGCATCTTTGTGTCGGGTGGTGATTATGCAATAGATAGGATGGATATTACCAACAATACTATAATTGCCAACACCAGCACACAATTCCTTAGAGGTGTTGAAATTGTAAGTAACGCAGACTGTGAAATAAGTCC
>DIUC01000086.1 GCA_002435785.1 Saprospiraceae bacterium UBA6168 | reverse complement strand
CCAATTTCTTCATGCAACAACGCCACTATGAATGAAAACTTAAAACACAGTGAGATTACACAGAAAATAATCGGGTGTGCATTTGAAGTACACAAGTTTTTGGGGAATGGATTTCAGGAGGTAATTTATCAGCGGGCTTTAGCCTATGAGTTCAGAAAGGCGGGGTTGGACTTCGCCCGTGAAATTGAACAAGAGATATTTTACAAAGACCTTGAATCACCTATCGGTACGAGAAGAGCAGATTTTGTGGTAGCGGGAAAGGTTTTGGTTGAATTGAAGGCTTTGATAAAATTAGAGGATGTGCATTTGGCGCAAGCACTAAATTACCTAAAAGCTTATCGCCTTGAAGTAGGGTTGCTTATCAATTTCGGCTCAAAAAGCATGGAGTTTAAAAGATTGGTATTGACGAAGTGAAGTGTCTGAATCACGGATTAGACGGATTAAGAGATTTCGCTGAATTGGATGTGTGGTGTCCGTGTAATCTTGAAATCTGATTAATCCGTGATTCAGACGGAAGTTGTCTGAATCACGGATTAGGCGGATAAAGAGATTTCGCTGAATGTGACTTGGGGCGTATCCGTGTAATCCATTAATCCGTTTAATCTGCGATTCAGACATAATGGTGTCTGAATCACGGATTGGGCGGATTATAAGATTCCGCTGTAGCCAAACACAAGGGAGGTTTCGACCCTCCCCGTCGCTGCTCTTCCAATCACCCCCTCCCCCCATCCCCCGCAAATCCCCCTTGCTTGATTTCCAACCTTTCGCACTATCTTTGCCGCCATGACGGACAAAATACTTATCCTTGATTTTGGCTCACAATATACCCAGCTCATCGCTCGGCGAGTGCGGGAGCTGAACACCTACTGCGAGATAGTTCCCTACAACAAAGTGCCTGCACTTGACGACAGCGTGAAGGGCATCATCCTCAGCGGCAGCCCCTTTTCGGTGCGGCAGGAAGATGCGCTGCGGCTCGACCTCGATGCCATTGTTGGCCAGCGGCCCGTGTTGGGTGTGTGCTATGGGGCGCAGCTCGTCGCCGACTACTACGGCGGACAGGTGGAGCGCTCCGAAAAGCGGGAATACGGCAAGGCGGCGCTCACTAAAATCCACATTAAAGGTGCCTTGTTGCAGGACGTGCCAGCCGATTCACAGGTCTGGATGTCCCACGGCGATACCATCGTGAAGCTGCCAGCGCAGTTCGAACTATTGGCCAGCACGGAGAGCGTGGAAGTGGCCGCCTTCCGGTCGAAGGAGGGCGCATTTGCTGCCCCGGTTTACTGCATCCAGTTTCACCCGGAGGTGACGCACACCCTCGATGGCCTCACCATTCTCCGCAACTTCGTCATCAACATCGCTGGTTGCCGGGGTGACTGGACACCCGCCCATTTCATCGAAGAAAAAATTGCGGAGCTGCGCAAAAGCATCGGCAGCGAGCACGTGCTGATGGGACTGAGCGGCGGCGTGGACAGCACGGTGGCCGCCGAGTTGTTGCACAAGGCCATTGGCAACCAACTGATTTGTTTCTTTGTGGACAACGGGTTGCTCCGCAAAAACGAATACCAGGAAGTGCTCGACAGCTACCAGCAAATGGGCTTGAACGTGGTCGGCATTGATGCCAAGCAGCGGTTTTACGACGAGCTGGCGGGTGCCACCGAACCAGAGAAAAAACGCAAAATCATCGGTCGGGTCTTTATCGAGGTCTTTCAGGACGAGGCAAAAAAGATTTCGGATTTCGGAATGCAGAATGCGGATTCGAGCAGCCAATCCGCAATCCGCAATCCGCAATCCGCAATCCAGTGGTTGGGACAAGGCACAATTTACCCCGATGTGATTGAGTCGGTGTCGGTGCATGGCCCGTCCGTCACCATCAAGTCCCACCACAACGTTGGCGGCTTGCCCGACCTCCTCAAGCTGAAAATCGTGGAGCCATTGCGCTCCCTGTTCAAGGACGAGGTGCGCCGGGTAGGCAAGGAGTTGGGCATACCGACGGAGATACTGAACAGGCACCCGTTCCCGGGGCCGGGGCTTGGGGTGCGCATCCTCGGCGACATCACGCCGGAGAAGGTGGCGCTTTTGCAGGAGGCAGATGCCGTTTTTACCAAAAACTTGAAGAAATTTGGGCTTTATGACGAAGTTTGGCAGGCTGGAGCAGTGCTGCTGCCCATCCAGTCGGTCGGCGTCATGGGCGACGAACGCACTTACGAAAAGACGGTGGTGCTTCGGGCGGTGAACTCGATGGACGGCATGACGGCGGAATGGAGCAGGTTGCCGCACGAGTTCCTGGCAGTGGTTTCCAACGAAATCGTCAACAACGTGAAAGGCATCAACCGGGTGGTGTACGACATCAGCACCAAGCCTCCGGCGACGATAGAGTGGGAATGATAAAGAGGTTTGAGGTTTGGAGGTCTGAGGTATGCTTTGGTTCAAAGTGAAAGGAAGATTTTTCAAAAAAAACATAGCAACATGAGAAAAAGGACGGTCAGTTTTGGTTTTATCCAGATGGCACTCATTGCCGTTTGCTTAGCTACTTTCTTACCAGCTTGTGCGTGGTTCAAGCCAGCGAGCGACCCATCCAAGGAAAAGGTCTATAAGGATGAAGAGTTTGGCGACATCCAAGGCACCAAGATATACGACCCCGAGACGGGCACTTATCGCACCGTTTATGAGGTCAACGAAAAAGTGGACACCGTCCAATGGAAGGACCTTGGGGCGGACAAGTACCCGCCCATCAAGACGGACAGCCCGATGAATGGCGGCGGGGGCACCAAGCCAACCACGGGTGGCAACACTGGCGGAACGACCACTGGCAGTGGCAACAACACCGGGGACATTGCCATTTTGTTGCCATTCTTGGCAAACAGCTCTTCCAACGGAGTGCCAGGAAACTCGCTCTGGGCGGTGAACTTTTACGCTGGCGCAAAATTGGCCTACGAAAACTTGGAGAATGATGGGGCAAGGTTCAACGTCAGTATCCTCGACTCCGAAGCTTCTACCGCCAAAGTCAACAACCTCCTGAAAAGTGGCGACTTGCCAAAGGCTGACCTCATCATTGGCCCCTATAAGCGGGACAACGTGGACATCATGGAAGCATTTACCAAGAAGAACAAAACGCCGCTCGTGGTGCCATACACTGCACAGATGGGTGTCGCTGAGAACAATCCTTATTATATACAGGTGAACCCGTCGCTCAAGACGCATTGCGAAGCAATGACCAAACACATCCGCAAACGGCACCAGCCGGAAAACGTGGTGCTGGTGGCTTTGGACAAGTCGGAGGAGAAGGCAAGGTTCAAGTATTTTCAGGACGCCAATACCTTGATTGAAAAGGGCAAAACGGGGAAGAAATTCAAGGAACTCTTGGTGCCGGAGGGTGCGGCCAACTTCCACAATATCAATATCTCGCAGTACTTCAAGCCTGGTACCACGACGGTCTTTGTGGTGCCTTCTTGGTCCAACCAAACGTTCATCTATTCGCTGCTTCGCCAATTGATTGCCAAACAAGGCGAGGGGGAGGATGTGATGGTGTACGGCATGAGCATGTGGCTGGATTTCGAGCAGATTGATTTTGAGTATTTTGAGAAGCTGCAATTGCACGTGAGCAGCGCCTCGTACATTGACCCCAACGACGAGCGGGCCAAGCAGTTCAAAAAGAAGTACTTTCAAACCTATGGCACTGTGCCCAACGAGGAGGCGTACTTGGGCTATGACGTGATGCTGTATTTCGGGAAAATGTTGGCCAAGCACGGAAAGGGGTTCGCCCAAAAATTAGACGTTTCACCATCCGACGTCCTGCATGGCCGGTTCGAGTTCAACAGGGTCGTGCTGTACCCCGAAAAGCACAAGGAAGACCTGAACTACTTCGACCAAATGGAGAACACCTTCGTGCATATCCTGAGATTCAGGGATTTTCATTTGCAGCCAGCGGATTAGGTGGTCTTTGGTCATTGAGTCATTAGTCATTATAGTCATTGGTCATTGTATCAAATCACTGACACCAATGACTAATGACGCAATGACCAATGGCTAAATTGACTGGTTTGTTTTTATGCAACAAAAGCGACTTGATAAATTCCACGCAGTAGTCAATCGGCGGCAGCCGGACTTGACCGTGGTGCTGGAAAACGTAACGGATGCGCACAACATCGGAGCCGTCTTCCGCTCTGCCGACTCGGTGGGTATCGCCGAGGTCTATATCCTCAACACGGACGCCCACCTACAAACCAAGTACGTGAAAATCGGCAAGCGCACCTCCATGGGTGCTGGCAAATGGGTGGATGCGCACTACTTCACGGACGCCGAAGCTTGTTTTGAAAAGCTCAAGTCGAAATACGGCAAAGTGTTGGGCGCCATGCTCGGCGAGGGGGTCAGCGACTTCCACCATTTGGATTTGACGGAATCGGTTGCCTTGTTTTTTGGGAACGAGCACCGGGGCATTTCTACGGTCTCGGAGCCGCTGCTCGATGGCAAGTTTATAATTCCACAGGTCGGCATGGCCGAGAGCTTGAATGTGTCCGTAGCCTGTGCGGTCACGCTGTACGAGGCTTTTAGGCAACGAAACGCAAAAGGATTTTACGATGAGCCATACCGGTTGGGAGCGGCAGAACGGGCGGCTTTGTTCGATGTTTATTACGAAAGGCACAAGGCAAGGGATAGGAGGGTCGTTAAAGCATGGAAGCTGGAATAAGCGGCGAGCGGAAAAGTCTTCCTTTGATAGCTCAACTTGGCTTCTTGACAATAGGAGTTCAAATAAGTAAGCTCGACCTACCCTTTTGTAAGCTCGACCTATTCAATTGATAGCTCGACCTGTCTTTTTGGCAGTAGGAGCTTGAAAAAGTAAGCTCGACCTATCCGTTTGATAGCTCGACCTCACTATTCGATAGCTCGACCTCACTATTTACTAGCTCGACCTGTCTTTTTGGCAGTAGGAGCTTGAAAAAGTAAGCTCGACCTATCCGTTTGATAGCTCGACCTTTGTTTTATATCAATTCTCCACTTCTTGCATCACTAAATCATTCTTCAAGCTCCTAAAATCCACGGGAGCCACCGCAGAAACCCCTTGCTCCGCCATATAAACCCCGTAAATCGTGTCCACGGCGGCCATTGTCTGCTTGTTGTGCGTCACAATGATGAACTGGCTGTCCTTGCTGAAATCCTTGATGATATTGTTGAACTTCTCGATGTTGGCGTCGTCCAACGGGGCGTCCACCTCGTCGAAGATACAGAACGGGGCAGGCTTCAGCAGGTAAAGCGAGAAGAGTAGGGCAGTGGCCGTCAGCGTCTTTTCCCCACCCGATAGCTGGCTGATGCTTTGCGGGCGCTTTCCTTTAGGCTTCGCAACGATTTCGATGCCACTTTCCAACGGGTTCTCTGGGTCGAGGAGGATGAGGTCGGCGGTATCATCGCTCGTGAACAGGCTGCGGAAGGCGTCTATAAAAAAGAGCCGCACCTTGCCGAATGCTTCGAGGAATTGCGCCGTTGCAGTTTCCTCGATTTCCTTGATGGTCTCCATCAGGTCGTCCTTGGCCTTCAAAATATCGTCCCGCTGCGTGGTGATGTTTTCATGGCGCTCCTTCATCTCGTCATAGGCTTCCATCGCCATCGGGTTGATTTCGCCGTAGTTGTCGAGGCGGCCTTTGATGCGCTCCACCTTGATTTGCAGGTCGTTTTCGTCTAAGCCTACCCGTTGCTCCTCGGTCAAAGTCAGGGCATCGTGGTCGTTGATGCTCAGGTTGAACTCGATTCTCAGTCGCTCCGCAATGTTCGTGAGCTGGTATTTCGTGTCGCTGAACTTCTCCCGAAGGTTGTTGATTTTTATCTGCGAATCCTGCGATTGGCGGGCGAGTTGGCGCAGCTTGTCCTCGATTTCGTGGATGCTGTTCCGTGCCCCAAAAAACGCCTGCTCGGCAGCGGAAAGCGTGCCTTCCCGCTCTTTGCGGAGCGCATAATTTTCCTGCAAACCTTTCACCAGCTTTTCAATATCGTCGTTGATTTGCGCCACCTCGCTGCCCGATTGGTCGAGCGAACGCTGGTTAGTGGCGAGGGTCGCCTTGGTCTCGTCCAATTGTTTTTCCCGGAAGGAAAGCTCCCGTTGCAGCGCCGACACCTTGTTCTGCTGCTTGATGAACTCTATGTTCTTGTTGTTGAAATCGGTGCTAGCGTTGCTCATTTCCTCGGCCACGAGTCGGTAGCTGCCGTCCGTGTTGCTGATTTGCTTGCGGGCTTCGTCGGCCACTTGGAACTTGTCTTCGAGCTGTTGTTCGATTTCCGCATTGGCCGTTTCCAATGCATGGATGCGCTCAGAAGTCGCCGCTTTTTTAGCGTCCACGTCCCGGATATATGACTCGAAGCTCTCCAAACGGGCGGCCAAAGACACCCGCTCCTGCGAGACTTTGTTCAGCATTTGCTGCTCCTGCTGGATGGCTTGGCGTGATTGCTTCGCCTTCAGGTTTTCGATGCTCGTTTTGAGGTTGTACATCTCGGTGGAGAGCACGTTCTCTTCTTCTTCGCCCCGTTTGATGGCGTTGTCGAGGATTTCGAGGTTCTTCTTCCGCCCGATTTTTTTGCCCTCAAACAAGCCCACGCTGCCCCCGCTCAGGCTGTGGCGGCGCTGTATGAAACGGCCCGATTTTGCCAGCAAAGTCATGCTGTCGGTAGCCATTTGCTTCGCAACATCTTCCTTTTCCAGCAGCACCACATTGTCCAGCAAATAGCTGATGAGGTTGCGGTAAGCCGGGTCGCATTGCACGAAATCGGTGGCTGGCCTCATGCCCTCCGAAAGCATGGCGATGCTCGGCGTGAAGTCCTTGAAGCTGTCGTTGACGAAGAAATTGGCCTTGCCTTTTTGCGCAGATTGCAGCAATTGCACGGCCTGTTGTGCATCCTCGATGTTCTCCGTCACATAATAATTAAGGTAGGGTTCCAGGTAGTTTTCGATGGCCACCCGGTAGTCCACCTCCACATAAATCAGGTCGGAAAGCAGCGGTGCCTGCTTGGTCCAGTTTTTCGCATTGCTCAAAAAACGGATGCTCTCCGGGAAGCCTTCGAGGCTTTCGACCATGCTTTTGGTGAGCTTGTATTCGTTGCGCTTGGCGTCTAATTCCCGGTGTATTTTCTGGATGCGGCTCTTGAGTTCGTCGAGTTTGTTTTCGCCTTCGGCAATATCAAGGCGGCGCTGTTCTTCTGCTTTTTCGAGGCTTTCGAGGGCGGTTCGGCGCTCGGCTTCCTCCTTTTCCAGCTCCTTGATTTTAGCACCCAGTGACTCAGTTTCTGTCCGCCGGTTCTTCACCTCCTCTTCGCCGTGGGCAATGTCGTGGCGGAGGTTCTCCATCTGGTTGGCGTTGACGGCCTTGGATTTTTCGAGTTCATACAGCTCCCGCTCTACCTTCTGTTGGTTCTGCATGATGGCGTCCAAGCCAGCCTTCATTTCGCCGTGGCTCTGGCGGATGTCATGGAGCTTTTTCTCGGCGGCTTCGAGCTGCTGTTCGAGCTTGCCCTCCATGCGGCGGTCTTCTTGGAGCGTCTCCCGGTAGTTGGCGATTTCCTCCTCCAGCGTCGAAATGCGTGATTTTGCTATCAAAATCGCTTCTTGCGACTTGGACTTGTTTTGCTCCACAAAACTGATGCGCTGCTCCAGCACCCGGCGCTCGTTCTCCGCATCCCGTATCCGCCCGACGAGTTGGTTCATCTCCCGCTGGCGCTCGCTCAGGGCCTGCTCTTGGTCGAGGTTCGATTTGCGCTGCTGCTCCAAGCCCGCCTCCATTTGCCGCTGCTCCACTTCGAGTTGACGGTAGCGGTCCTCCTCTTTTTCCAGCGAATCCTTCACCTCTTTGTACTTGGCCTTCAGCGACTCCGATTTCAGCGCCGCTAATTTGATGGCCAAGTCCTTGTATTCTTCCTTTAGTTCAAAATACTTTTTCGTGCGTTTGGCCTGCTGCTCCAGCGATTTGAGGTTGTTGTTGATTTCAAACAGGAGGTCGTCCACCCGCTCCAGGTCGGCGGTGGTGGCTTGCAGTTTTTGGAGCGTTTCCCGTTTCCTGATTTTGTACTTGGAAATACCAGCGGCCTGCTCAAACATCTTGCGGCGGGCGTTGTCCTTGTCCGCCAGAATCTCGTCCACCATGCCGAGGGCGATGATGGCGTAGCTGTTGGAGCCAATGCCCGTGTCCATCAGCAAGTTGGTGATGTCCTTTAGGCGGCAGACGACGCCGTTCAACTGGTACTCGCTCTCGCCGCTGCGGTAGAGCCTGCGGGTGATGGCCACGGAATTGTACTCAGTGGGCAGCAGGTTCTTGGTGTTCTCGAAACTCAGCGTCACCTGCGCCATGCCGCCCTGCTTGCGGGTCTTCGTGCCGTTGAAGATGACCGAGGTCATGGTGTCGAGGCGGAGTTCGCTGCTCTTCTGCTCGCCCAACACCCAGCGGATGGCGTCCACGACGTTGCTCTTGCCAGAGCCGTTCGGCCCGACAATGCCAATCACGTCCTCGTTGAAATGGATGACCGTTTCATCGGCGAACGACTTGAAGCCTTTTATTTCGAGGGTCTTGAGACGCATTTGTTGAATTTCGGGGGGCGAAGGTAGGGAGAATTTGGAGAAAATGGGTGGCAAGTTCTGTTGTGAAATCTTGGCAATTACATTATTTTTGAACCTCGTAACCAAACCATCATCAAATGGAAAAGCTAAAAAAATACCAGTCCGCTATATTAAAAGTGCTGCGGGAATACGCCGCCATCAAGTCCCCGTTCATGCCCAGCGTGGAAAACAAGGTTGTAGCCGACACCGCCAACCACCACTACCAACTCGTGCGCATGGGCTGGCACCAAGACAAGCACGTCTATTATTCCGTTTTCCATTTTGACATCATCAACGGCAAGGTTTGGGTGCAGGAAAACCGGACGGATGCCAAGATTGACGAGGAACTGGTAGCTGCCGGTGTAGCTGCGGGGGATATTGTTTCGGGAATGTCGCAGCCGAACCTTCAGGGGAGGGTGGAAGCGGTGGCAGCGTGAATGTTGATTAAAAAAATCTAATATTTATCGAATGGTTGGTGAAATCACTTCAAAACCCCAAGTCGAGAAAATTCCGTCCGCCCTGATTTATGAGATGGACGAAGGCCAGCCCATTTACTACCGTGGCTACAAGGACGTACTGAACAAAACAAAAACCCTCGAACAAATTATGGGAACAAGCATCCTCCAATCCCTGCTCATTGAACTGATAAAGGATTCCATCAAACTGCAATTGGGCAAGGATTACACCGTGCTTTCCAGCGAATTGGGCATCCAGTTTTCAAAAAAATCATGGCGCAACACAGACATCGCCGTGTTTTTGAAAAAGGACTTAATTGCTGCTAAAAATGAGGATAAATACGCTGCAATCCCACCAGAATTGGTGATTGAAGTGGACACCAAAGCCGACTTGGAGGAAATGCCCGACCCAATGGACTATTGCCACACTAAGACCGACCAGCTATTGGACTTTGGGGTGAAGCAGGTGCTTTGGATTTTTACCAAAACAAAGAAGTTCATGCTAGCCGTGCCGGGTAAACGTTGGGAAACGGGGAATTGGAGCGAAGAAATGGTTTTATTGAATGGCGTAAAGTTGAACGTAAAGAACTTGCTTGAGACATACTACGCGGACTAATTTGCCGTGGCCAACAATCCCACCTACCTTCTCTACCGCAAAATCATCCACAATGACATGGATGCCTTTTTTGCTAGCATTGAGCAGCAGCGGGTATTCTAAACCCCACCCATTTGGACGGGGTTTAGAGGTCAAGGCTTTCAATATCCCGTCTGTTGTCCCAGAATGACAGCACTTCGATGGTGTCTTTCCGAACTTGATAAAACATGGAAAGGTGCTTATTTACAACGGCCTTCCGGACTTTTTTTCTATTGTAGGCTGGAAAAGCAAAGGGAAAGGCGGCCACGTCCCAGCACAATTTTTCGATTTCATCCAAGCAATTTGCGGCAGCTAAAACGCCAAAACTTGCTTCAAGGTAGGCGAGAATTGAATCCAAATCTTCATCTGCCCTGGTTGAGATGGTGACAAATGGATTCATACCTGATACCTTTTTCGGTATTTCGCTAAGACTTCGTTTAATGGAATCCCTTCTCCATTTTCAAACTGCTTTTGTGCGATTTCTATAGAAGATTTGACCGAGTTCGGCAGTTCTTCCCAACCATCTACTTCATCCGAAGACTTTCGTTTCGTTTGAATCAAACTGGCAATAGCTTCTAACATCTTCTCATCTTTGATGAGCAAAATTTGCTGAATCAGGTCTAATTTATCAACTGTGACATTCATTGAAATCAATTTCGTTTCAACAAAAATAGAATAATCCCCGATTTTTGGCAACTCTTTGTCATTCCCAAAGGGAACCTAATCGTGAATCCAACCTACCTCCTCTACCGCAAAATCATCCACATAGACATGGATGCCTTTTTTGCCAGCATCGAGCAGCGGGACAACCCCGAACTGCGGGGCAAGCCCATCGCCGTGGGCGGCGGCGGGGCGAGGGGCGTGGTGGCCTCGGCCAGCTACGAGGCCCGGCGCTACGGGGTTCGCTCCGCAATGCCCGGCATCACGGCGCAGCGGCTTTGCCCGAACATCATCTTCGTGCGTGGGCGGTTCCCTGCCTACCAGGAAGCTTCCCGCCAAATCCGGGACATCTTCCTTGACTACACCGACCTCGTGGAGCCGCTCTCGCTCGATGAAGCTTTCCTTGACGTGACCGAAAACAAGAAGGGCATCCTCTCCGCCATGCAAATCGCCATGGACATCCGCCGCCGCATCGAGGCGGAGACCGGGCTGACGGCTTCGGCGGGCGTTTCCTTCAACAAGTTTTTAGCGAAGGTGGCCAGTGACATCAACAAGCCGAACGGTATGAAGACCATCCTGCCGGAAGAAGCACTCGATTTTTTGGAAAAACTGCCAGTTGAACGGTTCCACGGCATCGGCAAAGTGACGGCGGAGCGCATGAAGAAAATGGGCATCCGCACGGGTGGCGACCTGCGTAACTTGACTGAAATCGAACTGTCGCAGCGCTTCGGCAAATCGGGGCGCTACTACTACCGCATCGTGCGGGCGGAGGACCACCGGCCCGTGAACCCCAATCGTATCCGCAAGAGCATCGGGGCGGAGCGCACGTTTTTCGAGGACGTGAGCGACACCACCGAGATGAAGGAGCGCCTCTTGCCCATCATTCAGACCGTATTCGACCACATGGCCAAGCACGACAATTTTGGGCGGACGGTGACGCTGAAAATGAAGACACCAGCGTTCAAAATCATCAGCCGCAGCAGGTCTTTTGGTGGGGAAATTCGCAGCTTGGATGCATTGCAACAGGCGACATTTGAACTGTTGGAGGCAAGCCGGGAAGAATTTGAGGCGGTGCGGCTGCTGGGCATTTCGGTTTCCAATTTGGAACGGGAAGGGATAGGGGAGGGGGTGCAGTTGGAATTTGATTTTTGATGAAAGCAGGATCAATCGAGGAGGGGTAGCAATTCGCAAAAGGGTTTAAGTTTGTCTTTTGAAAAAATTGAATTGCCAAATTAGGCGTGGGGCGTGTTCAAAAAATTAAGTTTGCAACGCACCCGAAATAACACCTTTCTAAGCTCAGTAACCGCCAACCCCTTTTCTCCAATGGCCATTTCACCTTTCACTTAATACATTGAGTATGAAAAACATCACCACACTACTCCTTTTCACCTTATTGATTTGTTGGAAAACACAAGCACAAATCTCCCTCGTAAACTTTGCCGCCGGCTTCACTCGTGCCTGCGACATCACCCATTGTGGTGACGACCGCCTGTTCGTCGTGGAGCAGGGCGGCAAGATTTGGATACTGACCAAGGCCGGCATCAAGCTGCCCTCGCCCTTCCTCGATATTGACCCCAGGGTTGGCTCCAATGGCAACGAGCAGGGCCTGCTCGGCCTTGCCTTCCATCCCGACTACGAACAGAATGGCTTTTTCTACGTCAATTACACCAACAACAATGGCAACACCAAGGTGAGCCGCTTCTCCGTTTCGGCCAGCGACCCCAACATCGCCAATCCCAACAGCGAGCTTATCCTGCTCGAAGCCACCCAACCATTCAGCAATCACAATGGTGGCTGCCTAAAGTTCGGCCCCGACGGCTACCTCTATATTGGCCTTGGTGATGGCGGCTCAGGTGGCGACCCACAAGGATTTGGTCAAAACAAAAACTCCTTTCTCGGCAAAATGCTCCGCATAGACGTGGACAGCGGTTCGCCTTATGCCGTTCCTGCCAACAATCCCTTCGTCAACGACCCGACCACCCTCAATGAAATCTGGGCGCTCGGCTTGCGCAACCCGTGGCGGTTCAGTTTCGACCGGACGACGGGCGACCTTTGGATTGGCGACGTGGGGCAAAACGCATGGGAGGAAATTGATTTCCAACCTGCCAGCAGCAACGGCGGCGAAAACTACGGCTGGCGCTGCTACGAAGGTGCCCACCCCTTCAATACGAGCAATTGTCCCAATGTAAACACCCTGACCATGCCAGTGGCAGAATATGCCAACTCCGGCTCGCTGGGCTGCTCCGTGACGGGCGGCTTCGTCTATCGGGGCTTCAACTATCCGCAGCTTTACGGCAAATACCTCTACACCGACTACTGTTCTGGACGCGTCTGGTCGGTGGTGCCAAATGGCTTGGGCGGCTGGACGAACACCCAGATTGCCGACCTCGTGAACAACCAATTGGTTTCCTTCGGGGAAAACAAGAACGGCGAGCTTTTTTTGCTAGGCAATAGCAACGGCATCGTTTACCGCCTACGTGATGCAGCGGAGGAGTGGACTTATCAAATTGTGGCGACCCCATCTTTTTGCGCCAACGCCAACGTGGGTAGCATTCAAATCAATTTCTCACTAAATACCCCTGCACCCACGGTCACTTGGAGCGACGGCGGCACGGGGGCTACCCGCACGGGCCTCGCATCGGGCAACTATACGGCGACCATTACTGGAACCAACGGCTCAGTGGCCGCAGAAACCATAGCGCTGGTTTCGACGCAGACGGTTTCAATGTCGTCAAGTTCCACGGAGTTATCCTGCCCCGACGTTGCCGACGGCAGCATTGACCTGACCCTGGAAGGCACGAACAATCCGCCTGCCACCGTCATTTGGAGCGACGGCAGCACCGACCTTGACCGCACGGGCTTGGCGGCTGGGCAGTACAGCGTGACCGTCACCAGTGGCGAGGGGTGCATATTTGAAGAAACATTTGAAATCATTGTCACCAACTCCGTTTCGCTCGTCAGCGCCATCACCGATGTTGCATGTGCTGGCGATGCCGACGGCGGCATCCTGCTGGTACTGGAAGGCACGGGTGCAGCACCCGCCTCGGTCATTTGGAGCGATGGCAATACCGACCTCGACCGCACGGGCTTGGCGGTTGGCGAATACAGCGTCACCTTGACGAGCGTTGAGGGCTGCACCGTTGAGGGCAACTTCGAAATCATCGCCCTGAACAATATTTCGCTCACAGCAACCGTGTCGGACGTGCTATGCCCCGATGCAGCCGATGGCAGCATTGACCTGACATTAGAAGGTACAGTCAACCCTCCAGCCTCTATTCTTTGGAGCGATGGCAGCACCGACCTCGACCGGACAGGCTTGGCCGCTGGGGCGTATAGCGTAACCGTGACGAGTGAAGAAGGCTGCGTCGTCGAAGGAACTTTTGGAGTCGTTGTTTCCTCCAATGCTTTGCTCACAGGTGTCGTAACCGATGTGCCTTGCAGCGAAGCCGCAAACGGCAGCATTGATGTGGCATTGAATGGCTCAACTGCCGCAAGTGCTGTCTGGGACGACGGCAACACCGAACTCAACCGCACAGGCTTGTCGGCTGGCGAATACAGCGTGACCGTCACGAGCGAGGAGGGTTGCACCTTCGAGGAAACGTTTACCATCGCTGTGTCCGGTTCCATTTCACTTTTAAGCGTGGTGAACAATATCCCCTGCTCCAATGCCGATGATGGCAGCATTGCATTGACGTTGGCAGGCACAATTGCCCCTCCCGCCGCTGTCATCTGGAACGACGGCAGCACCGACCTCACCCGCACGGGCTTGGCTGCTGGTGATTACAGCGTGACCGTCACGAGCGAGGAGGGCTGTGTTTTTCCAAACAATTTTGAAATAACGGTGGCTGCCATCCTTTCCCTTATGGGCAATGTGACCGACGTGCCTTGCGCCGAAGCGGCCAACGGCGGCATTGACCTGACGCTGGAAGGCTCGGCCTTGCCCATCGTCGCTGTTGCCTGGAGTGACGGCAACACTGACTTCGACCGCATGGGATTGGCGGCTGGTGATTATACCGTGACAGTGACGAGCGCCGAGGGGTGTGTGCTTGAAGAAATATTTACGATAGCTGTTTCGCCTACCATTTCTTTGTCGGGTGTCGTCACCGGTGTGCCTTGCATGGAAGCTGCAAACGGCAGCATTGACATGAACCTGATAGGCTCGGATGCTTTGGACGCCACGTTCCTTTGGAGCGATGGCAGCATTGATTTTGACCGGACGGGCCTATCTGCTGGTGAGCACCGTGTGACGGTGACGAGCGTCGAGGGCTGTATTTTCGAGGAAACGTTTGAAGTGGTTGTCCTAAACTCCATCTTCTTGTCAGGCGTGGCGAGCGACGTGCCATGCGAAGAAGCTGAGAGCGGCAGCATTGACTTGACTTTGAGCGGTTCTACCGCCGCTCCTACCGCCGCTTGGAGTGATGGTAGTTCCGACCTCGACCGCACGGGCCTCGCCGCTGGCGAATACAGCGTGACGGTGACGAGCGCAGAAGGTTGTGTTTTTGAAGAAACTTTTGAAGTGGTCGCTTTGAACGCCATTTCGCTGACTGGAATCGTAACTGATGTGACTTGCCCCATCGCCAACGGCGGCATTGACCTGATATTGATTGGTTCAAATGCCGCACCCTCTGCCGTGATTTGGAATGATGGCAATACTGACCTTAACCGCACAGGTTTGGCCGCAGGAGGATACAGCGTAACAGTTACAAGTGAGGAGGGCTGTGTTTTTGAAGAAACATTTGTGGTGATTGCCGCAAATGTCGTTTCGCTTTCTGGGGTAGCTACCAATGTGCTGTGTGTAGGCGGGGCCGATGGCAGCATAGACCTGACGCTCAACAATTCGAGTGCCCTGCCTACTTCGGTGGTCTGGAGTGATGGTAGCACCGACTTCGACCGCACAGGCTTGGCGGGTGGTGCGTACACGGTGACGGTGACAAGCGCCGAAGGTTGTTTTTTCGAGGAAACATTTGAAGTCACAGAGCCTTTTTTTACGATACCACCCTTTATTTTCCAAACAACGAGCGGCGTGTTGCAGATAGAAGATGTTTGGGGTGATTATCAATGGCTGTTGAACGGTGTACCCATTATTGATGCCAATCAATCCACATACATAGTATATGAGACCGGGACATACAGTGTGCAAGTCGGCATTGGCTGCGTGTATTTTTCCAACGAAATATTTATTGTCATTGAAGCCACCAGCGCCATTCAGGAACTAACTTCCGTGAAAGTGAGGCCCAATCCCTTCAGCCAGCACATCCAATTGGAATTGATGGTGAGCGAACCCGTATCGCTGCAAATGCTCCTCAGGGACTTGCAGGGCAAAACCGTGTTCACGGAACAGCTATCAGTGTTGTCCACGAGTGAGCGCCTGTTTGATTTTGGACATTTGCCAAGCGGCACCTACCTCTTGTTGCTCCAAAATGAAAAAGGGGAATGGGTAGAAAAAATTGTGAAGTTGTAATTTTGGTTGTTATTGGGAAGAGGCTGAGGCAAAGCACTTGTGGTGCCTATCCGTTCCCAATTTCGAGTGGGCAGTGGGTTGCAATTGGAATTTGGCTTTGATGGGAAAGGTGATTGGTTTTCAATCCCAGCACTTTCGATTTGCCAAAATCCAATTGCCGCTCACGTCCATATAACTGGCCTCCGGGAAGATTCCACTGAATTTTTTTTCAAAAAAATCAGTGGTCAGTTCCAAAGCTACTGGAGTATCTGCGAGGCGGTTGAAGAGTAGCAAGCCGTTTGGGCCAAGCAGGTTTTTTAGTTTTTGCAAATAGACATCGCTTTCGAATTGTTGGGGAATTACGTCGTCCAGAAAAACATCCATCACCACAAGGTCGAATTGTAGGCTGCATTTTTCAACAAAATCAATGGCATCTCCGCGATGTAAGTTCACAGGATTTGTCAATTCCGGCAACACAAATCGTTCGGCCCAATCCGCAATTTTATCATCAGCCTCCACTCCGGTGCAATGGAATTTTTGATGAAAAACCCGCTCTAACATATATGGCACACTGCCCATTGCGAAGCCGAGTACGAGGATGTTGTTGAAGTTGTTTTTTGCGAAATCAAGCTTTTTGAAAGCCTGTAAGAAGTTGTCGTAGAGGTCACCGTGGGAGTAAACGGCATTGGTAGTGGTGAGGTAGAAACGGCCATTGCGAAGCGAAAGTTGAAGCACGGGGTTAAGTGCAGTCGAAGCCGTATCCAATTGAATATCAACGAGATAGCTCAATATTTTTTTTAAAAAAAACAAATGAATGGGGGGATTAGGATTTTGATTCAAACAGCTTGAAAAATTTCCGGCCCGTTTCCTCCTTTTGTTCCCAAGGGCGGTATTTGGCTGTTTCTTCAAAAACGTTCATTAGTAGCAGCCGGTCCTCCGCTCCGAGATGGTATCCATGAATGCTCATCATGCGCTCCACGGCCTCAAATGCCTTTTCTGGGATATAGGTCGTGAATTTGTCGGCACCGCCCCATGAAAAGCTGGGCATAAACTTGGGTAGGAACCCTCCACCAAAGAGATTGCAACAAAGTCCCGTGACGGTGCCAGTGTTGAACATGCTGTTGATGCCGCACATGGAATAGTCGCCCATTATCAAGCCTATTTTCAACTGGTCGGTTTGTTCAATTTCCCCAGTCACATAGCTCCAAAGCTTGACCTCGCTCCAGTTGTTCTTGAGGTTGGAGCAGTTAGTGTCCGCCCCGATGTTGCACCATTCCCCAATCACGGAGTTGCCGAGGTAGCCTTCGTGCCCCTTGTTGGAGTGGGCGAACATGACCACGTTTTTTACTTCGCCACCAACGACACAATGTGGGCCAATGGCGGTAGGGCCGTAAATTTTGGCGCCCATTTTCACCACGGCCTCTTCTCCCAGCGCAAAGGGGCCCCTAATCATTGCTCCTTCCATGACCTCGGCATTTTTGCCGAGGTAAATGGGGCCTTTGCTGGCATTGAGCGTTGCACCTTCCACTTTTGCGCCCTCTTCGAGGAAAATTGGGCCGGCACCCATTACCAAGTTTGTTTTACTGATAGGTTGTGATTCCCGCCCGGTGGTGAGGAGTTTAAAGTCAGAAATTATTGCTTTTTCGTTCAGCAGGAAAATGTCCCATAAGCGGTTGATTTTCAAGACAGGACTTTCCTTGATTTCAAAGCTGTTGAGGTCGTCGATGTCATCGTACATCAGCCGGTTGAATTGGTCACGGTCGAGCACGGCAGCGATGAGTTCACCATCGAGGAGCATGGCGCCCCCGTTTTCCATTTGATTTATGAGGGAAACGATTTCGTGGGTAGGTAGGACCGAGCCGTTGATGAGGTAATTTGCTTCGGAAATAGTGATGTCGTAGCGCTCGGAGAGATAATCTTGCGTGATGAAGGAGGCTTTGCCGTTCATCCATTTTTCCCACCGCTCCCGGTTGGTCATTGCTCCCAGCCTGATTTCACAAACCGGACGAGTGAAGGTGAAAGGGAGTAGGTGGTCCCTGGTTTCGTTGTCGAAAAGAATGATATTTTTCATCAAAAAGGCTTGGGTGCTGGTGCTAAGTAGTTCAGAATGGATGAGATTCCGACCATTTATCTTGATGTGGCAATATTACAAAAAAAGCCTCAACGAAGGTTGAGGCTTTTTTTGTTGTTGGCAACGCAAACGAATTATTCAGCTTCTGGCTTGTTGAATTTCGTATTTGCGAAACGTTTCTTGAACTTGTCAATACGACCAGCGGTGTCAACAAATTTCATTTTGCCAGTAAAGAATGGGTGCGAAGCAGCCGAAATTTCCAGTTTGACAAGTGGATATTCGTTGCCATCTTCCCAAGTAATTTTGTCCTTGGTCTGTGCGCAAGAGTAGGTAATCCAAGATTCATCACAGGAGAAATCTTTGAACACGACTTTGCGGTAACTCTTCGGATGGATATCAGTTTTCATGTCAGAATTTATTTCAATTTTTAATTAGGGCGCAAAGGTATTCCTTTTTCTTTTTTTTACAAAGAAAGCGAAAAGGGATATTGAAAAAAAAAATTGATGGGTTCAATGGACCAAACCACGCTGGGTGTTGAATCCATCTTTGTGGAGTGCCGATTTTATTGGTTTGGAGGCCATATCCCTGACTCCTAACAGGAAAAAAACGCAAGATTTTCAAAAAAAGATCCAACAGGTGTTTTGGTTTTTACAAAAAGCTATATCTTGGCACGATAAAAATTAGAGAGAGCGTGTTTTCGCCGGGCTTGCAAGCATTTTTTGCGCAAGCCCGGTTTTTTTTTGGCAACGGAACGATGTGAGCGCTTTTTCAAAAAAGGCAAACACCTCCCTTCATCGTTTTGGCCAATATTTTTGCCTTTTCTTATTTATCCTTGAAATTGGGTTTTAAGTTTTCAGAAATGCGCTACATTTGGGCGGTTCAAAAGAGGACTAAGCCTGAACAACGTTTATGTAGTTACTCAGAACCGTTTTCCAGTCATTGTTAGGTGTAACGAGTTACAACGTGGAACTAATTGAAGTTCTTTGGTTGTCGCTACCATACTAAATAATGTCATTGCTTTAGTTCCCGTCCTTAAAGGATATTTCAGTGTTTTCAAAATCTTTTCTACAGTAGAGTCAAATTAACAAAACATAGCTAAACTTTATGAATGTACCATCAGAATTAAAATACACCAAAGACCACGAGTGGATTCGGGTCGAAGGTGGTACCGTGGCCGTAGTCGGCATTACAGATTTTGCCCAAGGTGAACTTGGCGAAATCGTTTACGTGGAAGTTGAAACCATTGGGGAATCTTTGGACAGAGAAGCCGTTTTTGGTACTGTTGAGGCCGTCAAAACGACATCAGATTTGTTTATGCCCGTATCGGGGAAGGTGATTGAGTTCAATTCAGGCATTGACGAAAGCGGTGGGGACGACCCAACCCTTGTCAACGCCGACCCTTATGGCGCCGGTTGGATTATCAAGGTCGAACTGAGTGACCCAAGTGAACTCGACGACCTACTAGATGCTGCCGCTTATGGCGACCTTATCGGCTGATTTTGAAAAATAAATCAAACAGTTACGCCAAAGTTCAAAATAGGTGCATCTTGAGATAGTTGGTTGTTTGAAATGAAGCCTATTCTTCCAGCAATTCTTTGGGCAGGTATGATTTTCTTTTTTTCTACCAGCTCGGGCATTCAAATGCCGGCTTCAATCATTGCGCCTGATAAAATAGGGCACTTGGTTGTTTACGGTGTACTCAATTGGTTGGTAATCTGGGCTTTACGAAAACAAAAACAGCTTTCGCACAAGTCAGCCCTTTGGGCAACTTTGTTTGTAACAAGTTACGGAATCGCACTGGAATTTGTTCAGTGGGCTTTCTTCCCAAACAGGTTCTTCGAAGTTTGGGACATGGTGGCCAACTTTGCGGGTGCTGTTCTGGTTTTTATATTTACATTTTACTTCACTAAAACATAATCAGTTATGGATTTCGAAATTAGTGGATCGCTCGTAGTAACCATTGCAATCCTCATTGTGGTGCTTACCGTTGCCCTTATCCTCGTCGTAAAGGCTGTTTTCAAGCGGCGTTCTGAGAGCAATCTCACCGCTAAACATGCTGGTACTACTTTTGGCTCTCCATTGGAAGGTCGTAACAAGTACCCGGAAGTGGACACCTTCAGCTTGGGGGGAACATTTCAAAACTACGGTGTACTGGCCTCTATCATCCTCATGATTCTTGCCTTTAGCTGGACTAAATATGACAGGGTCATAGATGTGTCAGGCTTGTTGGGTACCTTGGATGAGGAGATTGAGATGGAAACACCACGTACTGCGGAGCCACCGCCGCCGCCGCCACCGCCGCCACCGCCAGTTATTCAAGAGGTTCCAGATGATATATCTGTGGAGACGGTGATACAGCAAGACCAGTCAATTCAAGAGGAAACTCAAGTGGTTGCGCCTCCTGTCATTGAAAAGGCGCCACCACCACCACCTCCTCCACCACCACCAAAAGAAGATGAAGAGGAAATCTTCAAAGTGGTGGAAGACCAACCAGCCTTTCCAGGTTGCGAAAATGAAACCGACAAGGCGAAGAAAAAGACTTGTGCTGAAACCAAAATGCTTCAGTTCATCTACAGCAACATCAAGTATCCACCCATTGCTCGTGAAAACGGCGTGGAAGGCACCGTTTACGTGAAGTTTGTTGTTGAAAAGGACGGCAGCATCACTGCTCCTGAAATAGTACGTGACATCGGTGCAGGTTGCGGCGATGAAGCACTTCGAGTGGTGAAACTAATGCCGAAGTGGGAGCCAGGCAAGCAGCGTGGCCGGGCAGTTCGGGTGCAGTTCAACCTTCCCGTGAAGTACAAACTTGAGTAATACTGAATCAATAGTATAAAAAAGGGCGATTGGCTGCTGCCAATTGCCCTTTTTCAATTTAGTGATGACCAACAAGACCAGAAAAATTATTCAGAAAATCCTATGGGACGGCAAGAGCAAATGGCTGTTGCTTGGTGCTGTGCTTGGCACTTTTATCGGCTTGTTTCTGCTCCTCAGCACCTTGCAGTTCTACCTTGATGTCCAAAGGTTGTTGCGTGGGGATGCCAACCCCGGCGACCAATATGTTCAAATCAACAAAAAGGTAAACCTCTTCAACACCCTCGGCGTGAAATCGGGTTTCACCGAGGCAGATATTGCGGAGCTTGAAGGAAAACCATTTATTGAGTCCGTAGGCAAGTTCACGGCCAACGACTTTCGGGCGGGTGCATCCAGCGACATGCTGGGTTTTTACACGGAGCTGTTTTTTGAGACCGTCCCGAATGAGTTCCTTGATGTGGATGAGCCATCGTTTCGGTGGTCGGAGGGGCAAAAACAAGTGCCAGTCCTCATTTCCAAAGATTACTTGGCACTCTATAATTTTGGCTTTGCCCCAAGCCAAGGGCTCCCACAGCTTACTCCATCAACGATTGGAAAGTTGAACATGGAAATCACCATCAGTGGCCAAGGCCACAAGCAGTCGTTTAATGGCAAAATCGTGGGATTCAGCGACCGCATCAACTCCATACTCGTGCCACCGGACTTCATGGTATGGGCCAATGCCAATTTTGGCGGAGAACCTGGCCCTCCCTCTCGGTTGATTTTGAAGTTGCAGAACCCAATGTCCAAGGATTTTCAGTCCTTTTTAAAGGAAAAAGGCTACGAGGTAAGTACGGGTCGGCTTATTGGGAGCCAGTTTGGTGTGCTGTTGAAGGTGGTACTAACTGTGCTTTGGGCAATGGGATTGTTGATTTTATCCCTTTCCATGCTTGTTTTTGTACTGAATTTCCAACTGTTGGTGGCGCAAAGCAGGCCGGAAATACGCTTATTGCTTGAAACCGGCCATTATCCCGCTCAAATCAGCGGCCTACTGTCAAAGCGGTTTTCCATTCAATTTGGTGGGGTGTTGATGTTGGTATTTGCAGCCCTTTTAGCCATGCGCTTTTGGCAAGTGGGTTACTTTGAGAATCAGGGTTTTGAAATCAAGACTGGTTTGGACACCATCGTTTGGGTGGTTGGCCTTGCCTTTTGTGCTGTTTTGCTGCTGCTCAACATCGCCAACATTCGTCGTGCTGTCGCAAAATTGACCTAAAACACAATCCGCTTCCCATGGTACTCCGATGTGCCAACGGCTGCATGAACCTCCATCAAGTTTTCCTTGGTCACTTTCCCGGCAGCCAGCACCGTGATTCTTCCTGCTCCGACGGCTTTCATCCTGCGCAAAACCGCTGCTCCTTCCAGCGCTGTCTCACGGCCACCAGAAGTCAAAACTCGTTGAATACCAGGTATTTGTGTTAAAAGTTCGATAGCATAAACGGGGTCTGGCGTATCGTCAATGGCCTTGTGAAACGTGACCAAAAGCGGCTTCGCCAATTCCGCCAACTCCTTTGTCCGTTGCAAATCCACCTCATTTTTTTCATTCAAAATTCCAAAAACCACCCCTGCCACTCCCGCTTTTTTGAAAAAATGAATGTCGTTTTTCATGGTTTGGTATTCTTCCGCCGAGTACACAAAATTGCCGCCACGGGGTCGGACCATCGCCATGATGGGGATTTGCAGGGATTGCAAGCACGACTTGGTAAGCGACTCCGAGGGCGTCACTCCGCCAACGCTCAGATCGCCACAAAGCTCAATTCGGTCAGCGCCACTTTTTTCAGCCACAATGGCATCCTCTAATGTTTCCACGCAGGCTTCCAAAATCAACGTTTTTCGACTCATTTTGGCGGATTTTTTATTCCAAACTTACTGCAAATCAGGCATTTGGATGGGTCATGGCCCCGAGCTGGACAGTGTTCCCGACCAAAGAAAATGATTTGCAAATGCAGCTTGTTCCAACTGTTTTCTGGGAAAAGTGCTTTCAAATCCCGCTCGGTCTGTTCCACGTTTTTGCCGCTGCTCAATCCCCAACGTGCTGCGAGCCGATGGATATGGGTGTCCACTGGAAATGCCGGAACGCCGAAACCTTGCGACATGACCACAGAGGCGGTCTTATGGCCGACACCGGGCAGTGCCTCCAACGCCGCCCAATCCTGCGGGACTTCGCCGCCATGTTTTTCGAGCAGGATTTGCGAAAGCCCCAAAATAGCCTTCGACTTTTGAGGTGACAAGCCACAGGGCCGGATGATGTCTTCGATTTCCTTCACATCCATTTTGGACATTGCCAATGGGTTGTCCGCCTTGGCAAAAAGGGTCGGGGTTACTTGGTTCACCCGCACATCGGTACATTGAGCGGAAAGCAGTACCGCTACCAGCAAGGTGAAATGGTCTTGGTGGTCCAGTGGGACGGGGGTTTCCGGGTAAAGCTGGTCGAGGATTTCTGCAATCGCCAATGCCTTTTTTCGAAGTGCGGGGGCGTATTTTTTGGTGGTGGTGAGTTTGGTCATTGCTATTGTTTCAAGAAAATTTGCGAAAACACCTTTCCGCCTTGTATCACTTGCAAAGTAAAAACACCTGTCGCTAATTGAGAAACATTCAATTGGTTATTGCCTGGCACGAGCGGTTGGGTCAATAGCTTTTCTCCATAAACGTTTGATAAACAAACGGTTGCAAGTTCGTTTCCTTCCAACGAAATCTGAAGTTGGATAGTCACTGGGTTTGGCCAAGCCTTAATTTTGGGGGCTGCAAAATCCTCTTGTGTGGCAGAGGGCAGATCGCTTGTCGTCACATTGTCCACACAAAAATAGGTTGGGGTGTTAATGCCAAATGTCCCAATATCGGAGGAGGCCAGCGAGAACTCAAGGTAGTCCACATTGCCGAGCGGAGTCAAGTCCACATAAGTCCAATCGTTCACGATGTAATCTTGGCTGTTGTTGGCAAAGCGGAAATCGGCCAGGTAAAACTCCACGCTGTCCGTCCCCAGTTCACCATTGAGGTATTTTCGGATGGTAACTTTGAAAAAATCGGGGTCATTGCCACTCGCCCCGCCGAATTTTTTGGCAAACCCATCGCCTTCCAACATGCTCAGGTAGGCGTAAGTGCTGTTCGTGAGGTACAATCCCTGCACCACGCCACCAACCGCACTTCCCGAAAGGTTCATGACCTCGCTACCAAAGATGTAACAGACCGCATAAGTAGTCGAACCATTTACACCCCCACCCGTGATGGCGCTGTACTGGTTGAGGTAGCCGGGAGTGGTCACATCGGTTGTAGCCGAAATGGCCCATCCCGTCCAGTAATCGAAGGTCGCATCGTAGTAGTTGGGCAACTCGACATTGCCACTTTTGAAAAGGTTGGTGCTTCCGGCATCATTGCGGAAGTTGCCAACCGTCACGTTTAAGTTTTCAAAATCAGCCACCGATTGTGCGGAAAGCAGCGTGGAAGTCAGAAGGATAAAAAGGATGTTGAGTGATTTCATTGTTCTATTTTTTTTTGTTAAAGAATTGATTATCAGCTTTTTGTAAAAGTGGTTGAAAACCCAAGTTGAAAGCTCCTGCCGGGCATGGGCCTTCGTTCGATGACTCGGTAATTGGCGTCCCAGCAATTGTCAATTTGCAAAAAACATCTCACGGGGATGCTACGAATTGACAGCTCGAAGTCCATCGAACAGTTACCCGTTTGAAAGCTCGGCAAACTGCCAAGCTCTGTCAGGACGCTACCCGTGTAGTGGTGACGATAGGAGATGCCAAGGCCCTTGTAACGGGCTTCCACTCCCATAAACCCTTGATTTACAGGAACATAAATCAACTGCTGGCCAGCCTCTATTTTTGGAAGCGTTACTGCCTTTTGGTTGGTGGAATGTATGAGGTCGTAGCCCGCATCCAGTTTAATCCGCCAGGCAGCACCGCAAAAGGCCAAGTGTGCCCTGTTCTCAAGGCCCCTGCTCCAAACCGATGCGATGTTCGAGGCCGACCAAAACGGCTGCCCCGAAGTTGGGTGCCAGAGTATCCAGTTTTTGATGTTGCGGTAAAAAGCGGCACTTGTAAATTGAAAGGAAAGCAAGTTGGTTTTGAGGGTTAATTCGGTGTTCACTTCACTGCTCCAACCCGATTCTGCCAGCAGGTCTGGGTTGCCGCCAGGTATCCAGTGCAGGTCGTTGAGCGTAGGGAGGCGGTAGTTCCGCCCGACTTTTCCGCTGATTTTCAACCAATCTTTCAGCCTTCGTTCCAAGCCGAGGGAGGGCGTGAACGGCACGAAACGGCCATCCACCAACTCGTACCTGCCGTCGAGCTGGGCGCTCCAATGGCGGTTGGTGTAGCGCAAAGAGGCAAACATGGCAGATTGACTGCGCTTCGCCGAGGGTTTGTAGTTTTTGATAAATGCTTTGATAAATGTTTGATTACCAGCGAATTGTATGGTGAAATGGTTTGAAAGAAACCGACGCCACTCCACCTCGCTGATGCTGGTCCAAAAGTGGCTGGGGGCATCTTGCCCGGTCTGCGGGTCTCGGTAATGAATGGATTCCCGAAAAAGGGCGCTCTTGGCTTCCACCCTGTTTTCACGGTGGTGCCAATGAAAACTCAGTGCGGTGCGAAGGGCCTCGTCGGTCTGGTTGGCCGTGCTGCGGGTCTGGGTGGTGGTGGGCGGTATTTCCCGGTAGGCTCGCTGGGCCCAGGTCTGCCAACCCAAAAGGTATTTGCCCGAAGGGCGCCAATAAAATTCTTGCAAAAGCCCGCTTTGCCGTTGTCCAGCATTGGTTTGGCGTTTTTCAGCAAGTCCGGGGGCCGGGGAGTACGCAAAATCGTTTTTGGCAGAGAGGTAAAAAATGCGGGTGGCGGTGGCGAATTTTTGGTTGGCGAATTTGGCGGTAATATCCCCATTTTTCCATCCAAAACTGCCGACACCTAATTCCAATTCTACTTGGCTTTTGGTGTCAAAATCTGGTTTGTTTTCCATCAAAACACTGCCACCGATGGCCCCGCTTCCCCAAACTGCACTGTTGCCGCCATGTTGCAAAGTGATTTCATCGGAAAAGGATACGGGCAGCAGCGACCAATCGAGCAGGCCGAGCATCGGGCTTTGCACTTGAAAGCCGTTCCAGAGTACCGCAGTTTGGCTGGCACTGGCCCCTCGGATGGAAGCGGTGGCGAGGCTGCCAGCTCCATAGGTTTTGAAGTAAATCCCGGTCTTGTTTTGTAAAAAATTGGCGACGCTACCTCCGCTTTGTCCCTTATTATCTTCCGCTGACCATTTTTCCGCAAAGCTCCCAGGCAAATCCGTATGAAGAGAAGAAGCGCTCACTTCTACCGTGGGCAATTGCACCAGCGTATCGGATTGAGCAACAACGGGACATTGCGCAAGCAAGGAAAAAAGCAAAAATGGACAAATGGATTTTACCAAAACTACCTGCCGATGGTGGGCAAAAAGGAATGCAGGTTGGAAACGAGGATGGCGGTAAAGCCTTGATGGTCAAGCCGTTGGCAACGGGTTGCGACGTTTCTTCCCCGGCTTTTCCTCCGAAAGCCCAATTGAGAAAATACGCAACGGCAGGTCTTCTGACTCGCTCCTTTTTTGGCGCCTTCCCGAAATTGGAATTGGAAATTTGGAATTGAGAAATTCAGGTCTAACTAATTTCACAATTTCTAATTTCCAAGTTCACCCATTCAGTGGCATTTTGCCAAAAAATTCAATGGAGCTTACAGCAGCGGGGACTGCTCCGGATTTTCACCGGATTCCCTTTTCAGACTTATGGCAAAACCACAAATCACCGTAGCGGGGCAAAGGTATAAAAAAAGTTGGCAGTTCGACAGTCTGCCAACTCCAATTAAGCTCCCTGCCGTATAGCATCCACGGGATCCATCTTGGCGGCTTGCATGGCTGGGATGACCCCGGCAAGGATGCCCACTATTATGGAGATGAGCATTCCCCAACTAATGTTTCCGAGGTCGAGGTACACCGGGAAAGGAAGGCTACTTTCGAGCACCGCCAGCAGGATATAGACAAAAACAAGCCCCAATATGCCGCCAACGATGCAGAGAATCACAGATTCTATGAGGAATTCCAGCAGGATGACCCCGTTTTTTGCGCCCAATGCCTTTTTGATGCCGATGATGTTCGTGCGCTCTTTTACGGAAACAAACATGATGTTGGCCACGCTTACCATGCCCACAACGATGGCAAACATCCCGATGACGATGCCTACCAAATTCAGGACACTAAATACACTTCCGAGCAGTTTGGCGAGGATTGAAATGGTATTGAGCGCAAAATTATCTTCTTCTTTTGGCTTAAGCCGGCGCTCCTGGCGGAGTGTACCGGTAAGGTCATCCTTCATTTTTTCGATGTCAACGCCATCGGCTGCCTTGACGTTAAGGGAGACACCAAAGCCATTCTCACTTTTTAAATTCGCTATTTTCTTCCCGAGTTCGTAGTTGATGACAATACCATTGTCATAGTCCATCACTTTTAGAAGGTCTTTTCCTGACCTTTTAAAAACACCAATTACCTCCAAGTCCCGCCCGCTCATCCTTATCCTTCTTCCGATAGGCTCCACGGTGCCGAAAAGTTCCTCGGCCACTTTTGAACCGATGATGGCCTTGTTTGCACCTTGCTGGTATTCGGCGGGCGTAAAGTATCGGCCTTTTTCATACTCGGGCTTGAATATTTCGTCCATGTCGTAGGTCACGGCTATGCAAAACGCCCCTTCCACAGAGTTGGAGCGGTATTTCAAGGTTTTCATTCCAACAAAGACATGCAACGAGGCTGCGCCAACGGTTTCTGCTTTGGTTTTTATTGCCACGAAATCCTTGTAATTGGGGTTGGGTCGGCGCTGGTATTTCCAGTAATTGGTGTGTGGGTCTTCCGTCCACGACATCTTGTTGATATAAACGACATCGTCACCTAATTTTTGGAGGCTGCCCATCACGTTGTCCTGCATGGAGTTCACGGCCGCCTGTATGGCGATGATGCAGAAAATGCCGATGGTGATTCCCAACAGCGACAAGAAGCTGCGCAATTTGTTGCCAGATAATTGGCTCCATGCTTGCATGGCGCTTTCTGAAAATACCCTAAAGTAAATGCGCATGACGGAAGAATTTTTGCAAAAATATGCACTTTAACGAGTGCCGAAGATGATGGTTCATTCCCTTTTCCTTTAAATGATTCGATGAAGTCGGCTAATTTATCCACAAAGGGGGTATAGGGTAACATAAAGTATGCAGACAGCAGCTAAAAGCTGCCCAAAAACCCTACTTTCGCATCCCCGAAAACCCAAAGATTCCACATTTTTTTTGCTTTGAAGAGAATCAATCCAGCACAACTTTTTCGATTAGAGCCTGACCGGGTACTCCTCGACGTGCGCACCCCAGCGGAGCACGCCCAAGGCCATGTGCCTGGTTCGCTAAACCTCCCATTGTTCAGTGACGAAGAGCGGGTGGAAGTAGGCACCTTGTACAAACAGGTCAGCCCGGAGCGGGCATTCTTGCGGGGCTTGGACCTTGCTGGCGCAAAAATGTCGTGGTACGTGCGGGAGGCCATGCGCCTTGCCCCCAAAAGAAAGGTCGCCATACACTGCTGGCGAGGAGGGCAACGAAGCGGAAGCCTTGCGACGTTATTGTCTTTCGCTGGATTCGATGTGGAGGTTTTGGAGGGTGGGTACAAGGCATACCGCCACCATGTGTTAGAGCAGTTTTCGCTTCGCAAAAGCAAATTCGTGGTACTGGGCGGTAAGACCGGAAGTGGCAAGACGGAGATTTTGAAGCAGATGGCCACCCTCGGGGAGCAGGTCATAGACCTCGAAAAATTGGCCAACCACAAGGGTTCTGCCTTCGGGGCATTGGGCGAGGAGCCGCAGCCGAGGGTCGAGCAGTTTGAAAATAACCTGTTTGCCGAACTGGAAAAGATGGACCACCAGCACCGCATTTGGGTGGAGAACGAAAGCAGGACCATTGGTAGGGTAGCCGTTCCGGCTGGCTTTTTTGAACAATTCAAATCGGCACCATTGATACACCTAGAGTTGCCCTTCGAGGAGCGGATTCGGCACTTGGTAGCTGGGTACGCCAATTTTCCGAAGGAAGATATTTTAGATGCGCTGGTAAAAATCACCAAGCGCATGGGGGGCAACAACGTCAAGGAAGCCATTGAAGCCTTCGAGGCTGGAAGGGTGGAAGCGGCCACGGCCATTGCGCTGAACTACTACGACAAATCCTACGCACATTCCACCGGGCAGGGCAATTTTTCAAATCGAGTAGAACTGGCGGTGGCAAACCTTGATGTTCCTGCCATTGCCCAACAGCTTTTGGCTTTGGCAAACAAAGAGGGATTTTGAAAAAATTAAACACCAACAAATCATAAATCATGGATGCGATAAAACTCACACAATACAGCCACGGTGCTGGCTGCGGCTGCAAGATAGCGCCAAAAGTGCTCGACCAAATCCTCAACGGATTGGGTGAGCAGTCCCATTTTCCCAACCTTATGGTCGGCAACGAGGGCCGGGACGATGCGGCGGTCATGGACATCGGTGGCGGCATGGCCATCATCAGCACCACCGATTTCTTCATGCCCATCGTGGACGATGCCTTCGACTTTGGACGCATTGCGGCAGCCAACTCCATCAGCGACGTATATGCCATGGGCGGCAAGCCATTAATGGCCGTTGCCGTGCTGGGTTGGCCCGTGGAGAAACTGCCCATCGAGCTGGCCTCCAGAGTGCTGGAAGGGGGGCGCAGCATTTGCCGGGAAGCGGGAATCCCATTGGCCGGGGGCCACAGCATTGACTCGCCGGAGCCGATTTTCGGGCTGGCCGTTACGGGGCTGGTACAGCACGAATTTTTGAAGAAAAACAACACTGCACAAGTCGGCGATTGGCTCTTTTTGACCAAACCACTTGGCGTTGGGGTGCTTTCCACCGCCCAGAAACGGGGCGCATTAAGGCCTGAGCACCAACCACTTATGATAGAAAGCATGGCAAAGCTGAACAGGGTGGGGGAGTTGCTTGCAACCCTGCCCGGGGTGACGGCGATGACAGACGTTACAGGTTTTGGCCTGCTCGGTCACCTCGTTGAAATGGCCGACGGAAGCGGCCTGAGCGCTGAGATTTTTTACGAGAAACTGCCCGTGCTGGAAGGGGTGCGTGGGTATATTGCGCAGCGGATTTTCCCTGATGCCACCACCCGCAACTGGAGCAGCTTTGGGGAAAGAATCAGCTTCGGCACTGGCGTGAACGTGCTGGAAGCATTTACCCTCTTGCCCGACCCGCAGACGAACGGGGGGCTGCTATTTTCGGTAAATAATGAAAGTCTGGAGGAGGTAAAGTTGCTGCTAACCGCAAATGGTTTGAGCCAGTTCGTGGAACCAATTGGCAGGATAGTAAAGCGGGGTGAGAAGGTTGTTTCTGTGTTGCAATAATTCAATAAATTGATTTTCAATAAGTTAGAAATGGCGGGCCTCGATAAATTTAGGAACAAAGTCTTTCAGAAAGACGTGATGCAGGTGCTTGCCGACCTGCCCGACAACTCATTGGACATGGTGTACGGAGACCCCGACTACGGGGTGGGCATGAATTACCACGGAAAGACTTACGTGACCAAATGGAACGAGTACGTGGATTGGTACATCAGACTGACGAAGGAGTGCATGAGGGTGTTGAAACCAACGGGCAATCTTTTCATGATGAACTACCCCAAGCAAAACGCCTACCTCCGGGTGAAATTCTTGGACGAGAACGCTTACGATGTGCAGGAATACGCCTGGGTTTACAATACCAATGTCGGCCACAGCCCTCGTCGCTTCACCACGGCCCACCGTTCCATCCTCCATGCCACCAAGTCAAAGGGCAACCATTTTTTCAAAGACCAAGTAGCGGTGCCGTATCAAAACCCGACTGACAAACGCATCCAACAGCGCATGGCCGATGGCCATGTTGGACGGATGCCGTACAGTTGGTTTTATTTCGATTTGGTGAAAAACGTTAGCAAGGACAAGACCTTCCATGCCTGTCAAATACCGCTCGGACTGGTGGAAATGCTCATAAAATCATGCACCGCTGAGCAGGACGATGTGTTCGTGCTTTTTGGCGGCAGTGGGTCTGAACTGGTGCTCTGCCAGCAGCTCCAACGCAATTTTATCAGTTGCGAGCTGCACCCGGAGTACCACCAAATGATTGCGGAGCGGCTGAATAACAACGGTGCGATTCAAGCGGAACACAAGATTGGGAAGCGGAGGAAGTAGTTGGCAGTTCGGCAGTTGGCAGTTGGCAGTCAGTTCGCAGCCCGAAAGTCTAAGACTGGTTAAAATGAAGAGAGGTGGCACCTATTCAAAGGTGCCACCTCTCTTCTTTCATGGCAGTACACTGACTAAATAACTGTCAAACTTGACTGCCAACTGCCAACTGCGAACTGCTCCCCTGCCAACTGCCGAACTGCGAACTGCCCCCCCGCCGAACAGCCAACTCAATCATAGCATCCAGCCCGACGGCCACCTCGCTTGCGGCTGCCCATCAGTCCGTTGTCGAGGAAGTTGTAGGAAGCGGTGACGCCGAGGATGAAGTACCAGTCCTTTTTTGCGGAATCGCCCCGCTGGGTGCCGGTGGGGAGGATGACCGGCTCGCCGTTTTCGGTGCGCTCGCCTGTGCGGTTGCCGAGGGCTGCGGCCAATAGGCCATTGCCAGCCAACAGTTCAGGATAGGAAACATAAGCACCACTCACGTCGTCGAGGTAATCGGTGAAAGTGGGGCGGGCGCCGAGTTCCAGTCCGAGGTTGATGCGGTCGGTGAGGGCATATTTTACGCCAACTCCGAACGGGATTGCAAAGGCAAACCGCTTGTAGGGCTCATCAAATCCGGCCATGCCTTGGCCTTCCGTACCGAGCGGTTGCAGTTGTTCCCAGTTGCCGAGGTATCGTGTCTGCGGGTTGAACTTCGACCCGGCTACCCCCACAAAAAGGTAGGGAGAGAAAGGACGTGCCAAACCATAAGGCTGGTAGCCGAGGATGTTGAACTCGCCGATTAAGGCGAACTCCAAGATGTTGGAACGGAAGCTCAAATTGCGGTTGCGCACAAAGTCATCGTTGCGCACGTTGGCATCCTGGCCTGCCACCCTTGCCCAATTGAACCCAAGCCGAGCGGTAAACAAGTGGTTGAAGTTCTGGCGGACAAAGAGGCCCGCCGCTGGTTTGGTCTCTTTCAGGTAAAGGTTGCTAGAATTGTTGGACAGGTCGCCAATGTAATTTGCCCCGCCCAAAAGTATGCCCACCTCCAAGTGTTGGGCGGAGATAGCCAGCGGCAGGAGTGCAAAAGCGAGGATTTGAAGGAAGTTTTTCATAACGTTGGAACTGGTTTGAATGCGCTTGAATTTTTAAAAATGACTGAAGGGTTTCCGCAAAAATAGCTTCCCGATATTGCCCGATTCTTTTGCCCCCTAAAAGCACTTTAAAAATGAACCGTAGCCCAGCTATGCTTAATTTTTAAAGCACTTTTAGGAAACAAGATAATTCGCCCACTACAGTGAACTTATTCTTGCGCAAACCCTAACGAAAATGGTTGTCCAAAACTTGCGCCATCTGCGCCTGAATTTCAAGGGCAGCGGCACGTGCTTTTTCGGCAAAGTCCTCGCCGTTGCTCGCAAAGATGATGCCCCTGCTGGAATTTACCAGTAATCCCACCTGACTATTAAGGCCGTATTCGCAGACTTTTTCCAACTCGCCGCCCTGTGCGCCGATGCCGGGCACTAACAAGAAATTGTCGGGGGCCACCCGCCGGATTTCCTCGAACTTTTCGGGGTGGGTGGCTCCGGTGACGAACATCAGGTTGTCGGAATTGCCCCAAGTCTGTGCTTTGCGCATCACTTTTTCATACAACGGCTCCCCGTTTTCTTGCGCAGCAAACTGAAAATCGTGGCTGCCCTTGTTGGAGGTCAACGCCAAGAGGATGACCCATTTGCCCTCGAATTCGAGGAAGGGCTTCACGCTGTCCTCGCCCATGTACGGTGCCACGGTCACCGCGTCGAAGTTCATTTGTTTGAAAAAAGCCTGTGCGTATTGGGTAGAAGTGTTGCCGATATCGCCCCGCTTGGCATCTGCGATGGTGAATAGGTTGTGGGGAATGAGCGACATGGTTTTCTCCAAAGTCTGCCAGCCTCGCCAGCCCTGCGATTCATAGAAGGCAAGGTTGGGTTTGTAGGCCACGCAAAGGTCGTGGGTCGCTTCGATGATTTGGCGGTTGAACTCGTACACCGGGTCGTCAAAGCGAAGGAGGTGTGGCGGAAGTTTGGATATTTCGCTGTCCAACCCAATACAGAGGAAGGATTTTTTTGCAAGGATTTGCTCAAAAAGCTGTTGACGGTTCATGGCTAATTGCTGATAATGCAGCTATTTTTTAACAGTTTTGTTGACTTGTTGGATGAAATCGAGCACTTCCTCCCGTCCTGTTCGGTGTTCTGCGGAGGTGATGAACTCCTGCGGCATGGTTTCCCAGGTCTCCAAGAGCGCTGCCCGGAAGGCGGTGAGTCTCCGGTCCAATTGGGCTTTGGAAAGGCGGTCGCACTTGGTATAGGCAATGGCGAATGGAACTTGGTTCTCGCCCAAAAAACCCAAGAACTCGAGGTCGTTTTTCCTTGGTTCAATGTTTGAATCTATCAGCACAAAACAGCAAACTAAAGCTTCTCGCTTGAGCAAGTAGTTCTCAATCATTGGCCCGAATCCTGCCCTAATTTTTTTCCCCGTTTTGGCATAGCCATAGCCGGGAAGGTCCACGAGGTGCCAGTTTTCGTTGATGAGGAAGAAGTTGATGGTCTGGGTCTTGCCGGGTGTATTGGAGACGTGCGCCAAGCCCTTTCGTCCGGTAAGCATGTTGATAAGGGACGATTTGCCAACATTGGAGCGGCCAATGAAGGCGTATTCCGGGAGTTTTGAATCTGGGCAATCCGTTATCGTGATAAAGCTCCCACTGTAATCTGCTGTTGTTATTTCCATGAAGCCCAAAGATGCAGAGAAACAATTTTTCAGGGGTCGTTTTCACCCAAAAAGGCTCAACTTTGCCCAAAATAATTGAATGGCATGGTCAAGACGGTTCATGAAAATTGGTTTTTCTTTATTTTGTTCACAGCCTATATCCTGCTTGGTGGCCTCTATTTGAGCCAATTCGACAAGGTTGATGCTATTTATTTTTTTAGTGAAAACAGGTCGCCGCTACTGAATGAAGCCTTCAAGTTCATCAACCTTCTTGGCGAGGCGTATGCCTATTTTTTGATAGGAATCGGTGCGCTGGC
Source organism: Saprospiraceae bacterium UBA6168 (assembly GCA_002435785.1). Classification (GTDB taxonomy): domain Bacteria; phylum Bacteroidota; class Bacteroidia; order Chitinophagales; family Saprospiraceae; genus UBA6168. The sequence goes on along the minus strand of DIUC01000086.1, from coordinate 12,839 downwards.
CATCCGGGTGCGTTACTCAATCTTGGTGGCCATGACGGGTCTTGTGGTAATGGCGACGAGTTTTGGGCTAAAGGCGTATTTTGCCATAGACCGTCCGTCTGCCTATTTTGGAAAGCTAAACCTTTTGGAAAAAATCACCCTGGTGGATGGGATTCAATTGCATGCTGGGGCAACGAGCTTTCCCTCTGGCCATACCATGTCGGCGTTTGCGCTGTACAGCTTGGTCGTTTTTATGCTGCCTTCCAAAAAGCGGTATGCGGCCATGTTTTTCACCCTTGCCTTGTTGGTGGGCCTCGCCAGGATTTATTTGGTGCAGCATTTTTGGCCAGACGTTTATGCGGGCGGGATTGTTGGCGTCGTGCTGGCGATGGTGATTTACTCCCTTCTGAACCTGGTTCAACCAGACCGGTCGGGTTGGTTGGACAAACCGCTGTTTAGGTTCAAATAGTCCGCAATCCCCGCATCAATTTTTGTCCTTGAATGCCGGGTCGTTCTCCAGCGGCTCGTACTCGTACTCCATTTGTTTTTTCGATAAAACTCGGCGATAGCGCTCTGGGTGCAGGCGAATATCCCTGAGCAGCAGGTCCATGTTCTTGACGGTCGTTTGCAGGTTAGAGGCAAATGCCTTGTCGTTGAGGAGCATTGGCACGGCGCCGTCACCGGATTTCAGGCTTTGCAGGAGTGCGCTGAGGTCGGCGATGGCTTTATCGCTGCTGGCGAGGGTCGTTTGCAGCTTTTGCATGGTGACCTTGGTCTCACCGACGAGTGCCTGCACGTTGGCGTCCTTGAGGTCTTTGGACACGTCCTCGGCATTGGCCAAAATGTTCTTGATTTGCTGGTTGCTCTCCTTGAGGTTGGTAGTAATGGATTCGATGTTCTTGATGCTCCGTTCGATGGAGCCGGCGGATTTCTCCATCACATTGTCCAAGCGGTCGGTTGATTGGCGCAGGTTGGCCAAGGTAATGCGCACGTCTTGGACGCTTTTGTTGATTTCCTCACTGTTTTTCAAACGTTCGGAGAGCGTGTCAAGCATGTCCTTTAGCCCGGCATTGAGCTGGTCAACATAGAGCCTCACCTCGTCCGGCGTTACCATGGAGGCAAGCAGCCCTTTGGTGAAGCCCTTTAGGTAATCGCCATCCTTTACGCAGTCGTCCGTGGAGCAGTTTCCCTGAAAAACCAAGTCAATATGGGTGCCGCCCATCGGGCCATCCGAAACGATGGTTGCGATGGTTGACTTGGGGACTTTCGTGCCTTTGTCGAGGTGCAGCTCGGCGGTGATGGAGCCGGGGTTGTCGCCACTTTGAAAAATATCGGACACCAGCCCCACCTGCAAGCCATTTATCATGATGGGCGTAGAAATACGCAGGCCGTCCACCCGTTGGTAGGTGGCATAAACCACCAGGTTCTTGGCCAATAAATTAAAGCCCTTTAGGAATTTGTAGCCCCAAATAGCCAAAGCCACGGTGATGATGGTAAAAATCGCAATCTTAGTTTCTTTACGCATGTTTTGTTCTGAATGGTTGCCAAATTAGTTGATAAACCAAGTATTTATTAACGTGGAAAAAATAAGTTGTGAAGTTTTGGTNNGGTTTAGAGAAGTTTAGCAGGTTTAAAGCTAAACTTGCTAAACTTCTCTAAACCTTCTAAACAAGTTTTCTTTTACCCATTGCTATAAACGGATGCCATTTTGGTAGGATACCACAAAAGCATCACTGAATCCGATGGCACGAAGCTTTGTTTTGGCGTCAGCCGCTTCTTCTTGAGAGGCGAAATTAACCACTTGGTACTTAAAGAGGTTGTTTTCTTCAATAACCTGAATCAAATATTCCACGTTTGCCCATTTGCCCTTGGTAATGTCCATCTGCTTGGGAGAGGCTGCCAACTGCACACGGTATTGAATACCAGCGTTTTGTGCGTTTGGCTTTTCCTTGGTGGGGGCCATTTCAGCGATGGGCTTTTCCACTAAAATCTTTGAGGGCGGGCCTGATGGCTCCACCTTGTTGGGAGCACGGTCTGGGGGTAGCGTGACCTTGTATTCCATCGGCGGCTCGCTTTTGGGCAAAGCCCCCTGTGGCGGCTGGTTTTTCTCAGGTTTGGTGTTGGTAGGTTGGGGTTCGACACTTTGCTTTACGGGCTTCACGTAGGCAGCTTCCGGCGACGCTGATACCACGTCTTCCGTGATGTTGATTTCCTCACTATCCACATCATCCGCAATAAGCGCCAACGGGGGCGGAGTTGCACCCTCCATTTCGGCCTTGTAATCGCCAAAAGCAAGGAGCAGCGCATTGGCCATTGATTTTTGTCCCCCTTTCGTGCGGAGGAACGCTTCCTCAGTTGCATTGGTGAGGAACCCGGTTTCCACCAAGACGCTCGGCATGGTCGCATGGCGAAGCACCAAGAATCCCGCCTGCTTCACGCCCCGGTTTTTTCGCTTCGCAACGGTGTAGGAATGCTGCTGCACCTTGTTTGCAAAGTTCAGGCTTTGTTCCAAAAAGGCATTTTGAAGCATCGAAAACATGATGTGCGCCTCTGGCGAATTAGGGTCATAGCCGTCGTAGGTGGTCTTGTAGTTTTCTTCGTAAAGGATGGACTCGTTCTCCCGTTTGGCCACTTCGAGGTTGGCCTCCGTGGCGTGAAGGCCCAGCACATAGGTTTCCGTGCCCATGGTCTTGCTGGCGTTCACGATGGCATTGCAGTGGATGGAGATGAAAAGGTCTGCCTTGTTCCTGGTGGCAATGGCCGCCCGCTCGTGCAGCGGGATGAAAACGTCGGTGGAGCGTGTCATTATCACCTTTACATCAGGGAAGTTCTGTTTGATGGCTTCGGCGAAATATTTGCCAACGGCCAGGCAAACATGCTTCTCCTTGGCGCTCGAACCGTGGCAACCGGGGTCGTGGCCACCGTGGCCGGGGTCAATGACGACGGTCTTGACGCTGCTGCCTTTTTTGCGGGAAATGACCAATTCGGGAACGCCCAGCGTATCGGCATTTAGTAGTAGGGTCAGAAAGTCCGTGCTGTTTGTTTCAGCTTTGATAATTTTGCCCGCTTCCCCGCAAACGGCGGACTTGTTAAGTTTTGGCAAACCCCAGGAACTGCAAAGCAACAACAACGTTGGAAGGAAAGTAATAGCCTTCATTAGGAAGATAAATAAGGTTCTCGGTGGAGGGAGAAGTTGTAAAATGGAAACTTGTGAAATACAGGCCCAAGCCGGCCAATTTCTGAATTCCCTAATTTGTCAATTTCATCCGCTGCTCCGCAACTTTGAGTTTGCAGAGGATTTTTATCCACATCCCCGGCATAAATCAAACTTCAATCCAAAGAATTGTCCGCAAAGTTAGTCATAATTCTAAGTTTTGTAATGCTTGCGATAACGGCGGGCGTTGCGCAGGTAGGGCCGCCCCAGCGTCCTGCGCAAATTGGGATTACTGGCAGGCCCACCACCGACACCCTGCCGCAGCAGCCCGGCACCCGCACAAGCGCCCCTGCCACTCCCGCCGCAAGCCTTGACAGCATTACCATTTCCGGCGATGCATTGGACGACCAGATAGACTACTCGGCGGCGGATTCCATGTATTTTGACATCAAAAACAAGCAAATACACCTGTACGGACAAGCCGAGGTCAAATTCCAAAAGATGACCATCAAGGCGAATTACATCCTTATTGACTGGAAGGAGAGCATCATGTCCGCCACGGGCAAACGGCTGCCCAATGGCGAATGGCTCGGCAAGCCCCATTTTACCGAAGGTACGCAAGACTTCACGACCAGCAGCATGCGGTACAATTACAAGACCTACAAAGGGGTCATCTATGACGCCCAAACCAAGCAGGAGGGGCTGAACATATTGGGTGAAAAGGGCAAGTTCTTTGGTACGGGCAACGACACGACGAAAAGCAACGTGATTTACAACAAAAACGCCGACTTCACGACCTGCGACCTGGAGCACCCACACTTCAGTATCCGCAGCAACAAACAAAAAATCGTGCAGGACAAAGTGGCCATCGTCGGCCCGTGCAACCTCATCATTGGCGACATACCCACGCCGCTTTGGTTGCCTTTCGGGTTTTTTCCGCTGAAGTTGGGTGCCCGCACCGGCTTGATATTCCCCCAGAACTACGAATACTCGGAGGCGTGGGGCTTCGGGTTGGAGCGGATAGGGTATTACCTGCCCGTGAACGACAACATGGACCTCCAACTCACGACCGATATTTACCTGAAGGGCACGGTGCGCCTTCATGCCCAGTCGAACTACCGAAAACGCTACAAGTACAATGGCAGGGCAAACATTGACTTCGCCTACCAACGCAATGAGGACACCGATGGCATCATCACCTACCAGCCTTCTGGCGGCCTCCAATGGAACCACAACCAAGATGCAAAGGCGCACCCATACCGCAGCCTTGGCGGCAACGTCAACCTTCAAACTGGCAACTACCAGCGCAACAACCGCACCGACGCAGCCGCACGGCTGAACAGTTCGCTAAGCTCCAACATGAGCTATCGGCAACGGTTCGACCAACCGTTCGACTTGAGCGCAGCGTTCAGCCACTCACAGAACACCAATACCCGAAACGTGACCATCAGCTTCCCCACGGTCAATTTTCAGACGCAAAACCTTTTTCCCTTCAAAAGAAAGGTGAAGACGGGCGGCGAAAAATGGTTTGAGCGGATACAAATGCGCTACACCTCCGAGGCCCGGAACCAGTTCACCGCCAAGGACAGCACCTTGTTCCGGCAGTCCACCTTGGACAGCGCCAAATTCGGCCTGCGGCACAACGTGACGACCAGCACCAGCTTCAACCTCCTCAAATACTTCAACGTATCGCCCAGTGTTTCCTATAAAGAGGTATGGTATTTCAAAACCCAAAACAAGACTTTTGACCCGACCTATACCATCCTGACCGATACCATCTTCAACCCAGAGGACCCTGGGGACTATGTGGTAAACTCCGACACCACCGGCTTCGGGAGAATCCTGACCGAGGAGATGTGGCGGTTCAAGCCCCTGCGGCAGTTCAATGCAGGGGCGAGCATGAGCACCAAGATATTCGGCACCATCTTGTTCAAAAGGGGAAAACTGCGGGGGCTGCGCCATGTGGTGACGCCGACGGTCGGGTTCAACTACACCCCCGATTTCACAAACCCCGATTGGGGCTATTTCAAATCGGTGAAAAGGGACTTGCGCAACGACGAACTGCTCCGGTACAGCATTTACGAAAACAACCGGATAAGCGGGTTCGAGCAGCCATCCACGGGCGGGAAACAAATGGCGCTCAACTACGGGTTCAGCAACCTGTTTGAGGCGAAAGTCTTTTCCAAACGGGACTCGACGCTAAAAAACGTCAAGCTGTTCAATTCCATTTCCGTCAACGGCAGCTACAACTTTGCGGCAGACTCCCTTCAATGGAGCGTGGTGAACATCGGCGGCAACACCAATTTCTTCAACAGCCTGACCTCCTTCCGCTTTGGGGTGGTACTCGACCCCTACGACTTCAACCGAACGACTGGCAGCCGGGTGAACCAGCTCAACATCAACTCCAACGGCAAGCTACTGCTCCTCAACTCCTGGAACGCCAACTTCTCCACCAACATCACCATTGAGCGGCTGCGGGACCTGATAAAGGGGGAAGACACGGACAAGAAAGTGACCAACCGACCCCGCACCGACGTGGACGACACAGAACCTACCATCAGCAATGTGCAAGGCCCGGAGGACTTCCTCAGCTTGTTTGAAAACTTCACCATCGCCCACAACTTCACGGTGGCGCAGCGGTACTACCCCAGGGCGGGCAAGGATTCCATCGCCGTCACCACGCATACGCTTTCGTCCAGAGGCTCCATTAAGCTCACGCCCAACTGGAACATCTATGTCGGGAACTTCGGCTACGACTTCCAGTCCAAGAAAATCACCTATCCCGACTTCTCCTTCGCCCGTGACCTCCATTGCTGGGAGATGGGCGTGTCGTGGCAGCCACAGTTTGGCTCTTACAGCTTCTTCATCCGGGTGAAGCCCGGTAAGTTGGACTTCATCAACGTACCCTACCGAAAAGGAATACAGGACAGCCGAGGGTTTGGAGGGTTTTAGGGACGGCTTCAAGGTCGGAACCCGTGGCTGACCGCCATGATTCCCCGCACCAGCAGCACGTTTCCCGCCAGCACTTCCATTGTCCCGTTGTAGAACGCCACCTCCTTGGCCAGTGCCGAGTGAAAATCGGTCGGGGCCGATTGAAAATAGGTCGGGGTAGATTGAAATTCGGTCGGGGTAGATTGAAATTCGGTAGGGGCAGATTGAAAATAGGTCGGGGCCGATTGAAAATAGGTCGGGGTAGATTGAAATTCGGTCGGGGTCGAGTGAAATTCAGTGGGGGTCGAGTGAAAATAGGTCGGGGTCGAGTGAAAATAGGTCGGGGTCGAGTGAAATTCAGTGGGGGTCGAGTGAAAATAGGTCGGGGTCGAACTCGAACTACCTTCTGCCAAGATAACCTTACCGCTTCAGAGAAATGTTAGAAAAACAGCATGGGTGGTTTGGTAGAAAGCAATATTTCACTAACTTGCGGCGCACTAAACGACCAAGGCATGAGACCCGCTGACCGCCCATTCATCTTAGCACCTAACCTTCCATGTTTCCAAGACTTGGATGGCCTCGTCACGTCCCCACACTTAACCCCACGCCTGCCAAGGAATGTCATCGTGCTGGATGCCAATATCGCAAGCATGACCAAGTTCAAGCAAATCATCGGCAGGGGCACCCGTTTTCTTAGAATTGGAAAACATCGCCAAGGAGACAGGGGGCTCAGTTGGAGGTGGTTGGAGTTAAAGTCAGAAATCTTTGCCACTAACCATTAACTGGAAATTAGATATAGCGACTAAATATTTTTTCAGTAATTACAACTCAATAGAATAAAAGCAGAAAAGAATTACAATATTTGCGTCTTAAAATTTTACTTACAGATGAAAAATGCTTTTTTTTATATTAGAATCATAATAGTATTCACCATATTTCTTTGTTCCAACTACCTGTATTCACAGGCTTGGCTTCCGGTTGGACAAGATGATTTCAATCAGCCCTCCTACTACGAGGGCATTGGGCCAAACATTGCAATTGATGAAACTGGTCAAATTTTTGTAGTTTTCTCGGATGCTGAGAAAAGCTTCAAAGCAACTGTCAGAACCAATGTAAATGGTCATTGGGAAACAGTAGGTACAGCTGGGTTTTCAGAAGCGCAAGCAAGTGATGCTGATATATCCATAAGTCCATCTGGCATACCCTATGTAGTCTATCAAGAATATAATTTAAGCAAAAAGGCCACTGCCAAACGGTTTGTAGGCGGTATTTGGGAAACAGTGGGTACCCCAAATTTTTCGGCAGGCATTGCAACAATTACCAAGATTGAGGTTAGTAATGATAATGTGGTATATGTAGCATACAAAGACTGGCAAAACGGAAGCAAGATTACTGTAAAGAAATTAGTTAATGGAATATGGCAAACTGTTGGTCAGGCTGGTTTTTCCAATCAAATAGTTTATGATTTTACATTGAAAGTTGATAGTGAGGGCACACCTTATGTTTGCTATGGTGACAATGCACTTTATGTTAAGAAATTTGATGGCAACGAATGGATTTCCATAACTACTCCTGATATGGAATCGATACAATCGGAGAATCCTGACATGGCTTTTGACCAAGATGACAATATCTATCTTGCTTATTCTGACAAAAGCCATGAAGGCAAGGCTTCTGTAAAGAAATTCGATGGTGTAAGTTGGATTGATATTGGACAAAACTATTTTTCAAACCCAAATGTATCATTTTCAGAGATAGCTATTGATAATAATGGCAGGCCTGTAGTTATGACGATGAGTTTTGTACCCATTTATTACACTTATCAAGTAAATGTTTTTGATGGCACAAACTGGGTGAATATAGACGAAAATTCATTCAGCCAACTAAAAGGTTGGGTTGCTGATTTTGAGGTTGATAAAGCTGGAGAAAAATATATAGCGTTTGAAGATTTAAAATTTCAGTCCAAATCAAAAGTCAAACATTTGGTTGGAGGTAAATGGACAACTTTGGGGACAGAGGGATTAGCTCAGAATGCAGGCACTAATTCTCATGTATTTATAGGAAATAATGATGTTCCCTTTGCAGGCTTTCTGGCAAATGGCAGACAAGCCAATGTCAAAAAATTTATTAATGCTTCTTGGCAAACCGTGGGGATTGAAAATATTTCAAGTGGAAGTGTTAATGACTTTAAGATGGTAATGACTGGAAGCGGGAACCCGATTATAGCTTATACGTCTATAGCAAACGGAGGCAAAGCTACTGTAAAAAAATGGAATGGGACGAGCTGGGAAAATTTGGGGGCAGATGGCTTTACAGCAGGAGGAGTTGGTTTTTTATCTTTAACTATTGATGGAAATGACATCCCTTTTGTAGCTTATCAAGACCAGACGCTAAATAACAAATTATCTGTTAGACGTTTTATTAATGGTGTTTGGGAATATGTTGGACCAATAACAATATCTCAAGGTGGAGCCAACATGGTTGCCATAAAGGCAAATCAAAATGGAGATGTGTTTATCGCTTATAGAGATCAAGCAACGAGCACTTTATTATCTTTATTAAAATTAAACGGTAATTCATGGGAGGACATATCATGGGGTATGAACATTAACCTTCCATTGGATTTTGAACTTGAAGTTGATCAAAATGGTATTCTATATGTTATATACCATGATTCGAACAATCTGAAATTTCTTAAAATGGGTAATAACCAATGGAATACCTTGCCCTCCATTACCAATGTTTTTGATAATTCATTCGCATTAGCATTTGATAACCTTGGCATCCCCCATGTATTAGTGATACAAGATAATGTAATGACTAAAATGATGAAGAGTGTTGGGGGAGGTGCATGGGAAACTGTCGGTGAGGTTGGGTTTACAGCCGCTTATCCTACGTATTTGGATTTGGAATTCAATTCCCAAAATATTCCTTATTCTATATATTGTGTAAAGGGTATTTATGTCAAAAAATTCGACACTGCAAGCAGTATATTTGAATCAAACGACAAGCATTTTGATTCAGTTGTTTACCCAAACCCTACTACCGGAATTTTTTATCTTAAGGGAATTAGTGAAATTGATAAAATCCAAGTGTACAATGCTCAAGGAACTTGGCTTCTTGAGTCACTCCTAAATACTCCTAATATCGACGAACTCCCACCAGGCTGCTATTATTTGAAAATATTTTTGAAAAATGGCAAGATTCTATCAAATAGGATAATTAAACAATAACACAACAATATGCTTCTGAATAGGTATTGAAAAAGGCGGCATAAAATAAAAACAAAGGCTATTAATACTAGGCTGGTTTCTTCCACCAGATGAATTTTAGCATCCGATATTTAAGACATAAAAAATTGCGATGAATCCCCAGTTGTTGCAAGTATAATTTCAGTAGTATTTAAGAAATGAAGTTCTTGCAAGTTTGCAACTTGCAAGGCTACGCATGGACGGCTTTGCAGGCTTTATTTTACGTCAAAGCCTGCATTTGCGCCCAAGGAATGACTGCCTATTTGCCAATGCCGAGCCTTGCAAGTTGCAAACTTGCAAGAACTTGAATGGGTTGTTTGGTAGAAAGCGATATTTCACTAACTTGCGGCCCACAAAACGACCAAGACATGAGACCCGCTGACCCATTCATCACCGCATTAGACTTCCTAAGTTTTCAAAACTTGGAAAGTTTGGCATTTGGGGTGTGCGAAGACCTTCCAAGGCTTAGGGGCTTGGGAGGTCTTTCTATTTCATAAACAACCATGCAAGGAACACAACTCCGCAAACTCGAAGCCGAACTCTGGCGGGCCGCCGACCAGCTCCGAGCGAACAGCAAGCTGACCGCCTCGGAATACTCCATGCCCGTGCTGGGCCTGATATTCCTGCGGCACGCCTACAACCGCTTCCAGAAAGTGAAAGTAGAAGTGGAAAAAGACCTGCCCTACCACCCACAGCGGGGAAGGCGGGCATTGACCAAAAAGGACTTCGAGGAGCAGAACGCTATGTACCTGCCGGAACAATCGCAGTTCGACTATTTGGTATCGCTGCCGGAAAGCGCCGACATCGGCGAGGCGATTGACAATGCCATGAAGCTGATTGAGGACGAGTACGACAACCTTAAAGGCGTACTTCCCCGAAACTTCTCCATTTTCAGTAAGGAACTGCTGCGGGAACTCCTCCGCATTTTCAACAAAGAGGTGCTGCAAAAGGCGGAGGGCGACCTCTTTGGCAAGATTTACGAGTATTTCCTCAACAAATTCGCCATGACGGGCGCACAGGAGGGCGGCGAGTTCTTCACGCCGATGAGCCTTGTGCAGACCATCGTTAATGTGATAGAACCCGACCACGGCACCGTCTTCGACCCGGCCTGCGGCTCGGCGGGCATGTTCGTGCAGACGGGCTATTTCATCGAAAGCGAGGGGCTGAAACCTGCGGAAAAAGTCACTTTCTACGGACAGGAGAAAGCAGAACTAAACACCAAGCTGGCGAAGATGAACCTCGCCGTGCATGGCCTGGAGGGGAATATCAAGGAGGGCAATACTTTCTACGAGGACAAGCACGACCTGGTGGGCCGCTGCGATTTCGTGATGGCCAACCCGCCCTTCAACGTGGACGGCGTGGACAAGGGCAAACAATCGGTGAAGGAAGACCCACGGCTGCTCTTTACCGAGGATGACAAAGGGACTAAAACCCGCCTGCTGCCCAAGAACGACAATGCCAACTACCTCTGGATTCAATACTTCTACGGCTACTTGAAACCCACCGGACGGGCGGGCTTCGTGATGGCCTCCTCGGCCAGCGATGCGGGGCATACCGAAAAGGACATCCGGGAAAAATTAGTGAAGACCGGGGCCGTGGATGTGATGGTGGCCATCGGCAATAATTTCTTCTATACCCGCTCGCTGCCCTGTACCCTCTGGTTTTTTGACCGGGCGAAGGAACAGGATGCCGCCAAAAGCGACCAAGTGCTGATGCTCGACGCCCGCAAGATTTACCGCAAGGTAACGAGCAAGGTGAACGATTTCAGCCCGGAGCAATTGCAGAACCAGATTTGCATCGTGAACCTGTACCGGGGCAATGCCCAAAAGCTGGAGACAACCGTGAAGGGCTACCTGCAAACTGCCCACGACCTGGCCAAGGACACCGCCGAGGCCGTCCGCAAATTGCAGTTGAAACTGCAACGGATAGGACAGGATGCCCTGGACTTCGCCGAGCGGTTCACCAAGGAGAACAAGGATGCCGTAGCGTTCATCAATGATTTGGAAGCCTGCGAAACTGACCTGGTCTATGAACTACAAAATGAGCTAATGGGCCTCACCCTAAATCCCTCTCCAAATGGAGAGGGACTTGAAGCCATCGCCAATAAATGCAAGGCGCTGCGCAAACCACAGGACAAGCTCATCAAGCAACTGCTGGACTGCCTCGCCACCGCCACCAAGGAATACCAACTGAACCGCAACAAGGACTGGAAGGAACTCGACCTGAAAGCCCAACTCGACGAACTGCGCAGCCTGCAACTCCGCCTCAGCGGCAACCCCAGCGAGGACGAACCCGGCCTATTGCACGAAACCGAATACTTCTGGAAACAGGCCCACTGGCTCACCACCCGCTTCCCCGATGGTGTATATGCCGATGTGGAGGGCCTCTGCAAGGTGGTGACACAGGCCGAAATAGCTGCCAAGGACTGGAGCCTCAGCCCCGGCCGCTATGTGGGGGTGGACTCCACCACCGACGATGATTTTGACTACGAGGAGCGACTGAACGAAATCCATATCGAACTGGAAGGGCTGAACGAGGAGGCGATTGGGCTGGCGAGGGCGATATTTGAGAACTTTAAAGAATTGGAGATATGAAGTGGGAGAAATATTGTCTTGCAGACATAATTCATATAAAGCATGGTTATGCTTTTAAAGGAGAATTCTTTTCAGATGAACCTACTGATGACATTTTGTTGAATCCAGGTAATTTTAACATTGGTGGTGGCTTCAAAGCACACAAATTAAAGTATTATAACGGAGAATTTCCTGTGGATTACATTTTAGACGAAAATGATGTAATTGTCACAATGACTGACTTGAGCAAAGAAGCAGATACACTTGGCTTTACTGCTAAAGTTCCAGCTTGGTTTGGCAAAAGATTTTTGCACAATCAGCGAATTGGTCTTGTAAAACTGTTGACGGATGATTTTGATTTGAACTACTTGTACTGGTTGATGCGGACATTTTCTTACCAGCGATTTGTAGCAAATGGGGCCACAGGCGCAACAGTGAAACATACTTCACCGACTAAAATATGCCAATACACCTTTACCGCTCCAAAGGACAAAAACACGCAGCGCAAAATCGCCAGCATCTTATCGGGGTATGATGACTTGATAGAGAATAATCTGCGGCGGGTGCGGTTGTTGGAGGAGAAGGCGTTTGCAAGTTACAAGCTACTGAATAAGGTGGCAAAGTTTCGGCTTACTGAATTGTATGATACAAGTTCGGGAGGGACACCATCAAGAGCAAATGAGAATTTTTATACAGGCGAAATAAATTGGTTTAAATCAAAAGAATTAGCTGATAGCATCTTGCTTGAAAGCGAAGAAAAAATAACCGAAGACGCTGTAGATAAATCATCTGCTAAACTCTTTCCAACAGGTTCGGTAGTCATGGCCATGTATGGTGCGACCATAGGCAAACTTGGCTTGCTATCTATGCCTTCAACAACCAATCAAGCTTGTTGTGCTATTGTAGAAAAAGACGAAATCAAAAGTAATTTGAATCCCCTCAAAGAAGTAA
>DIUC01000015.1 GCA_002435785.1 Saprospiraceae bacterium UBA6168 | reverse complement strand
GGGACTTTTTTCACAATCTGACGGTGACAATTTCTATGTTTTTAACAATATTGTTAACTTCAACCAAGGAACTGCCAACGGCAGTAGGTTGGGTATTTACGCTCCTTTTTCCAACAGCAAAGGAGGGCAAATTACCCTTAATCGAATAAATGACAATTCAAGCATCACTGTCAACACGGCCGGTTATGGCATCTTCTTGAGGCAATCCGAAAACTGGCTTGTCTGCGATAATAGGGTCAACAAGGGCACTATCGGTCTTGGCTTCGAAGGGGATTGCGACCCGTGCTTCGTGAAAGGAAATATCATCCAGAACAACGACACCGGGCTGCGTATTAGCAGTTATGCTGCTACTATTGGTGCTATCGGTGAACAAAAGCGGCATGCCAATACTTGGCTCACTACCAATTACCCAGGATTCGCTGCTCAGTGCACTTCAGACCCTTTTTATTCACTATTTAAAATTGAAAACAGTTCGCCTGAAAAGTTACCAACGGCTACCGACCTTGCTCCTTCCTCCTTCTGGTTTTCTCTGGACCCAGGCCCTATCAATGGCTGTGGGAACGCCCAAGCCACCGAACTAACCGGACTTGACTTGATGGTCATCAATGACAACCCCACTGGGCCTTACACTTGGGAATGGAAGTCAAGGCTGATGCTCAAGTTGATACAAAACCCGGATTTGAGGCCAGTAGGTTCACTGATAGAAGCTTATTACAACAGCAACCTAACATCCACTACCGGGAAACTTGCCCAAGTGGAGAATATGGTGGCTGAGGCCATGCGTATGCCCGATGCCAAACAGGATAGCTTGGATGACCTCATGCTACAACGAGCCTCGTTGTTCGAGCAGGTAGTGGACTTGGAGAATAGCTGGACAGACTCGACCGATACATACAGCCCTTCTATTATTGCCGTCAAAAAAGCTTTGTTCAACGATATAAAATCAGCATCGGTCGCCATAGCGTCCATCAAATCGCAGCACAATCTGGCCATACAGGCACCGCTTGTTGCAGCAGCCACCTTCAACCAAGCCATCGCCACGCAGCCCAACAGCTTTGAGGATTACCAAAAACAGTTGAACGCACTTTTGATAAAACAAGCAACAGGCGCTACATTGAACGAGGCTGATTTAACAGCGGCGCTCAATATTGCCGATGCTACCTACGGCACAAGTGACAAAACGGAGCGAATAGCGAACAGCTTGCTGCCACCTTGTCAAGCCCTCAACACTTTCAGGGCTTCCGAATCCAAGGCTGAACACCTGGAAACTGGTGATGGTATTGCTGGATTCACTATTTCCCCTAATCCTGCCAGCGAATCCATTGACCTCCAGTTCGGAATTCCATTCACAGGCAAGGTCATCATCATCAACTTAGCTGGTCAGACCATGTTGCTGCAAAAAGTAGCCAATGAAACGACGAGCTTAAGCCTTGATACTTCCAAGCTGCCCAACGGCATTTATTTTGTACAGTCGAAAAGCGAATTCGGTATCACGCATGCTACCCATCGCTTAGTAATTTCAAGGTAATTTCATCACAAAACCATGCCCATGCCTGTGTCACAGGCATGGGCTGTTTTATATTTTAAAACTCATGAAACATTTCCTTTTCATCTCAATAGCATTATTGGTATCCAGCATTTCCGCCCTCGGCCAAGCAAAGTACGACTACGTCTGGCTATTCGGGCGCTACGAAGAAGATACCACCAGTGGGTATGAGTTTGGTGGTTCCAGGGTGGACTTCAACTTCGACCCGCCAGAAGTGTCCCGATTTGACCTCCCCGTTGATTTTGACTTCACCGAAATTTCAATGGTGTCGGATTCCATGGGTATGCTACAACTCTACACAAATGGTTGCAGCCTAATAAATCACGAAAATCTCCTCATAGAAAATGGAGACTCAATAAATCCCGGGGAGGTGTACGACGAGTACTGTGCACTTGGCAATGGCTACCCTACAGCTCAAAGCAGCATAATGTTGCCTTTGCCCGGATCGAATCATATCTATTATATGTTTCACTTAGGGGTTGATGAAGGCCTGCATATTAGGCACTTCAGGTACACCGTTGTGGATATGAGCAAGAACAACGGGCTGGGAGCGGTGCTGGAAAAAAACCAACTGGTGTTCGACACATTGAATTTTGGGCAGCAGATGACCGCCGTGCGGCACGCCAACGGGCGGGACTGGTGGCTGATACTGCCCCACGGACATACCAACTTTGATTCGGGCAGTTCCAACCGCTATTTCAAGTTCCTTTTTTCGCCGGACGGAATCAAAGGCCCTACGAGGCAGGACATCGGAGACGGCTGGGGGGCGCAGTATTGGAGTGGCCAAGCCACCTTTTCGCCGGACGGCACGAAGTACGTCCGCCTGAACCCCACGCAGGGCATGAGGATGTTCGACTTCGACCGCTGCACGGGGGAGTTCTCCAACCCAAGGTCCATCTACTACCCAAACGAGACGGTAACGGCCTGCGGCGTTTCGTTTTCGCCCAATTCGAGGTTCTTGTATGCCTCGCTGGGCGACCTGATAGTCCAGTATGACACCTGGAGCAACAATATCGAAGCTTCAAGGGTGACGGTTGCCGTGTACGACGGATTCATGTCGCCACTCGGGACAAGGTTCTACCAGCACATGCTGGCGCCCAATGGAAAGATATACATCAGTGTGCCTTTCGTTAGCGCCAACGTGCTGCACGTGATACATCACCCCAACTTGCAAGGGCTGGCCTGTGCGGTAGAGCAGCACGGGCTTGTACTGCCCACGTTGCATGAATGGTTAGTCCCGAACTTTCCCCATTTCCGGCTATACGACCTGCCGGGGAGCATCTGCGACACGCTGGGCATTGATACGCCGACGGGTGAAGTAGCAAAAACAACAAACCATGCAAAAGTATGGCCCAACCCCGCAAGCCACGAGCTGCACTTGTCGCTGACCTTGCCAGCAACAATGCCCGCTACCCTTTGGCTCTTCAACGCCATGGGGCAGGTTGTCCAGCACTGGGATTTGTCGGTAGGGCAGCAGGAGCAGTCCTTTTCGCTGGCAGGCTTGGCGGAAGGCATGTACTTTTGGAACGTGGAAAGCGAGGGGCGGCCTGTGGGGAGCGGGAAGCTCATCATTACAAAATAGAATTGACCATGAGGATGAACAACAGCAAGGCCTTCTGCCCAAACGGCATTTGGCATTAATTGCCCACAACAAAAAAGCCCGCAAAAGCAGGTGAATCCTGCCTTTACGGGCGTATCTATACTCCAGTTGTTGTACTTTTTGGTATTGGGAAATTGGGGAAAAGTACCCAAATCGCCCAATTTTTCCATCACCTCATCAGCGACACCTCACCTTCCAGCAGCTTCTTCGAGCCGTCCTGGAACTCCACCTCCGCAAACCAAACGAACAACGCAGGGTTCATTGGCTTGCCGTTGAGCCTGCCGTCCCAGCCGAGGGATGGGTCTTTTGGGTCAAAATCTTCGTACTTGTAAACAAGCTCGCCCCAGCGGTCGAACACGAAGAAGTGCTTTACCCGCTTCACCGCAGGGCCAACGTAAATCTTAAAGCGGTCGTTCACGTTGTCGTCGTTCGGTGAAAATGCCGTCGGTACATAAACCTGGCCTTCGCCCTTATCAACATACACGGTCAAGGAATCCAGTGCTTCGCAACCGTTTTTGAAAACCGTCACCGTGAAGGTCGTTTGTACCAATGGCGTGGCACGTGGATTAAGGCAATCGGTGCAGCTCAGTACACCGCTGTTTGTCCAATGGATAGAATCGAGGATATTTTGTGGCAGACTCACGAGTGCAGTCAGTTGTATGGACTCGCCGTACTCCACCCTCGCTTGCCCGACCAAATTGGTCGTTAGGTCCACGCTCAATTGCCCCGTCTTTTCCACCCTGAAAGTGGCCGAGCCTGTGCAGCCTTCAGCATCCATGACCGTCACTTCATAATCGCCAGCTTCCAGAAATGGGAAGACATTGCTGCCCACATAAGGCTCACCGTTGAGCGAATAGAGGTAGGGGTCCATGCCACCCGTCACCTTGCTAACCGTCATGTTGGCGTCCTTGCCCCCGTTTTTGCAGTAGGTTGGGTCAACGGTCACTTCCGGCACGGGCGAGCTTTGGGTGGAAATGACCAGCACATCATCGGAATTGGAACAGCCAAGCACCGTGTTCGTGACCAACAGGAAATAAAGCCCCGCTGTGCTAACTTGTGGGTTGCGAATTTGCGCATTGCCGGGGAAGCTGCCATTGGCAGCCGTCCAGAGGTAGCTGATATCCTGGCCAGCAATAGTGCCTGCGCCTCCTAACTGCACCGTTTGGTCGCTTTCCCAACAGGTCAGCAAACGGTCGGGGCCAGCATCCGCCGTTGGCGGCGGCACTATTTGAATGTCAATCTCATCTTCGTAAGCACAGTTGACCTGCTGGTAGCTGTACGTGATTTTGTGCAAACCAACACCTGCCACGGTCGGGTCAAAAATGCCCTGTGCCGCATTCACCACACCAGTGCCGCTCCAAGTGCCAGTCCCGGCCTGCCCTACCCCACTCATGTTGGCCACCAATTGCACCTGCGCACTGGATGAAGTCAAGCAAATGGGTGATACTGGCGCAATATCTAACGTAAGAACAGGACAAGGCTGCGCATTGCAGCTTGCACTCACCACGGGCAGCGGGCAAGCGGTATTGCCATTCACGGTCACTTGTATGGCGACTTGCTGGCTGGGGTTCAGTGCACTGAAAACGTAGGAAGTGTCAGAAGTCTGCACCCCGCCGATTCCGTTCAGCACGGCTACCGTATAGCCCGTGGCACCTTGCACGGAGTTCCAGCTAAAGCTGACGCTGTTCGTCGTTGCGGAGCAATTGATGACGGGCGCTTGCAGCTCGTCATCCACTTGTATTTGTTGGGTAAAAATGGCAGACGAGCAGCTTCCGTTCGTCACACTGAGGCTGACGGTCTTGAGGCCCGGAGTAGCCCAGTTGACTTGGTGCGGGCCGGGGCCAATGCCGGGTACCGCCGTACCGCCGTCGAAGTTCCATGTGTAAACGGCATTTGCGCCAGCAACTCCCGTGTAAGTCACGATGGCATTATTTGTCAAACAAATGGAGCTGTTCAGCGCAAAATCCGCCGTAGGCTGCTGATAAACCCCAACCACTGTCGAGCCAGTGTAGGTGCAGCCGTTTTCCACATAAGTGTAAACAATCGGGTGTTGCCCAAAACCAGCCGCCGTTGGGCTGAACGTTCCAGTCGTCGAATTGACGATGCCATTGCCGCTCCATGTGCCAGCCCCAGCACCGCTGCTCCCCGTTACCGTTGCCGATAACTGAGTGGGTGCTGCCGTACCGAGGCAAAAATCGGCCACTGGTGCCACGGCCACCGAAATGGCGGGACAAGGAAGGGCATTGCAGCAAAGTTGCGTGGAGGTGCTCGGACAGGCACTGCCCGATTGCGCCGTCACGGTCACGCAAACCTGCTCCAATGGCTGGAGGCCAGTGACGGCCCAAGTCGTCGGAGCGGTTTGCGTGGCGATTTGCCCGGTGGATGTTGTCACTGTGTAAGCCGTTGCGCCGGGCACGCTGGGCCAAGTGAACTCAATAGAAGATGTCGAACTGTTGCAAGAAATTTGTGGTGCCTGAATTGGAGAAGCCACGGCCACCATGCCCGTGTAGATGGGCGAAACGCAACCCTGAGCGCTTACCACGTTCAGCGTGATGAGCTTCGTGCCAGCACTCGCCCAAGTGACGCTGTGCGGGCCGGGGCCAGTGCCAGGCACTGCCGTTCCGCCGCCGAAGTCCCAGTTGTAGGTCTGCCCAGGTAGCGGCGAACCGTTGAAATTCACCACTACAGCACTACCCTGACAGGCCACTGTCGGCGCTATAAAACCACCTGTTGGTGCGTCCTGTACGTTGATGGTATCGTTTTGTGCGTAGAAGCAAGGCCCTTCATAATAAATGGCACTGATGATGTTATCACCGAGGTTGGCTTGGTTTGGGTCAAAAAGCCCACTCGGCGAAACGCCCGAACCTGACCACACCAAAGTGCCGGTGCCCGTGCTGCCACTAATGTTTGCAACCATCTGCACGGGCTGCGAAGCAGCATTTCGGCAGATGTCGGCCACCGGGTCAACGGAAACCGTCATGGTTGGGCAGTTTAGCGCTGCGCAATCAGCCGTTGCCGTGCTGTTGCCACATACGCTGTTGCCGTTGGCTGTCACATCAATGCTCACTACTTCATTGGGCGTCAGCCCGTTCACCGTATAAGACGTGGCGGAGTTTTGCGTTGCGATTTGACCAGTCGTAACGATTGCAGTGTAGCCTGTTGCACCTGCCACAGGGGGCCAGGTAAATGTCACGCTCGAAGTTGTTGGATTACAGGATACTTGTGGCTGTGGTATCGGGGCATCCACCTGTATGGAGGCAGTGGCCGTTGCCGAGGTGCAGCCGTTTGCATTGGCCACCGATACGGAAACGGTATGCGGGCCAGCCGTCGGCCAGGTCACGCTTTGTGGCCCAGAGCCTGTGCCGGGCGTCGCCGTTCCACCATTGAAGTTCCAGTTATAGGCCAGCCCAGCGCCCGTCGAGCCAGTGAAGGTGACGGTTGCGGCATTGCCCATACAGATTGGCGTTTGTGCCGTGAGGCTCGCCGTTGGCGTTTGGAATACGTTGATGCTCAATGTGTTGGAGAAAATGCACCCACCTTGGTTGTAAGTCACCGTAATGGTGTTTGCACCAATGGACGCTTGGCTTGGGTCAAAAGTGCCAGCCGAAGCATCCACGATGCCAGTGCCAGCCCAGGTCAAGGTGCCAGTGCCATTTCCGCCCGTCACCGTTGCTTGAAGGTTGAAAGGGGCGGTCGTCGCATCCCGGCAAATATCGCCCACCGTTGTTGGCGTAACGGTCACTACCGGACAAGCAGTCGCTGTGCATGTTAGCTGTGCCGAGCTGTTGCCACAGGTGTTCGTGCCGATGGCCTCCACCTGAATCGTTACGGACTGGCCGGGCGTCAGGCCCGACACGAGGTAGGATGTCTGCGTTTGTTGGGTTCCAGGTACGCTGGAGGTCACGTTGTAACCGTTGTTGCCGGGCACGTTGTTCCAGTTGAAAACGATGCTGGAAGTGGTAGCGGTGCAGGTAATCGTTGGTTGCGCCAGCGGACTTTCCACCATGATGTTTTGGATATAAACGGGCGATGTGCAGCCGTTTTCGGTCACTATCAACGTGATGGCCTTCTGCCCAGCGAACGGATAAGTCACCGTGTGCGGCCCTTGGCCAGTGCCGGGCGTGGCCGTTCCACCATCAAAAATCCAGTTGTAGGTAGCGCCAGCACCTGCCGTGCCCGTGTAGTTGACGGTGACGGAATTGCTGAGGCAGCTTGGTGTTGTGGCAGTGAAATTTGCATTGGGCACCGGTTTCACGGTTAGGGGTACCCCGATTTCATCGGAACAATTGCCCTTGGTGGCCTTGTAATAGTAGGTCGTTGTGGTGGTTGGCGATACCGTGGTGTTCGACAATTGGTTGGCAGGGGTAGCCGGGGTGCCGCTGTGGATGGTAATGATGGCCGTCGTGTTGTTGAGGTCTTGGACTTGGACGTTCACGAGGTCAAAAGATTGGCCAAGGCAGATGCTCGGCGGTATTCCATTGAATGCCAAATCGGGCGGCACCACACTATTTGCCACCGACACAGAGGCAGTGGATGTGCAGGCAGGCGTTATGCTGTTGTTGCTGACGGTCACGGTATAAGTGCCTGCCGTTGTGGCGCTTAT
This sequence comes from Saprospiraceae bacterium UBA6168, assembly GCA_002435785.1. Taxonomy (GTDB): domain Bacteria; phylum Bacteroidota; class Bacteroidia; order Chitinophagales; family Saprospiraceae; genus UBA6168. The sequence goes on along the minus strand of DIUC01000015.1, from coordinate 11,752 downwards.
GCTGGGTTGTGTGCTGGCAAACCCGTTCGGCCCCGACCATGCGTAGGTCAAAACACCCGGCCCAGATGTCGCCGCCGACAATGCAACCGAGGAAGTGGTGCAAGTGAGCGCAGGCGGGTTTGCCGGGGTGATGATGGCCGTTGGCAAAAGCACGTTGAAGGTTAAATGCACCACGCTGTCGCAACCCTGCCAGTTCTGTAAATGGATGTACTGTTGCGTGGGTGGGCAAAATTGTTGCCCGCCAACCGTCACGCAGTTGCCTGCACAGACCGTGGCTACATAGTCAACGGTATCGGGCTGGATGAAGGTCAGGGTCACGTTGATAGTGCTGTCGCAACCTCGCCACGAGTCCAGCACCACCGGGCCAGATGCGCAGACCTGCTGACCGCCCACGGAGATGCAACTGCCTTCGCAAACCGTCCGATTCATGGACTGTGGCGGAATGGCAGGCAAAATGGTGACAGCAACGGAATCGTCCGAAAAATCGGCACAGAACGGCGCCGTGGTGGACTCCAATTGTGCATCAATGGTATTGAAGTTCATGCCGACGATGGATGGAAGCTGGTTCCCATGTATCAATAGGTAGGACAGGCCATATATGGTGTAGTTCCCAGGTGGCTGGGACATGAGGTTGAGGTTGGGGACAAGGGAAAGGATGACGTTGTTCTGCACCAACACATAGGTGTACCCATAAATGGTGGTGTCGGTCCCATACAGCGGCCCAGTTGGGCCATATCCCGGTGGCAAGTGTAGGAGCAAGCTCGAATCCCCGAAGCAACTGACGATTCCAGCGGCGTTCAAACTGCCGCCATCCGCTTCGCAGGCATAGCAGGACTGGCCATTGAGGAAGGTAAGGCTGAAGTTGTGCAGCACCCCGACGTCCTGGTTGCAGACATCAAGTATGGAGAGCCGCCAAGTGCCATTGGCGGGTTGGCCCGGCACGTTGAAATCGTTCAGGTTGCAGTTGGGTGCTTGGATAGCACCCGTGATGGGGCTGGTAACGCCGCCGCAGGGTGCTGTCCAGTTGCCATTGAGGCAGCAGGTGCCGACGGAGCAGGGTGCAGCGTTGCAGATATAGTCTGTGTTGTTAGTTAAAGGTTTGTTCGTGCCGGGCACGATGCAGATTTCGGCATTGTCCTGTTGGTTGCCGCACTCGCCATAGTTGTTGCCCACGTCCGCCATGATGAGGTACTCCACCCCGCTGGGTGAGGTGAGGGAGATGCTAAGGTCGCCAATCCAAGTATGGGTGATGGTGACGCAAACCGATGTGAGTGGGTTCACGGCGAGGTCGTTTGCCCCGTTCACCGTTACGTCAAGGTAGCCACTATAAACACCGTTGTCTTGAATAGGGACAGGGCAATTGCCTGTTGTCACGCAATCGCACTGAGCGAAGAGTTGGGTGAACGTTGCGAAGGAGAACAACAACGCTGCGAGGATAGATTTGCCGGTCATTTGCAAAGTTTTTGCGAGCTTAATCCAAGGGGGGCATGGAGGTAGCGCTCGTTCACGTGTGCGATGAAAAAGGAGTTCGGTTGCCCGAAAAATTTTGGAAAGGAATATAGTGCGTAAAAGCGTCGAAGCCCTAAACTGGGCATGGGCATGATATTGACCTAAAAACAGCGTCAACTATTTATGCCACCAAAAAACAAAACAAAACTGGGATAGCTGAAAGGGGGGAGGGTGGAATCCAACAACGCCGGGGCATGGAATGGATTAGCTATCTGGTCCGTTTAGGATTTTCTGAATGTGCCAAATCCGAAAAACAGTGCCAAAAGCTGCGCTACTTCAATTTTGAGCAAAAATTGCCTCATTATTTTTTGCGGAGCAGTACGCCTACCCAACTGAACCGGGCTTCCACTTCATACAGCGAATCAAGGTCGGGCACATCGTCTGGCTGCACGTAATAATAGTCGTAATACCCATCAAGCCGGAGCGACTTGCGGTAAACGGGCGGCTCCGTAAAGTCGTATCCAAATCGTTTCTGGTAGTAGGTGGAAGCAGGGTGGTAGAGCCAATTGACCCCGAGCTTGATTTTTGTCCCTTCCGGAATTTTGGCGTCCATGTAGGCCATCATGTGCTTGGTCTTGGCATCGTAGCCCCACTCGCTGGTGAAGCGGAGCTGCGCCACACGCCCAAAATGCACCACACAGAACAGGCCAACGAACACGGCCAGCCCAACCCGCCACTTGCTGCGTTTTTGCGCCAGCAAATGTTGAAAAAACAGCAAAACCGCCAAGGCGCAAAGCGGGATAAACATGATGGCCGTGCGGTCCACTTGGTACTGGGTACCCAAAATCCAGTGCTGCGCAATGGCTGCCAGTGCCGCCAGCAGCGGCAACAGCACGGCGGCCAAATAAAACCGGTTGGCTGGGTCCTTTTGGTTTCTTGAAAAATGGGCGACAGCCAGCCCAGTAGCGGCCATGAGCAGCAGGAAAAACAGTCCCCCAAAAAGTTCGAGGTTGTACATCTTCAAATACCGGCCACCGTACAGGCTACAATGCACTACCGATTTATAGGTGTCGTAGAACGACTCCCGCCCCCACTCGAACTCCCCACGCTCCCGCAGTATTCGGATGGGGTTGTGCAGCAGCCACCCCAACAGCACCAAGAATGATGCGCCACCGACCGCCGCCCATTTCACCCTCGATAATTTGTTCTCGTCTTTTGTGAAAAAAGCCAGTACCACCACCCCACCGATGACCGACAGTAGGCAAGCGAAGTAAACGAGCAGCGTGAAATTGCAAAGCACCGCCAAAAATGCCCCGCCGAGCGTACCGAACAATGGCCAAACCCGCCCATTTTCTATCCACCTTGCGAGGTAGTACAGGCTCATCATCATCATGCCCATAGCCAGCCCATAGCCCCGTGCCAGCGAATGGAACTCCAGCAGGTATGCGTTGATGTTGAGCAAAAGGAAGCCGAACAGCGTGAGGTATGAGGTATGAGGTATGAGGTATGATGGGAGGCGTGGAGTATCCACCGCCCATTTCACCAGCTTGATTGAGAAAATAAGGTAAACAACATGCCCAAGCAGCGCTGGTAGCCGAATGGCCAGCTCGGAGTCGCCGAACAGCCCGACTGTAGCCTTCATCAGCAAGACGTAGAGCCAATGAAGATTGGCCGTGCCCCAGCATTCAGGGTTGGTGCGGCAGGTGAAAATATCGAAGTTTGTCCAGATGGCGAAGGAGCCGCACTCGTCGTGGGTCAGTGAGAGGAGGTGGGCACGGAGGGTAGTATAGGTCAGTAGCAGCAGCGCCAAGACAATGAGGAGTAGGTTTGCGAAGCGTCTGCTCATTACTCAGTTGGGACGTTGATTTTGATTAGAAATGGCAGATTACATGACTTAAGATTCCAGATTTTGTGGCCGTTCAGGCCAATCTTAAATCTGGAATCATGTAATCTGCAATCTTAAATCAAAAAAACAAAGTCAAGTGGGCTTCAAAGCCTTGCAATCACCGTCTTGTTGCCCCTTACCTTCTGTCCCATTGTCACCTCGATTTTGGCACCGAGGGGCAGGAACAAGTCCACCCGTGAGCCGAACTTGATGAAGCCGAAGTCCTTGCCTTGGTGTACTTGGTCGCCTTCGCTCACGTAGGCGACGATGCGCTTGGCCACCGCACCTGCAATCTGTCGGAGCAGCACCTCGTCCTCTCCGTTGTCAATCACGAGGGTGGTCCGCTCGTTTTCGCTCGACGATTTTGGGTGCCAGGCTACGAGGTATTTGCCGGGGTGGTAGCGGAAGTAGTTCACCGTGCCGCTGACGGGGTTACGGTTCACGTGCACGTTGGTGGGGGACATGAAAATCGAGACTTGCAACCGATTGTCGTTGAAGTATTCGCCTTCGTGGGCTTCTTCAATGACCACGATTTTCCCATCGGCGGGAGCATAAACGAGGTTGTCGTCGGCTACCATGATTTCACGGCGGGGGTTCCTGAAGAACTGGAGCACCAAGAGGAAAAGCACACCCGATACGATGCTCGATGCGGTCAGATAATTTGGCAGGTACCAATAAATCAAGAAGTTGAGAACGAGAAGAATCGAAGTAAATGAGATGAGAATCTTGTGTCCTTCTTTGTGGATTTTCATTGCTTTTGTAAAATTTAAAAAACGGAACATACAGCATCCGCTAACAGGGTTTGTTACTTGCAGGTTAAGGAACGGCAAAAATAGCTCGGATTTTTCGCTTTTTTCCAATCAAATTCGATACCCGATTAAGTTGCCGTCTTCCAGTACGTAAAACATCCCGTTGGCAACCTGAACTTTGCTCGTTTGGCCCAAGTCAAATGGCAAAGAAAATGGCCTTTCGATGAGCGCCGACAAGTGAAACGACCAGAGTTGGCCGTCCTGCTCGTAAATCAGTTGGTCGTCCATCACCTGAAACTCCGTCAGTCCCGTGATGGGAATGGTCTTGCGGTACTGCCCAAAGGCGTCGAACATCAAAACCCCCACGGAGGGGTCGCTGAGGAACACCGTTTGCTCTCGCTCCATCAGGAACACAGGATGTAGCGGCTGCCCCGTCGCAAGGCTCAAGTCGCTGCTACTGACCATAACCGTGCCGTCCGCTGCTATTTTTTTTAGCAAAAAACTCGTTTCGTCATAGACCCAGAGCAGCCCGTCGCTGGCCATGCCCACTGCCCCCACTCCCTGAAACCCCAACCTGTACAGGTTCAGCAGCCCACTGTCGGTCAGGGTGCGGTCGAGTATCAGCACGGTCTGGTGCTGCGGGAAAAACAACAGCAGCCGAAATGGATTGGTCGCATCGAGCAGGCTGGCCTCGCCGAGCGTCCGGTTTGGATAACGGAACTGCTCCAAGCCGTCCGGCGTGTACTTGACCACTTGATTATCAACGGTCAGTGCGTAAATATTGCCGAGGTTGTCGGTGGTGAAGTTTTTTATTTTTTCGGGAAAAACGAGCTCGGACTGGGCGTGTGCCACAGGCATTTTTCCGAAGGAAAAAAGGAGGAAAAATAGCAAGAGCTTGTGGCCGCCCAATTTATTGGGCTGGCCGGTTCGAAGCTCATGGTCTGCCCAATAAATTGGGCGGCCAAAAGGAAGGCCGTTATTTTCCAAATATCTTCCCATTTTCATTTTCAAAAAAACGAAGTTGAAATTCGTGGCCGTCGAACACGCCGTAGGAGCAGAACGAGAGCCAATCGCCAAGGTTTATGTAACGGCTTTTCCCGTTTTTAAGTGTGTAGTCTATCGGCAAGTGGCGGTGGCCGAAGACGAAGAAATCAATGTCGGGTGTCAAATCAAGTTGGTTGTTGCAGAAGCCGATGAGGAGCTCCCGCTCCTCGCCCTGGAACTTTGGGTCGGAGGGGTTGGCCTTCCGGCTGGTGCCACTGAAGGCATCCATCAACCATAGCCCGCCGTTGGGGTGCAGCCGCTCGAACAGCCACTGGCAGGTGCGGTTGGCAAACACGGCCTTGATGAACTTGTACCCGTAGTCCCCCGTGCCAAGCCCGTCGCCGTGGCCGATGAAGCATTTTTTTCCAGAAAACTCCCGCACGATGGGCTCCCGGTAGGTGGGAATGCCCAGTTCGTCCTCGAAGTAGCGGAACACCCACATGTCGTGGTTGCCGGTGAAAAAGTAGATGGGCAGCCCCCGCTCCCGCAGGTCGGCCAGTTTGCCAAGCAGCAGCATATAGCCTTTGGGCACCACCTTTCGGTACTCAAACCAGTAGTCGAACACGTCGCCGACGAGGTAAAGCGCCTCGGCGTCCGGGACTATGCCGTCCAACCAGCGCACGATTTTCCGCTCCCGTTCCCGGCTCGTCAGCTTACCGTCGGCACCAAGGTGAAAGTCGGAGGCGAAGTAAATCATAAAAGGTATGAGGTATTGGGTATTGGGTATTGGGTATTGGCACGTCGTGACATACCTCATACCCTCATACCTGTTTCATCACCGTACCGCAGTGCTTGCAGGTGCGGAGGTCTTCGTTGGCCATGAACTCGCTAATGGCAGCCTTGATTTGGGTGCCAATGTCCTTGAGCGGAAAGCCAGCTTCGTGCAGCTTGTGGTTGCAGTTTTCGCAGAACCACATGAGTTTGTCCACCTCGCCGGGGTTGCGGTAGCGCTCGATGACGATGCCGACCGTGTTGGCAGGCCGCTGCGGCGAGTGCGGGATGCGGGGCGGCAACAGGAACATCTCTCCCTCCCGGATGTGGATGGTCTCCGGTTGGCCGTCCTCGTTGATGATTTTCACCGAGATGTCGCCCTGAAGCTGGTAGAAAAGCTCCTCGCCATCTTCCCAATGGTAGTCCTTGCGGCCATTTGGGCCACCGACCATCATCACGATGTAGTCGTCATTGTCAAGGTAAATCTGCTTGTTGCCAACGGGAGGTTGGAGCAGGTGGCGGTTTTCCTCCGCCCATTTGAGTACGTTGAAAGGTTTGGAAATGGCCATATTTGATTGCGGATTGCGGTTCCCTTCGGGAATGACAAAGGATTCAGTGCCATGCCGAAATTGGAAATCCTACATTTATTGAATTACTTTCGCCCATGAATTGGGACACTTTGTTGCCCTTCGGGCAATTTTGCTTGGGGCAAAAGAACAACTTTTTTTACCGAAAATGAACTTAAACTTAACAGGAAAAAACGCCCTCGTTGGCGGCAGCAGTAAGGGAATCGGGCGGGCAGTGGCCATCGAACTGGCGCTGCTCGGCGCCAACGTCACGCTGGTATCCCGCAGCCCAGAGCGGCTATCGGAAGCCTTGGCCGAGCTGGACACTTCGCTGGGGCAGCAACACGACTTCCTCGTCGCCGACTTTGCCGACCTCACCGATTTGCACAAAAAAGTGCACGGCTTGGTGTCCGGCAAGCCCATCCACATCCTCATCAACAACACGGGCGGCCCTCCCGGCGGCCCTGCTTCGGGAGCGAAGGCCAGCGAGTTTTTGCAGGCGTTCAACAACCACCTCGTCTGCAACCACACGCTGATGCAGCTCGTGCTGCCCGGCATGAAGGCAGCGGAGTTCGGTCGCATCATCAACATCATCAGCACCTCCGTCAAGCAGCCCATCGAGGGGCTTGGCGTGTCGAACACCATCCGTGGGGCTGTGGCCAATTGGGCAAAGACGCTCGCCACCGAGCTTGGCCCGCACGGCATCACCGTGAACAACGTGCTGCCCGGCTCCACGATGACGGGCCGATTGGAAGAAATCGCCAATGCCAATGCCGCAAAAACTGGCGGGACCACGGAGGCCATTTTTGAAAATTGGGTGAAGGAAATCCCGCTCCGCCGCATCGCCGAACCCAGCGAGGTGGCTGCTGCCGTGGCATTCTTGGCCTCCCCTGCGGCTGGGTATATTTCCGGCATCAATTTGCCAGTGGACGGGGGGCGAACGAAATCATTGTAATTTCGGATTGCGGATTGCGGATTGCGGATTGAGTTCCTTGATACCACAACGACTTTGTGGTTATTGGTAGGCTTCCAATCCGAAATCCGAAATCCGAAATCCGCAATCCTCTTGCGGTGAACCCAGAAGAATTTCGGCTTTTTTACAACCAAACCATCCACCCGGAACTGATGCGGCTGGACAAACAGCGGCAGCGCATGTTGCGGCTGATACTGTTCACAGCGGCATTGTGGGTGGTGGTAGTGGTGTTGGTCGCTTCTTTGTCGGAGTTCCTGTTTGCGGCGATGGCCTCCTTGCCTTTTCTGTTTTATGCGGGTATGGTGGGAGCGAGGGTGCGGCGTTTCACGGCTGACTTCAAGCCGAAAATAGTCAGGCAAGTGCTCGATTTTATTGATGATGGTGCGCTGTTTGGCGACTTGAGGTATGACGCAAAGCGCAAGATTCCGATGGACAAGTTTTTGCGCAGCCAGCTTTTCATCACCCGCCCGGCTGTGTACGATGGTGAGGATTACATCGAGGGCCGCATCGGCGACGTGGAGTTTGAAATGTGCGAGCTGAAGGTGGAGGAGTTTTCGAGGGTGCGGCAGCGGCTGGATGACGTGTTTCGGGGCATCTTCCTTCGGGCAAAGTTCCATTATCCGCTCAAAGGCTCCGTGCTCGTGGTGCCAAGGGCAAGGCTGCCCTACCTTTCCGAAACCGTGAAAGCGTATGTGCGCACCGGCGGCCAAAGCATGGACGGGTTCATCAAGCACACGAAATTCAAGGAGAAGTACATCGTATATGGCTCCCGCAACACCAAAGTCACCGACCTGCTCACGGAAGAGTTGATGGGGTTCATCCTGGGCTTTGGCAAGGAGAAGGGCGAACTTTGCATGTCCATCTCCGCAGAAAACTGCTACGTCGGCATCTGGAACGACAAGGACATCTTGGAGCCGAAAATCTTCCAGTCAAACGTGAGCTTTGAGCTGGTTCGGGAGTTTTACGACGATATCTACGTGGCGCTATATGTGGTGATGGCGCTGGATAGGAGTCATTGATAGTAGTGCTCCTCCCCAACCGCACACCCAACCTTTACTCCCCAAAAATCTCCTTCAACTTAGCCGTCAATTGTTCCCCCCGCAAGTTCCTTGCGATGATTTTGCCGTCCTTGTCCACCAGCACCGTGTGCGGGATGGAGGAGACGCCGTAGAGGCGGGCAGCATCGTTGCTCCAGCCCTTGAGGTCGGAGACATGGTGCCAGGCGAGGCCGTCCTTTTCGATGGCGGCGAGCCAAGGCTCACGGGTCTTGTCGAGGCTGACGCCGAGCACGTCGAAGCCCTTTTTGTGGTAATGATTGTAAAGTTCCACCACGTGCGGGTTCTCCCGGCGGCAAGGGCCACACCAGCTTGCCCAGAAGTCCACGAGCATTACTTTTCCCCGAAAATCGGAGAGCTTCACGGGCTTGCCGTCCCGGTCGTTCATGGTGAAGTCGGGCGCCTCGCCGCCGCTGACGAAACTGCCGGAGGTTTTCAGCAACTGCGCCACTTGGTCGGCGGCGATGGGTTCTGTTTTTTGGTACTTCTCAACATACCGCTTGGCATAGACGCCAAGCAGCGGGCTTTTGGCAGCTTGCATGCCATTAATCATGCCGCCCATTGCCAGCAGGTAAGTGCGGCTTTCGGTGGGTATTTGTGCCAACAACTTATCCATAAAATCCTTCTGCACTGCCTCCGGGAAGCCAACGCTGGACATCGTCTGGGCATAGCTTTTCATCTGTTCAAACACCCACGGCATATAGTTGTAGTCTGCGTCTTTCCAGTCCACGAACTTGAAGTATTGCGTAGCAAAATACTCCAGCTCCGTCATGTCGGAGGTGCCGTGGATTTGATAACTGACGTAGGTGTTTATCGCTGCCACTTTGCCGAGGTAGGGGCTTGCTTTTTTCAGGGAATCGAGGTAGCTGAGGCGGCGCTTGTCGAGCGTTGCCATTTTCATGATGATGGTGTTCACCAAGTCCACATTTCCTTGGCGGTCGGCAGCCTGAAGTTGCTGGAGCATCATGCTGAACTCGTTTTTGTGGGCGTTCAGGTTGTTTTTTACCGTTTCGTAGTTTTTGTTGAGGTCGGAGTCCGGTAGTTGTGCGCCTTGGAACTGGGCGCAGGAGCCGTTCAGCGTGAGGCTGCCTTCGGTTCCCAAAATGATGGGCTTCATGTTCACGGCATCCAGCCCGACGTAGTAAAAACGGGGCGAGGTGGCTGGCACTTTGAACCGGTAGGTCGTCCAGTCCGTGGTCGGGGCGGCGCTCGCCTTCTTGAAGCTGATGCCGTTGAACTCGTACAAATAAATGGAGTCAATGCGTTCGCAGGCGTTCACGTTGCAGGTTAGCATTACTTCTTTTTCCGCCTCCGGCGAAATGAAAGCGTAACCGATGGTAGCGAGCAGTGCAGCGAAAAATGGAAGCGCCAAGGATTTCATGGATGAAAATTTTTGAGTGAAAATGGTATCTATCAAGATGATGAATTTGAAAATGCCCACAAAAATATGGCTTAACGATGGTAAAAACAATTCGGTTAGCAGTTGGCAGTTGATCCGCCGGGACGGGGCAGCCAAGACCAAGTTAGCAGCCACCGACTGCCAACTGCCAACTGTGAACCACCGACTTCAATTCACCATCCGTCCGCCCTTCAGCTTCAGCACCCGCTGCGTCTTGGCGGCCAGTTCGAGGTCGTGGGTGACGAGGACGAGGGTCGTGCCAGCCTCCCGGTTCAGCTCGAAGAGGAGATGCTCCACCACATCATGTGTCTCGGGGTCGAGGTTGCCCGTAGGCTCGTCGGCGAAGAGGATTTTCGGGCTGTTGGAGAAGGCACGAGCCAGTGCCACCCGCTGTTGTTCCCCACCGGAAAGCTGCGCCGGGTAGTGGTGGTGACGGTCGGCGAGGCCCACCCGTTCGAGGAGTTCCATCGCTTTTTTGGCAGCGCCCTTTTGGCCTTGCAGCTCCATTGGCACCATCACGTTTTCGAGGGCGGTGAGGGTGGGTATGAGTTGGAAGTTCTGAAAAACAAAGCCCACGTGCTGGCTGCGCACCGCTGCCCGTTCGTCCTCGTCGAGGTCGTCGAGGCGGATGCCGTTGAGCGTCACCGAGCCGGTGCTGGAACGGTCGAGGCCAGCGCAGAGGCCGAGCAGCGTGGTCTTCCCACTGCCGGATGGGCCGACGATGGCGAAGGTCTGTCCCGCTTCGATTTTGAAACTGACATCTTCGAGCACGGTCAGCGACTTGCTGCCGGAGTTGTAGGTCTTGGTGAGCTGTTGGACTTCTAACATGATGGGAAATGGTGATTAATAATTGGTGACTGGACGCATAGCGGGGTTGATAACGCAAAAGTAGGGCGACAAGTTGAGCGCTTTTGTTCAAAAGAAAAGTGGCCCCCAAATTTATTGGGCTGGCCGTTTCAGCGTATCGGCGAGCCCAATAAATTGGCGGCCACAAGAAGTTGGTCAAAACGCCAAATCCGCCACCACGGGCAGGTGGTCGCTGGGGTAGTGTGTGCCGTCGTTTTGGGTGATGTTGCGGCAGCTTTTTACCTTGAAAAACGGGCTGAGGAAAATATAGTCAATGCGCCTGCATTCGGCCCCTTCGACCTTGAAGCCAGTGAAAGTGCAGGGCTGCGCCGATTTGTTCTCCGTATCGCTTGCCCAGGCGTCGGTCACGTCCCAGAGCGCCTTGTTTTCCAAGACTTTATAAGGCGGGGCGCTCGGCTCGAAATTAAAGTCGCCCATGAGTACGAAAGGGGCATCCGCCGCTATTTCCTTGGTCTTTCGGGCGATGAGTTCCATGCTGCGCAGCCTCGCCGTTTGGCCCACATGGTCGAAGTGGGTATTGAAAACAAAGAACTGCCCGCCGCTGGTTTTCTCCGCCAGTTTCACCCAAGAACAAACCCTCGTGATGGCGGCGTCCCAGCTTTTGCTGCCAGGCACATCGGGCATTTCGGAGAGCCAGAATGTGCCGCTTCCCAATAGCGTGAACTTGTCTTTTTGGTAAAAAATGGCGGAGAACTCCCCCGCCGCCTTGCCGTCGTCACGGCCAGCACCGTACCAGGCGTATTCGGGCATAAGTGTTTGCAAATCAAGCATTTGGTTGTGCAATGCTTCCTGCACGCCGAAGATATGGGGCGCTCCTTTGCGGAGCAAATCAGCTACTTTTTCCTTGCGCTTGGGCCATTGGTTCACGCCATCGGCGGGGGTGTCGAGGCGGATGTTGTAGGTGAGTACCCGGAGTTCGGGCTTCACTTTGCAGGTGGCCACGAGGCCGAACATTAGGAGAAATAAGATTCGCATGGTTTAGGCTTTGTCGTGCAAAGAAGGCAAAAAAATTAGCTATTACCACCCAAAACGTCGGGGGCGGCACTGCAAACTT
>DIUC01000005.1:27265-28197 GCA_002435785.1 Saprospiraceae bacterium UBA6168 | reverse complement strand
ATGTCCTCGGTGCTGGCACCGTTCGACCAAGATATGGTGTACGGCGGCTCGCCGTCGGTGATGGTCAGGTCTATGCTGCCGTTCGGCAGGGAGCAGGTGGGGGCGGTGGGGGTGGCGGCGAGAATGGGGGCATCGGGCTGGTTTTGGACAGAGTTTGGAAAATATACTGATGTACAAGTTCCTAACGTCACTGTGGCTTGGTATGATCCAGCAGAAAGGCCAAGGTTATCCTCAGTGGTAACCCCATTAGACCAAGACCACATGAAAGGTAATGAGGTTAGTGGGGTTATTATATACCCACCGTTAGGTGGTCCTATGCAGGCGGTATTGTGGAGACGCTCTCGGTCATAATAAAAATCAAAATTTGGCCCTCCGAAAAAAAATGTTAGATTGCTAACGAAATAGGAAAGAAACTGAAACTCCCCCAAGGCGTCCTCCACCAGCACTGTGTAGTTGTAGCCGCCCACTAGTCCCGTCACGTCCTCCGTTGTCGCACCGTTGCTCCAAGTGAAAGTATAGGGTGGGGTCCCGCCGCTTACAATCAGGTCAATCGCACCGTAGCCGAGGCTACAGGTATCTTGATAGATACCCGCTGTTACCACTAATGGAGGGAAGATTGGCCATGAGAGTGGGGAAAATGGGTAGGGGCATTTTGCCTCCGCATTGCCCAATCCTAATAAAAGGAAAACGGGAACGAGGTACATTGTTCTTTTCATCGTGGCCAATCAGTTTAGGTAAATTCTCTTTGCTTGTGGCCGCAATTTAAGGAAGTTTTTGCATTTGAAGCCGTTTTGGGTATGCGCTTCTTGCCGAAAATCGCCAAAAAAGCACTGCTATCCCCCGATGCTTGTCGGTCTTGGCCAATGTTGTTTGGTTTTTGGCGAGGGGGCGGGGGAGGGGAACTGAGAGGAGGCAAGGGATGAGGCAGACAA
>DIUC01000005.1:0-27244 GCA_002435785.1 Saprospiraceae bacterium UBA6168 | reverse complement strand
GTGACCTGTGCGGATGATCGAGGCATACAATGCAATGCAAATGGATCGGGGCCATTGACGAAGCCCCCTCCCGTCGCTGCACTTCAGCGAACGTGAGAAAATCCGTTACATTTGCCCGTCATCCAACAAACATGCGCTATCCAATCCAGCAAATCGCCGAAATCATGGGCGGCCAGTTCCTTGCACCGCCATCCGACGCCATCATCGAGCACCTGTTGCTGGATAGCCGACAGGTCATTTTCCCGGCCAGTTCGCTTTACATCGCCTTGCAGGGGCGGCGGCACGACGGGCACGAGTTCATCAAGGAACTCTACGACAGCGGCATCCGCAACTTCGTCATCTCCAAAAACCTGCCCGCCAACCTCAGCTTCCCACTGGCCAATTTCATCTTTGTCAAACATACCCACGACGCCTTTCAGGCCCTCGCCGCATGGCATCGGCGGCAGTTTTCCCTGCCCATCGTCGGCATCACGGGCAGCAACGGCAAGACTATCGTGAAGGAGTGGCTCTTTCAGCTCCTGCACGAGGATCACCACATCGTGCGCAGCCCAAAGAGCTACAACTCGCAGACGGGGGTGCCGCTCTCCGTCCTCCAAATCAGCCCGGAACATTCCCTCGGCATCTTCGAGGCGGGCATCTCGCAGCCGGGCGAGATGGAAAGGCTGGAACCCATCATCGCCCCAAACATCGGCGTCTTCACCAACATCGGCGAGGCGCACCAAGAGGGCTTCCCCGACCTCGAAACCAAGGTCCGGGAGAAACTGCTGTTGTTCAAAAATTGCGGAACGCTGATTTATTGCGTTGACAACGAATTGGTTACAAGCGAAATGAAGGCAGTCTTCGGCAAAACAGGCCCCCAGCTTTTCACATGGTCCGCCACGGGCAAGCCCGCCGACCTCCAAATCATTGCGCAGCACCAAACAGGCAACAGTACGCTCCTTGAAGCCAAAATCGTCAATCGTCAATCGTCAATCGTAATTCCATTCACTGACGCCGCCAGCATCGAGAATGCCACCCACTGCTGGGCATTGCTGCTGCACCTCGGCGTACCGGACGAGGTCATCGCCGCCCGCATTGCCCACCTCGAACCCGTGGCCATGCGCCTCGAACTCAAGGAGGGGCTGAACGGCTGCACGGTCATCAACGACAGCTACAATTCCGACCTCACTTCGTTGGGCATCGCCCTCAATTTTCTGGAGCAGCAAAGCCCGTCCCGAACCCTCGTGGGCAAAAAACTGGGGCGCACCCTCATCCTATCCGACATCTTGCAGAGTGGGCAGACCGACGGGCAGCTCTACGGCACGGTAGCCGGGCTGCTCATCGAGAAGCGCATAGACCGCCTCATCGGCATCGGCAAAAAAGTGGCGCATGTGAGGAAGTGGCTGCCCGATGGCTTCAATGCCCGATTTTACCCAAGCACCCAAGCGTTTCTGGACGATTTTCAAGAGCTTGTCTTTCGGGACGAAGTGGTATTGCTAAAGGGCGCCCGGCAATTCGAGTTCGAGCGCATCGCCAACCGGCTGGCCATCAAGTTCCACAAAACGGTGCTGGAAGTGAACCTCGGCGCCCTGCTCAACAACCTGCGGGCCTACCAAAGCCAGCTCGGCCCAGGCACCAAGATGATGGTGATGGTAAAGGCCGGGGCTTATGGCAGCGGCAGCTCGGAAGTGGCCAAACTGCTGGAGTTCCAGAACGTGGATTACCTCGGCGTAGCCTACGCCGACGAGGGCGTTGAGCTGCGCAAGGCGGGCATCCAACTGCCCATCCTCGTGATGAACCCCGAAGAAGCCACCTTCGAGGCGCTGGTGCGGTACCGTTTGGAGCCAGAGATTTACAGCCTTGGTTTGCTCCGCAATTTTTTCGAGTTTTTGAAAAACCATTTTGCGCAGCAAAACAGCGAAGCTACCCAGGCCAAATTGAGTATGGACGACGAGCAAACGCAGGCAGTGGCCCCCCAATCCGCCATCCGCAATCCCTGTCTGCCGAACAGGCAGGCGCAATCCGCAATCCCAATCCCCTTCCCCATCCATCTCAAGCTCGACACGGGCATGCACCGCCTCGGCTTCGAGGAAGCCGACATGGAGGCGCTGCTCGAAATGCTGAACGAAGCGGCCACGGACAGGCCACCGGTGGTGGTCAGGACGGTGTTCTCGCACTTGGCCGCCAGCGAAGCGCCCGCCCACGACGACTTTACGTGGGAGCAGTTCGCCCGTTTCCAACGAATGTACGAGCGCCTGGCCGCTGGCCTCGGCTATGCCCCCATGCGGCACATCCTCAACAGCGGTGGCATCAGCCGGTTCCCGGAGCTGCAAATGGAAATGGTGCGGCTCGGCATCGGGCTGTACGGGGTGGACAGCAGCGGCTTGCTGCAAGACCGCCTCCAGACCGTGAACACCCTCAAGGCCACCATTTCACAAGTAAAAACCGTGGCCGTGGGCGAGACGGTGGGCTACGGCAGGCTCGGCAAGGCGGAGCGCCCCATGCGCATCGCCACCCTCAGCCTTGGCTACGCCGATGGGCTTTTGCGCCGTGCCGGCAATGGGCGGTTCAGCGTGCTGATAAATGGCCGTCGTGCGCCGCTCATCGGCAACGTGTGCATGGACATGACCATGGCCGATGTGACGGACATCCCCGATGCGGCGGAGGGCGGGCAGGCTATTATCTTCGGGAACGGCCTGCCCGTGCAGGAACTGGCGGCGAGCCTCGACACGATTCCCTACGAGATTTTCACCACTATTTCCGAGCGAGTGAAGCGGGTGTACGTGCAGGAGTGACCCACCCGTTCGGTTGGCTATTTGGCATTTTTGGATTTACAGCGGTGCTTTCTCCGCTATCTCCCGTAACTTTAGCCGGGTTTGCGCTCCGCAATGCCCGACTTTGCTCAAACTGGATTACGAAATACCCATTTTTTATGAAGCGAATCATACCCGCCCTTTCCGCTTTGCTCTTGTTGACGAACAGCTTGCTGGCGCAATTGCCCAACGGCACCACCGCTCCCAACTGGACGATGACCGACGTCAACAACGTGTCGCACACCCTGTACAACTACCTAAACGACAACAAAATCGTCTTCCTCGATTTTTCGGCCACTTGGTGCGGCCCCTGTTGGAACTACCACCAGTCCAACGCTTTTCAAAACGTCCACTACTTCCACGGCCCCCCCGCCAACGGTCCCGTGATGGCCTTTATGATTGAGACTGACGCTGGCACCAACACCAATTGCCTGTACGACCTGCCCGGCTGTGTCGGTGGTACGCAGGGCGATTGGGTCACGGGCAAGTTTTTCCCCATCATTGACAATGCCTCGCAATACGGCCCCTACAACATCAACTACTACCCGACCGTGTACGGCATCTGCCCCGACAAGAAAATATACCAAGTGGGGCAAGCCAACCAAAACGAGCTGTGGGAGTTTGCGCAAGGCTGCTCGGCCCCCTTCCTCACAGTGCAGAACGCGGTCAACGTGAACTGCTACGGCGGTTCCAACGGTGCCATCACCGTCGGCCTCACGGGCGGGATGGCCCCCTTCACTTTTCTTTGGAGCAATGGCGCTACCACGCAGAGCCTCACCAATTTGTCGGCAGGTGCGTACTCACTCACCGTCACAGGCTCGCTGGGCGCCACCAGCACCATCGGCACCATCAGCATCGAGCAGCCGTCGGCACCGCTTGCCACCTCCAGTGTGGACGTGACGCCGGAGGGGTGTGCGGGCTTGGGCGGCTCCATTTCCATTTCTATCAATGGCGGCACACCGCCATACGGCTATCTTTGGAGCAATGGCGGCAATAGTTCCTTCATCAACAACCTCTCTGCTGGCAGCTACTCGGTGGTCGTGACAGATGCCAACGGCTGCACCATTTCACAGAACAACATCGTGGTAGAGCCACCTGCCATTCCCAATGCTGCGGCAGCCGCACCGACCATGCTCACTTGCACCAACCAGTCCGTCAACCTCAGCGGGAGCGGCAGTTCTACGGGGCCGTCTTTTATTTACAACTGGACGACCACCGACGGCCATATTGTTGCTGGCGCAAACACCCTCAACAATTGCTTCGTGAACGAAGTGGGCAGTTACCACCTGCTGGTGCAAAACACGGCCAACAACTGCGTGGCCACTGCCTTCACCACCGTCACCGCCAACCAAACGGCACCGATGGTCACGGCTGGCCCACCGGGCACCATCACCTGCACCAACAGCCAGACCACCCTGAACGGGGTCGGCCCGACTGGTCAAGGCTTCAACGTGCTTTGGACAACGGTCGGCGGCAATATCGTCTCTGGGGCCACCACCCTGAACCCCGTCGTGAACGCAGGAGGCAGTTATACATTGACCATCACCAACACCACCAATGGCTGCTCCGGGGCCTCTACCACCACCGTGACCTCCAACATCGCTGCACCAAATGCAAGCGCAAATGGCGGTACAATCACCTGTGCCAGTTCCAACGTAAACCTCGTTGGCAACTCCACCACACCGGGCGTCGGCTACGCCTGGACAGGGCCAAACGGCTTTTCGTCCAACCAACAAAACCCAACGGTGGGCGCACCCGGCAGCTACCTGCTCACCGTCACCAACCCCGCCAACGGCTGCACGGCCACGGCCACGGCACAAGTTACCCTCAACACCACCACGCCACAGGCCACGGCACAGGGTGGCACCATCACCTGCCTGAGTGCCAACGTGACATTGGGCGGCAGTTCCACCACCCCCAACGTAAGCTACGGTTGGACGGGGCCGAACAACTTCAGCTCCAACCAACAACAACCAACGGTGAGCGCAACGGGCAACTATGTCCTGACCGTCACGGGCAGCAATGGGTGTACCAGCATGGCCACGGGCATTGTTACCCAAAACACCACCCCACCCACCGCCAACGCCGGGCCGAGCGGGGTACTCAATTGCAGCGCAAATGAAGCGGTGCTAAACGGCACTGCCTCCAGTGCGGGCAGTCAGTTCAGCTATCTCTGGACGACGACCAACGGGCATATCGTTTCCGGTGCCACCACGCTCACGCCGACGGCGGATGAGGCAGGCAGCTACGTCCTCACTGTCACCAACAATACCAACGGCTGCACCAGCACGGCCTCCACGCCAGTGGTGCAGCGCCAACCAGTGGCGGCCAATATTGCTGCGCAAATGAATGTCTCGTGCAACGGCAATGCCACGGGCAGCGCCACGGCGACGGGTGGAGGCGGAAATGGCAGCTACACGTATGCTTGGTCAAATGGGGGCAATACGGCCACCGTTTCCGGCCTGAGCGCTGGCAACTATTCGGTCGTGGTGACGGATGGCGAGAATTGCGCAGCGACAAAAACCGTCAACATCACGGAGCCGACGGCACTCACGGTCAATGCCACCACCACCGCCCAATCGGCGCCGGGTGTCAACGATGGCTTGGCCACCGCAAACCCACAAGGCGGCACTGGCAGCTATGCTTTTTTGTGGAGCAATGGAGGAACCACCCAAACCATCGCCGACCTGGCCCCCGGCAACTACACCGTTAGCGTGACCGATGCCAACGGCTGCCTCAAGGTCCAAGCCGTCACCGTGAACGTGTTTGGTTGTGCCGTTTCAGCAAACATGGCTTCGGAGGATGCCTCCTGCCACGGCTCCAACGACGGCTCGGCGAGCATCACCCTGACGAACGCCGCCATGCCGCAGGTTTTCTTGTGGTCAAATGGGGCGGAAACGCAAGACATTGGTGACCTCGCCCCAGGCACCTACACCGTTTCCGCCACGGACGGCAATGGCTGCGAAGTGGTGGCCAGCGTGTCCATCGGTCAACCCAACCTGCTCAACGCCAACACCACGGCCACTGGCCTCACGGCTTCGGGCCAGCCCGACGGTACTGCCAGTGCCAACCCAACGGGCGGAACGGGCCCGTTCAGTTTTGTATGGAGCAATGGGGCGATCACGCAAGCCATCACGGGGCTGCCCTCCGCCAACTATACCGTCAGCGTGACGGATGCTAACGGCTGCACGGCAGTACAGACCGTGCCCGTAGCCCCCTTTGGCTGCTCCACCGTGGCCAACGTCAGCGCCAGCCATATCAGCTGCTTTGGTGCTGCTGATGGACAGGCTACGGTCACGCTCACCGGGGGCCTGACGCCGTACACCTTTCTTTGGTCAAATGGAAAGACCACGGCGACCATCACGGGTCTCGAAGCTGGCAGTTACAGTGTGTCCGTGAACGATGCGGTCAATTGCCCAGCCATCATCGGCGTGACCATCCTCGAACCAGCGGTGCTCGAATTGGCACTGAGCGAGTTCTCCAACACCGATTGCGGAGCGGACATTGGCTACGCAACGGTGGCCGCATCGGGTGGTACGACTTCAATAGGCTATCATTTTGTTTGGTCAAATGGCGAATCTGGCCCCACCCTCAGCAACCTTGGAGCGGGGAGCTACGGCGTGTCCGTCACCGACGGCAACGATTGCGAAGCGACCATCAATGTGCAGGTGGGCATCAACGACAGCGAGCCACCTATGGCGCTCACGCAAAACCTTACCCTCGCCCTCAATGGAAGCGGAACAGCCAGCCTCTCCGCTTCGCAAGTGGACAATGGCAGCACCGACAACTGCACCATCGAAAGCATGACCATTGACAAAACCGACTTTGACTGCAACGACCTCGGCCTTCACGAAGTCACGTTGACCATCGTGGACGTGGCCGGAAACACCAGCACTGGCACGGCGACCATCGAGGTAGTGGACAACCAGTCGCCGGTCATTTCTGTGCAAAATGTGGTGGTTTTCTTGGATGAAAACGGCACGGCCACCATCGCCCCGCAAATGCTCGACGGCGGCAGCTCCGACAACTGCAGCATTGCGGAGCAAACGATTGATGTCGCCAGCTTCACTTGTGCCAACTTTGGCCTGAACGCCGTCGTGCTGACCGTGGTGGATGCCAGTGGGAACTCGGCTGCTGGTACGTCCATCGTCAACGTTCAGGACAATACAGCCCCTGTACTGACCTGCCCCGGCGACATGGTGCTGGCCTACTGCGACCCGGTGGCCAGTTTTGCCATAGAAGCCAGTGACAACTGCGCCCAGGGCCTCTTGCCCAGCCAAATTGCTGGCTTGCCGAGCGGTGCCAACTTCCCAGCCGGAACGACCGTGCAGGCTTTCGAGGTAAGCGATGGGCATGGCAACGCTGGTACTTGCTCATTTACCATCACCGTGCCGCAGCCGATGCAGGTGGACTTGACGGTAGTGGATGTTGCATGTTTTGGGGGAATGGACGGCAGTATTTCGGCAAGCGTCAGCGGTAGTGGGCAAGGGTACACCTATCTGTGGAGCAATGGGGCCAATACGCCCGAAATTGCCAACCTTGGCACAGGCATATTTACCGTTTCTGTTACGGACGATGCTGGCTGTATGGCCGTTCAATCAGCTATTATCACGGAGCCAGCAGCGCTTATGGTCATGCTTGGGCAGGCCACGCCAGCTACTATTGGCCAACAGAACGGCGCTATTGAAGTGGTGATTGAGGGGGGGGCAACGCCATATAGCTACTTGTGGCAGGATGGCAGTGGGAACGTCATATCCAATCAACAAAACCTCATCAACATTGCCGCAGGCAACTATATCCTCGAAGTGACGGACGCCAATGGATGCACAGTTCAGCAGGAGTTCACGGTGCAGCCGGTTTCAAGCATTACACAGCGAAAGTTGGAGCAGGATATCAGCCTCTTCCCGAACCCTACCACAGGGATTTTGACGATGGCGTTTGATGACATGGAGGCCCGCTATGCCAGCATTTCGGTGCTTGATTTGACGGGCAGGTTGGTGGTAAAACATGCCAATGCCGATGTATCGTCAGGGATGTATGTGCTGGATGTTTCAGGTATTGCCGATGGCGTATATTTTGTGAGGATAATGATTGACAGCCACATCGTTGCGAAGCGCTTGGTTGTTCAAAAATAACGTGGTGTCTTGCTTTTTTACTTTTGGGTTTCAGGTATTGGCTTTTAAAAAAGGTTGAGATGGGTTGAGATGGGTTGAGGATGTGGAAATCCTTTGGAGGTGCCATTACGGCTTTAATGATGGTCGGTGCATTGCATCCAAGTACACTGTCCAAGCTTCTTTTGGCAAAGTGAGGAATACGCCATTTGGCTGTGCAGGTAGGTGGTCAGTGATGTATCCGGGATTCAGGCGGCGCAGGGCGGACGGTGCGATGCCTGTAATTTCCGAGATTTTTTTAATCGAAATAGCTTCGTAAACCCTGGCCGACAAGGCACTGTACAACAACATATCCGGGAGTGCTGGCGCAATGCCGTGATGCTGAAAGTTGGTGGCGAGATAGAGGGCGGCAAGGTAGCGGGCGAGGTAGAGCTGCGTTTCCTTTGGCAAGTATTGCTTGACCAGCGCATAGTCCCTGCTCCCGGCCTGATGAATGGCCCGGTTTAGGCGTGCAGGGCCGCAGTTGTAGGCCACCAGCGCCAATTCCCAGTTTCCGAATCGTTTGTGGAGGCGCTTGAGGTACTTTGAGGCTGCCTCGGAGGAGCGATTCGGGTCTTTGCGTTCGTCGAGCTTGCTGTCCACGATAAGGCCGAGCGACTGCCCAGTGGCTGGGGCTATTTGCCAGAGGCCAGCCGCACCTTGGGTGGACACGGCATAAGGCAGCATCTCAGATTCAATCATTGGCAGGTACTTCAACTGCTTGGGCAGGCCGTTCCTGTCGAGGTAATGCTCCAAGATTGGCATATAGACCATGCCACGGCCCAGAATTTCCTCCGTTTCCCGGATGCCATAAGTGAGATACCGTGTGAGGTAAGCCTTTACGTCATCGTCAAAAACCGCAGGTACGGGGCTACACATCCTTTCTAACCGCAGTTTGAGGGCACAGTCGTCCGGCAGATCATTGGTGGTGGTTGGCGCAAGAAAATCCGTTGTCGTAAAATTCGTCTCTGCGGTAGCCGATGACTGCATGATGGCCAGCCCGGCTACCGCCAATGTACATGGAATCCTTTTCATAGTGTGTTCGTTTGTGTCCGTTCTTTGTTTAGTCCCTGAAGAAAAATCCGTAGTTTTTGCCTTTTTTCATAATTCTATTTAAATGTTAAAGGGGGACGTATGCGGGGGCATCGTATTACTATGTTGACAAACCTTGCGGTTTGAAAAAGTTAGTCTTCAATTTTGATGTTGCCAGTGGGAATAGTGCCGCTAAGAATGGATGTGTTGGGCTTTAGTGTGCAGACCGAGGTTTGATTAAAACAGCTTTTGCGACTTGCCATTTTTTCTGCGTTGAATAACGCTTGGTCTGCAATCGGAGGATAACCACAGGTTTGCCAAAAATCAGGCCGTACAGCGGAAGGAAAAATACATTTATTCGAAATTTATTTGCAACTGCTTGTTTATCAAACAGTTGGATTTATCTTTTGAAAATAAAAATGTTGGCACGGGTACAGGTTTTAATAAGAATATCGAACCAAATTGGCAGAAAAAGGATGGTTGAGGGCAAAAATTAAGTCAAGAAACCATTTGAACTTGCTGCGCAATTGTGGGTTACTTTGCCAGCGTATTTCGTCAGTACGGCGAAAAAACGCCCTGCAACCCTTCAATTTTCTATTTTTGCGCCGCTATGCTGCTAACCATCTTCAAGTCAAAGATTCACAGGGCCAAGATTACCGAGGCCAACCTGCACTACGTGGGAAGTATCACCATTGACGAAGCCCTTCTCGAAGCCGCCAACATCATGGAGGGCGAAAAGGTGCAAATCGTGAACAACAACAACGGCGAACGCATCGAGACCTACGCCATTCGGGGGGAGCGCAACTCCGGCATCATCTGCCTGAACGGCGCAGCGGCTCGCAGGTGCCAGCCTGGCGACATCGTCATCATCATCGCCTACGCCCTGATGACACCGGAGGAAGCCAAGACCTTCAAGCCGGCCACCGTCTTCCCAGACGAAAACAACCGACTGCCCGCCTAACCGCCGCCGACCCGTTCCGATGAAAAGAATCGTTGTCAACATCCTTCAGTTTCTGCTATCGCTTAGCATTGGCTCCACCATCCTCTACTTCGTTTACCAGCACCAAAGCAAGGCATACATGCTCGACTGCATGAAGGATGGTGCCCCGGCGGCGTCGTGCAGCCTGATGGACAAGCTCTTCGACGACTTCGGGCAAACCAACTTCTGGTGGATAGCGCTGGTCATGCTGGCCTTCCTCGCCAGCAATTACAGCCGCACCGCCAAGTGGATGATTTTGCTGAAGCCCATGGGCTATCGGCCCCGCTTCATCAACGGCTATTTGTCCATCTTGGTCGCCTATTTTGCCAACATCTTCATACCCCGCATCGGCGAGGTGGCGAGGGCGGGGATATTTTCCAAGTACGAAAAAATCCCCGTGGAGAAAGTCATGGGCACCATCGTGGTGGATAGGGTCGTGGACGTGCTTTGCCTGCTCTTGGCCTTTTGCTTGGCGCTTTTTTTTGAGTTTGACAAGCTTTGGGGCTATGTCGAGCAAAACAGCGGGCAGGGCGATGGCGGTGGCAGCAACATCAAATGGCTGGTGTTGGGCATTTTAGCCGCCCTTGCGGGCATTGTTTTTCTGCTTCGCAAAAAGTTGGCACAAACGGCCATTTTCCAAAAAATCATGAAGCTGGTGGCGGGGTTTTGGGAAGGCATCCGCACAGTGGGCAAGTTGGAACGCCCGTGGTTGTTCATCTTCCACAGCCTCAACATCTGGTTCCTCTACTTCCTGATGACTTGGCTGGGCTTCAAGGCATTTGGCCCCACCAGTCACCTCGACCTTCAGGCGGCACTCACCGTATTTGCCTTTGGCACCTTGGGCATGGTCATCCCATCGCCAGGCGGCATGGGTACTTTTCAGGGACTGGTCACTGGGGTGCTTACGCTGTTTTATGGCATAAAGGGCGACGATGCTTTTTCCGTGGCCAACATCATATTTTTCTTGATTCAAATTGGCCTGAACTCCGTCCTTGGCCTGATAGCTTTCGTGCTGCTGCCCTTGGTCAATAGAAAACCAGCGAGTGGGCAAACGGTGCAAGCATCCTCACATTGAGCCACAATTCTTCAATTCAACCAATTCTTGATGTTCTTCGATAGAATACAATCAAAGGTACAGGACTGGGGCCAGTTGGCCGAAACAGCGACCCACTGGCGGGTGCTGGGCGAGCGCATTGTGTTCACCAACGGCTGCTTTGACATTCTGCACTATGGGCATGTGCACTATTTGGCGGCGGCCCGTGACCTTGGGCACCGGTTGGTGGTTGGCGTAAACTCAGATGCCTCCGTTCGTAGCCTAAAAGGCCCCAACCGCCCCATACAAGATGAGCGCACCCGGCTCCACTTGCTGGCCTCCCTCGCCTTCGTTGATGCTGTTGTTTTGTTTGAGGAAGATACGCCCTACGACTTGATTGCCCTCCTTCGGCCCGATGTTTTGGTGAAAGGGGGCGACTGGCAACCCGCCCAAATCGTGGGCGCCGACTTGGTGTTGGCCAATGGTGGCGAGGTGCGCAGCCTGCCCTTCGTCGAAGGGTTTTCCACCACAAGGATTGAGGCAAAAATTCTTGGGAAATAGCCCGCAAATAATCCGTCAAGCAGACTACGAGTCCAATCCTTTCGTTTTCAAGAACTTTAGAACCAACGAATCCTGCTCCATCCTTTTGGTTCAGAAACCAAGAATTCTCACTCAGATTTTTAATTGAATTTTAATCAAAAAAAACTTGAATTTGTGGACTTTAAGAAACTATATTTGTCACGTCTTGCGACGGCAAGAATTATAGAAAGAGTTTTTTCGCCTATACCAAACCAATTAAGAATGAATGAACATTCAATGATGCAGCGGCTTTTCATGGCAAAAGACGCGCTGAAATCCACTATCCAGAAAATGCTTGACCTGAACCGACAGTTGAAATCCCTGCGAAAGAGCAAGGAATTGCTGGCAGACCAGGCCATCAAGCAAGAGCTTAAATTGCTCAACAAAGTGGCTGACCACCAAGCCAAAATCATCCAGCTCTATGAGTACCGAATGAGAGAAAAGACTGGCACCGAGTAAATGGTCAGCAATTACCAAGAAAAATGCCTGCCCGGACCTAAGTTCCGTGGCAGGCATTTTTTTTTCCTGTTCCCTCTGTTTCTCACCTCGAAAAAATTGGGGCAAGTTTTGCAATACCTTAACACCCATTTAACCTGTATTTGCGTTTAAAGATAGGTACCGTGGATTATCGGCCCGCAACCAAGAACTTGGTGGCTCGGCAAATAAAACGACTGCGTACCTTCGCACCAAAATTTCAATACATGAAAATCCAAAGTTTAGTGGCAGCGCTCTTTTTTTGTGGCATCACTGCGATTTCTGCACAGCCAACGATTGGAAAGACCTCCATTAACGGCCAATTATTTACCCTGCTGTTGGACAAAAATGGTGACACCCTCTATGTGGCAGAGGAATTGACGACCGTTTCGCTCACTTCGCCCCGAAGTTTCAAGAGTGTGGACGAGTACAACCGCTACCGCAAGTACCTGCGCTATGCAGCCATCGTTTATCCTTATGCCCAAGAGGCAATTGCCGTTTTCCGTCAACTGAATGAGGAAACTGAGGAAATGCGCAAAGGCAAGCGCAAGCGGCACGCCAAGAAATTGCAAAAAGACCTTGACGACAAGTTTGAAACGCCACTGAAAAACCTGACCAAGACCCAAGGGAAAATCCTCGTAAAAATGGTGGAACGGGAACTCGAAACCCCACTTTATGACCTTATCCGAACCTATCGGGGCGGGATGACGGCAGGGTACTGGAACACGGCGAGCAGGTTTTGGGGCTATGACCTGAAGCATGGCTATATCGAGGGCGAAGACCCCATATTGGATGCGGTACTGGAAGACTTTATCCTTTCGCAACCTGAGCAGAACAAATGATTGCTGGATTGTTTTATTGTTGTATTGTTTGCGTTCAGAAGGCAATATAGCAATAAAACAATTCAATAATTATCAACCATGTGGACCGAAAAAGACAACTCCCTGCAAGCAAGCTTCAAATTTAAAGACTTCACCCAAGCCTTTGCCTTTATGACCGAGGTGGCCTTCAAAGCCGAAAAGCTGAACCACCATCCCGATTGGTCAAACGTTTACAACACTGTCAACTTCAAGCTCAGTACCCACGACGCTGGCAACACCGTTACCGACAAAGACCAAAAATTGGCCAAGGCCATTGATGGCATTGCGGAGCGTTACAAGTAATTGGGTTAAGAAACACGAAAGCCAGCCCAAGCCAAAAAAAAGACCGCCAAGCTGCCGTTCACAACTGGCGGTCGCACCCAGAACATACATGAGAAAACTACTAAGTCGTGGTAATTTGGGGTTGGTTAATTGGGGCTTTCATAGTGAGAGCGGAACAGTCGGGTGAATGCAATCCAAGTTTTCATTTGTCCAATTCGTCAAGGTGGTACTTCTCTATTAGACCAATCAGCGTTTTGTCATAGTGTTTGGCTGTTGCGTAGCCAAGTTCTTTGAGGCCCACCGCCCATTTCTCGTAGTCGTTGCCGTGCTTGAGCAGGGTCTTGTACTTGCCGCTGACAATCATTTTGCTGTGTGCCCGCCAGCTCTCCCACGAGCTGCCATACTTCCTGAAAAAATCCTTGTGGCTGTCGTCGCCAAAGTTGGAGCAATGCCCCTTGGAGCAGGTGCGGCTGAAGCATTTAACCCCGAAATGGTTGTTGTTCTTTTTGGCCAACTGGCTGGCACCAGAGTTGGTTTCGAGTATGCCCTGCGCCATTTTCACGCTGGCAGGTATGCCATAGCGCTGGGATTCCTCCAATGCCAAGTCCTTGAACCGGCGGATGTACGCCTTCACCCGCTTTGCCTCGGCATCGTCGCCCGGCTCGTCGGCGAAGTAGTCCTTCGATTCAAAAATGGTCGTCAGGCCGCCCCAACTTGACTTGTTGGACTTCTTAGGTGCTTCGTAGGAGACGGTTTCGGCAACGGGCCTGCCTCCCATGTCGGCCCGCTGCCTGGCCCCCATACCCATCTCCACGTTCGCATCTGGACGGAAAACAAAAAAGGCAAAACCGCCGACAATGGCCATCTTGAGCACAGGTACCTTCATCGCGCTCGGCGCAACGGCGGTTTTTTTGTAGAATTGGTACTTTCCAATCACGAACAAGCGCTCGATGACAAGCGCCAATTGGCGAAGTACCCGAACCGCCACCGCACCCAGCGAAAACGGTTGGTGGTTGCTATACGCAATGCCTCCGCCGTTGCGGCTGTAACGGGCGTGGCCATAATCCGAATCGAAACTTTTTTGTTGGTTGTACATCATGGCTAAGTTGTTTTAAGAAAACTATTTGTATCTTCGAGCCTTCTTTTGCACGTTCCTGTTGCTTGCGCAATCTGATGATGCAAATGTAAACACAAAATGTTTTTTATTCCAAACATTTTTAAAACATTTTTTAAATTATTTTCATAAAACATGGGGATATTCTCAGAAAACATTGTGAATCAACGCTTTAGACAAGTGTTTGAGGAACTCGAAAAAAACAATTTGATTAAGGGTAAGTCCGACATTGCGAAGCAACTCGGCACCTACAACCACGTCGTGAACAGCATCTTAAAGGGCGACCGGAACGTGACTATCGAACAGTTGCACAAATTGTTTGAAATTTATACCATTGATGCCAATTACTTGTTTGGCTTCGCCAACCAGATGTTCAAAAAGCCGATGGACACTGCCATCCCCGTCCGCTCCCTCGACGAGCGGCAGTTTGGTGGCCGGCTAAACATCACGCTCGTGCCCAACCGGGCCATGGCCGGCTACGCCTTGGAGCACAGCGACAACAGCTACTTGGCCGACCTGCCCAAGTTCTCCATCCCCAACCTCGAAGGCAACCTTATCGCCTTTGAAATCACGGGCGACAGTATGTACCCCACTGTCACCAACGGCGATATTGTCGTCTGCGAGCCGCTCGAACGGGGCGACCCCATGCGGGACAATAACGTCTATGTCGTCGTCACCGACGTGGTGGTGGCCAAGCGGGTCCAACAGCTCCGGGACGGCAACCAGCTCCGCCTCATTTCCGACAATAGCACGGTTTACAAGCCTTACGAAGTGGACCTCGAAGACATCCGCCAAGTGCTGCGGGTGAAGTGCCGATTGACGACTTATGCGATTAGTTGAAATTGGGTATTGGGTATTGGGTATTGGTGTTAAACGTTGAAAATCAACATGCTATGGAAGAAAATGAAGCAAAACCATTAAAACTCGAAGACCTTGAGATTTACAATCTGGCCATGGAAGTTGGTGAATTGGCTTGGGGTATGGTTTCAAGTTGGGAATACCAAAACAGGACTCACCCAGGAAACCAATTCATTCGAGCGGCAGACTCAATTGCTGCAAATATTGCAGAAGGGCATGGTCGCTTTTTCTTTAAGGAAAAGCGGCAATTCACACTTTACAGCCGGGGCTCTTTACTTGAGACCAAGACTTGGCTCGTAAAATCTCTTTCAAGGAAATTGGTATCAGAAAAACAGTACCAAGAATTAATGGAAAAACTTAAAACGCTTCACTTTAAAATTAACTCCTACCTCAAAACCTTCAAAGGCAAATGACGACACATGAAGGCCAATGCTGAATCCTCAATACCAAATGCCAAATACCAAATACCAAATACCATTGGCTACTCAACCTGGCTTGTCCTCCTCATTTTCTCCATCGTCTTCTACCGGGAGCGGGCCTTCTTCATGGACGCAGGATTCCAGCTTTTCAACCTCATTAACGAGCAGAAAATCCAGGTTTACCATTACCGTTTTGTGACCGCCGTTCCCCAGGTCATACCTTTTTTATTGATGAAAATGAGCGCACCGTTTTGGGCGCTGGCGATGGGATTTTCGGCGGCGTATTTGCTTTTTTATTTCGCAATCTGGCACCTGCTCGTGCGCTACCTGCGCTGCGAAGGCCTCGGCTGGGCGCTGCTCTCATTGCCCACCCTGATGACCTTCGACGGGTTTTACCATATCCAAAGCGAGTTCAACTTGGGGCTGGCGCTACTGTTGCTGGCCTTCGGCGTGGTGCTCCGCAATGCCCGCTTGGACGCCGTTTGGCAATGGGCGTTGCTCCTGCCGCTGGCCGCCACGGTGGGCTTTTCGCACAAATTGAGCATCATCTTCACGGTATTCCTTTGGGTGTTTTTTTTGCTGAAAATCAAGGAGTTGCGGCATTGGCGGTACGGGCTGGTGCTTGGCGTTTTCATGGTGGCCACTGGCATCAAGTCACTGTTTTTCACTAACTGGTACGAGGCGGCGAAGCAGGCGGAATTTGCGGTAAACTTGGAACATCACCTACCAAGGCTCTGGGCCATTCCCGCCAATACTATCTTCCTCGAACGGTGTCTTTCGTATTATTACCTGCTGCCCATCGTGCTTGGTGTGGTGTCTGTCTTTTACCTTCGGAAAAAGGAGTGGCTGCGGCTGGGGATGGTCTGGTCGTTTTCGCTCGGCTACCTGCTGCTGTACAACATCGCCGACCCACAGGCGCAGTACCGATTTTATTCGGAGGTGTCGTATTTGCCGGTGACCATCTTTGTGTCAGTGCCGTTTTTTTTCGACGTGCTGCCCGGCATGAAAAGGTCGGGGAGGTTTGCAAACCTCCCCGACGTTAGGTATATCATCATAGCAGTGCTCCTCCTGCGCCTCGCCACCATCGCCTGGAACCACCGCACCGTGGCTACCCAGTTCGCCTGGATTGAGCAGCAGGTGGCCCGACCAGGCAACCGTTTTTTGCTCCAAGAAGACCTCGCCCCACTTGATACCGTGATGATGACTTGGGGCGTTCCGTTCACCGCCATGCACCTATCGGCGCTCGAAAGTCCCGACTCCGCCAAAACGCTCCTCATCCTGCCTGATTTTCAATGGTTTGAAGACAAAATGGGGCAGGAGGATGTGTTTTTTTCGCCGTTTCACAAGGTGCTGGAAAAGGGCGATTTGAACCAAAAGTATTATCGGCTACAGGCAGGGCGGTACGAGTTGTTTGAGCAATGACCCATTTTCTGTCAACAATAGAGCTTGGTGCGAACAAAGTCTGCCCCTTTGTTTTTTATATTGGATCAATTAACTTGTGCCAAATTTAAATAGCAAGACATGATTGCCATTGTGCAAAAAATGACCTGGAAAGAATTCCGTGAAATGGAAGTGGACGAAGACGACCACTACATCTATGAACTCATTGACGGCATACTCATGAAGAGAACTTCCCCCAGCCTGCAACACCAAAGAGTTTCCAGAATGCTTTCCGAACTATTGGGGGCTTTTTTGAAGGCAAACCCTATTGGCGAGTATTTCCCTGCCCCAACTGATGTCTCACTTGACGAGCATAATGGCATTGTTCCAGACATTTCTTATGTTTCAAATGAACGTGCCTTTATCGTTGAAAACGACGACTACATTGCAGGTGCTCCCGACCTCATCATCGAAATAATCTCCCCAGGTAATATCAAACGTGACCGGGTAGAGAAAAAGAACCTCTACGAGCACTTTGCCGTGAAAGAATTCTGGCTCGTTGACCCCGCCAATCGCTCGGTTGAGGTCTATTTGATGGATGGGAACGCCTATCAACTCCAAGATTTGGTGGAAGGAGAAGGCAAGGTACTCTCCACGGTAATTATGGGATTCGAGTTGGAGGTAAAGGAGCTGTTTGAGCCGAAATAACTGCGCCTTTTTTTAAGGCCAAACCCAATACGAAAAGCCTCGGAGTTGCTGCTTCGAGGCTTTTTTATTAAAGAATAGTTGATTCCAGACAAACTACAACATCCCAACCCCCGCCAGTTCCGAATCGCTCACGTTTTTCAGCTTACGGTTGGCGGCGTCCCATTCCACCCGTTTGCCGGTCAGGAAAGAGGCGGACGCCATGTGCGCCGAAATCGCCTCTTGGAAGCCTTCCTCCAGGCCGCAACTGACTTTGTGGCCGTTCCGAATAGCACTCAGCCACTCCCGCAAGTGCAGGAAGGTCGAATCCACCCGCTTGCCGTCCCGGTAGGTGTACATCAGCCCCTTGTTGGCGAAGTATTTGGCAGTGGCCCCGGTCACAGCATCTACCCCTTTGGCCCTGGGGTCGTAGGCGTACATCGGCACTTCGAGGCTGACGCTGCCTTTTTCAATCATGTCCTTGTAGCGAGTGGATTGCGGGTCGGCGTGTATGACCAATTGCTCGCCAAGTTCCAAAGTGGCGTCGTGGCCCATGAGCAAAGTGCCACGGTCGTACTGGTTGCCGAGGGTAGCGCTGTACACGAAGGTCATCCCTTTTTCCTTGCCCGCCTCTTGCGTAGCTCCCATCGTGAAATCGGGGTATTCCATTAACACCTGAAAAACATCCGGCACGTCACGCCCGTCCCGGTGGGTGTATATGCCGCCGGAGGCACTGCAACTGGCGGGAATGCCCATTTCCAACACACAGTTGATGCGGTCGTAGTCGTGGGTGAGCAGGTCGCCGGAGAGGCCGGTGCCGTAGGCCCACCATTTGCGCCAGCGGAAATAATGCTCGGCATTGAACGGGATTTTGGGCGCATTGCCGAGGAAGAGGTCCCAGTCAATGGTCTGAGGGTTGCCCTTTTCGTGGATTTCCCATTGCCAAGCGCCGTTGTCGTCGTTGCGGTTGGTGTTCGTCTGCACGAGGTTGATATGGCCGAGCACTTTCTTCTTGACCAACTCCCGTGCGGTGAGGAAGCTCGCCGTCTGGCGGTGCTGGTGCCCCAACTGAAAAACAAGGCCGGATTTTTTCACCGCATCGTACATTTCAACGGTTTCCCGCACCTTATGGGTCATACATTTTTCCACATAAACATGCTTGCCAGCCTGCACGGCGGCGATGACCATGGGCGCATGAAGGTGGTCGGGCGTGGCGATGACCACGGCGTCGAGGTTCGGGTCTTCGAGCATCTTGCGGTAGTCACGGTACTGCTTGGGCTTGAAGCCATCTTTGGTGCCTGCGGCAACGCCCAGTTCGCCCCGCACGTCGAATGCATCGCAGACAGCGGTGAGTTGCACGTTCAGGTTCTCCTGTTCGAGGTAGTCCCGGAGGCGGGTGTCCTTGGGGTCTTTGGCGGCGTTCTCCTTCATGTCCGCAAGCCATTTCGGGCTTGCGAAGCCAATAGAGCGGATGAGGTGTTCGCCTCGGCCACCGTAGCCAATGATACCCACCCGCAGCACGTCCCCGTTCATGGAGCCGGTCGGGTTGGGGGTGGCAGGCTCAATGTTTAGTTCATCGAGGATTTCCTGTTTGATTCCGTTGTCGTGGTCGCTCTTCGCATCGGCACCGAGCAGAAAAGCGCCAAGCACGGGAATGGCCGCCAAGCCCTTGATGGCGTCCCGTCGGTTAATTTTATTTGATGACATTGTTGAA
The DNA here is from genome assembly GCA_002435785.1 of Saprospiraceae bacterium UBA6168. Taxonomy (GTDB): domain Bacteria; phylum Bacteroidota; class Bacteroidia; order Chitinophagales; family Saprospiraceae; genus UBA6168. The sequence goes on along the minus strand of DIUC01000005.1, from coordinate 7,894 downwards.
TTGTTGAATTATTTGATTGTTGGAATTGCTGGGGTTTCATGGCTATATGACTTCATGGGGTGTAAGCGGTTGACTGCCATCCCGAGTAGTCGGGACAAGACCTGCCAACTGTCGAACTGCCAACTATTTACTCCGCCATTGCGAGATGAGCCCGTCCAACCCCGCCATCATGCCCGTTGGGAAAACGAGCAGTACGCACAGGGCCGCCATTTCGATGAGGTTTTTGTTGACAAACAGGTAGCTGCCCTCGGTGGGCATGGCGTATTGCACCCCAATGAGCGCTGGGTGCGAAAGAAAGTAGAGGCCCAGCAACAGGATGCCGCCCACACAGGCGAGGCGGGTGAAAAGTCCGAACAGCAGCCCCAGCCCGACGAGGATGAGACCCCAAACGTTCAGTAAGTCCACCACGCCCAGCACGCTGGGATTGGCGGCCATTTTGTAAAATAGGTTGGCGAAAGGCCCCTGTGAGTCCATCAGGTAGCCGCCAGCCGACCAGCCGGGGTTCCAGAGTTTGACGACGCCCTCGTAGAGCAGGTGCCAGCCGATGAGCATCCGCAGGATGACCAAAAGCCAGGTCTGCGCAGGTGTGTAGATTGAAATGCTGTTGGTTCCGTTCATTGCAAGTTTGTTTTGGTGAGTAGGAAGAAACAAATCGGCGGCAAGTTCGTGGGGGTGAGGGAGTTGGTGGGTGTTTTTGGTCAGTGGTAAGTATGATTTTCGTCAGTAAAGGCCATTTACCATGGGCATTTGACATCGGGCGCATTGGTAAAAGGAAAAACTATATTTGCGGGAAACAAACAAAAAATATGGCCAAAACAGCTATTCCATTCGAAATCCAGCAGCAAGTTAACCAAGCAGTAGAAACCTATAACAAGTCAAAAAAGACGAACTACAAAGTGTCGTTCAAAGGCAAATACTGCTACCTTTCCCGAATGGACAATCGCAACAGCGAAGCGGACGCCATGCTCATGGCTGCCAAAAGGCTGGGGCTGCCCGTTAATTTATTCAAACAAGCACCGAACGTGGAAACGAAAATCGGGCGGCTCGAATGGACTGGTGACATGGGCAAATGGGGCTTCGCCGTTTTCAAATACAGCCGGGAAACCTACGACGCCGACGAATGGATGTTTCCGGGGAGCGGACTCCTCGACGGCACCATCGAAGGCGCCATGAAGGCCGGGCATAAAATCTATCCATGAAAATAGGGCCTTTTTTCAACAGAAGAAGCAAGCCGGCCCCGCCAGCGGCAGGGCCGGAAAGCCAGTTGCGAAGGCCCGTCAACACCACCTACACCGGGGAACTGGTGCAGCCCGTGCGCCTGCACTACAAGGTGCTGGACATGGCAGCAACTATCAAAGCATTGGAAAGGCTTGGCTGCGTGGATGCCGTGCATGCTGGCAAGGCTTACAAATGGTACCTGTCCGACGAGACCAAGGGCGCCTTCAAGCCAAACAGCGGTGTGCCAAAGGGGGAGTCCATCATCTTGGACGACATCTTGATAGGCCCCAAGCCCGACCAGCTTTGTGTGCTCGTGCGCAGCATTGAGCGGGCATGGTACGCCATCGAGTTTTTTGACAAATACATTGGCCGCAAGCGGATGGAGGTCACCGAATTGGATGCCTACAACCATCTGTTCGAGGCGACACCCGAAACCCAGCTTCTGCTCGCCGACCTGACCGCCATGTTCCCGGAGAACGAGATTGTCAAAAAGGACGTGGACGCCATCCCGAACCTCATCAAAAAGGCCCAAAAGGCCGGGGCCAGCCAAGCGGAACTGCAACAAATCCTGCTGGCCTTCATCGAAAACGACAAGAACTGCCCCCTACCCGACATCGAAAGGATGCCGTTGTATTTTTACACAGACGGCATTGCCAGCATCCAATCCAAGCTCCTACTGCGGCAGCGGGTGGCTTGGGAGCATTTTAACGGCAATACCAGTTTTACCATTTTCGACGCAATAAAAGGAGCCATTCATGGCAAGTGAGGCAGCTTGGTTTTTGCCAATACTGCGCAGCGCACCACAAAACGCTATATTTGCCTGAAACAACGAACAACCACATGTCTCTGCACCCCAGCATTAAAAATATTGAAGATGACCGTTCAATTAACATCGGACAACAGCCGCAAGCAGCAATTGCTTCACTTGCTGGATTGGCTCAAGGAAATAGGTTTGGTATCCGCTTATGAAGTAGAGCAATCCACGGATACGCCTACCCCTGCTTCGCACCGCCACCCATCCACCAATGGCAACTTGTCGCAAGCCGCCAAATCCGCCCTCGAAAAAGTGGAAAAACTGAAAGCCCTGGCACCGAACTGGGACAGATACCAAGCCGCCCCGCCTTCCCCTGTGGCGATTGCTTCCAGTCAGGTTTTTATCAAAAGGGCCGACAAGGACGGGATGAGGGTTTATTTTGTGGCCCCCGGCCGCAATGGCGAAGTGCTGGTGGAGTTCAAAGGCCCAAATGGCAAAGCAGCGGAAATCTATTTCGAGCCGCAAGGCGCTGCCGAAGTCTTGATGTACGACCAGGAGGAATGTGTGCATGAGGGCAGTTTGAATGATAATTATGAGAAACTCACCCATTTTTTGAATGCCTGAAATACAAAACACCATCGAAATCCTGCCCGAAGACCGTTTGCTTAGGCGGGTACAGTTCCTCGACCCGAACTTCATCAAGGAAGACGGTACGCCCGCTTCTTCGAGCTTTACCTTGAAAAGATTGGAAAACGGCGACCTCGAAGAAGGGCTTTCCAACCGATATTGAAAAGTTGACGGCTTACCCGACTGCCATTCAAAATGCTTTCAGGTTCAGGCTATACGCTTTGGCGGCAGAATTTATCCAAAGCCTTGGCCTGCAATGCGAACACGACCCTTTGCCGGAAAACCATGCTCACGCCTTGATTAAAGGCAATATCAGCCGAAGCATCGCCAGGAAACTGGCCCAGCAGGCCATCAAGATTGATTACCCGGAATAGTGGCGGCATTGGTTGTTTGAGATTCCAATGCTTCCTGCACCGACAATGCGGAAAGGCATCCAACCAAAACACTACATTTGCCAGAAAACAACGAAAAACCGTTTTTATGCCCATTCTGCCCAAAATCTTCATCGCCTACGCCCACGAGGACAAGCCACTCCTCCAAAAGCTTCGCACTCACCTCAACGTGATGAAGCGGCAGCAACATTGCGAGATATTCTTTGATGGCGAAATCATGTCCGGTGAAACTTGGGACAAGCGGCTCAAAGACGAACTGCACACCGCCCATATTTTCGTCCTGCTCGTCACGGCTGAATTCCTTGACAGTGATTATGTCAATGAAACGGAACTGCCGAAAATACTGGAACGACGAATGAAGGGAGAAGCCGAAGTCGTCGCCGTCATAATGAAGGATTGCCTTTGGGAAATGACGGAACTTCAACACCTACAAGTCGTGCTGTATGACGGAAACCCCGTTGAAGAGTACAACGCCTACGCTTATGCTGCAAGGGAAGTTTTCAAGGTTATTATGAATCAAAATAATAAATTGTCATCAGCCAAAGAGACAATCCCATTCCCTGTCAGGAGAAATCCCAAACATTTAAGCACAGAGTTTGGATTTGACCATGAAAATATTGAATCACCTGGATTTAATGAAATTAGAAGAGCCGGTGATAAAGCTCTTTTTGGTGTGAGTTTGTATGACCCCTTCCACGACCTCATGCTGCCCATCCAGGGCGGCAACTTCAGAATGGGCGGCACCCGCCCGGTGCCCCTCAAAGACTTCCACCTCTGCAAGCACCCAGTCACGCATGCGCAATGGCGAGTCATCATGGACAGTGACCCATCCAAAATGGCTTTCATAGGCTCCAATGACTGCCCAGTGGAGAAGGTAAGCTGGGAAGATGTGCAGGTTTTCATCAAAAAGCTGAATGTTAAAACGGGTGAAAATTACCGCCTGTCCTCCGAGGCCGAGTGGGAATTTGCCGCCCGCGGCGGCAAAAAAAGTAGAAAGTACAATTATGCGGGTAGTGACGACCTCGACGAGGTGGGCTGGTTTTGGGAAAACTCCGGCGGCATAAAACTTTCGGGGGATTGGGATAGGGATAATATCATTAAAAACAATTGCCAAACCCATCCCGTCATGCAGAAAAAAGTCAACGTGCTAGGCCTCTACGATATGAGCGGCAACGTTTGGGAATGGTGTCAAGACACTTGGCACGATAGCCTTGCTGGAGTGCCAAAAGATGGCAGCGCCTGGACCTCCGGCGGCGACCAAACTCGCCGAGTGGTTCGTGGCGGGGCTTGGTTCAACGATGCACGCAACTGCCCTATCGGCGTCAGTAGGGCCGGGAGGGATATTGACTCCCGGAGCCTCGGCATAGGCTTCCGGTTGGCGCGGTAAACTCACCCTTTGTTACTTTTACGCTTTTACCCTTTGTATTTTTAGTTTTTAAAACTTTTAGGGCGAAGCCCTCGAAAAAAAATTGGGGAAACTGAAGTCGGGCATTGTTGAAAAAATACCTTTGCAAGAAGGGCGAATGCGTTACCGCCGTGTGTTGCGTGGGGGCTCAAGGAACAACGAAGCAACAAGGCTTCGTCCGGCCAGCCGTGTCAGGGACCTCCCGGGCGTCAGGTACAACCACTACGGGTTCCGGGTGGCGCAGGACTAAAATAACCCTTTGTCGCTCTCACCCTTTTTTTCTTTAGTTTATAAAAATTTAGGGCGAAGCCCTCGATTGTTTTTAAAATCCAAAAAGTAAGACAGTATCTTACTTTTTCATCCAAAAACAAAACACCAACAAGCTTGCAAAAAACTGACTATGAATCATTGCCGAGGCGCAGAGGCCGTCCGATTCTCCAGACGCTTGGAAAATTGGGGGCAGGGCTGCCTCCTGACTTCCGCCAAGTGCTTTTCATCATAACCCCCTATATTTGCCAATAAAACAATCAAGCATGAATCTCTTTCCCAACATCATTTCCGACCCTGAAATCCTCGGTGGCAAGCCCTGCATCAAGGGCACACGTATCAGCGTGGAACTCATCATGGACTGGCTGGGCACGGGCGGCTCACCAGAAAGCATCGCTGCGAAGCATCCCTTGCTGACCAAGGAATTGGTCTTGGAGGCCATTCGTTACGCTGCTCGTTTTTCCAAAAATGAGATAGTCATCAAAGTTCGTTCAAGAGCATGATGGCTGAAAAACTTTCTTTCCTCACTGACGAAAATATTGACCAAGAGGTGGTTAATTTTTTAAGAACCCAAGGCCATGATGTGTTGGACATCAAAGAGCAAGGACTGTTTGCGATGTCCGACCGCAGCATTTTGGAAATGGCTGGGAAGCAAAATCGGGTTGTCATCAGTCAAGACAGTGATTTTGGGACTTTGATATTTCGTGACAAAATGGACGTTCGGGGAGTTGTCTATCTTCGGCCAGGACATGAATCACCAGAGGTGCATTTGCAAACATTGGAAGCAATCTTGTCTGCCAATCTTGATTTGACTTCGCATTTTATGCTCGTTGGCGAAAACCTAAGCGGTTTTGTGAAAATCAGGTTGAGATTTTTATAAAATTACTTTTGGAGGATATTCAGAACTGCAACAGGTTGTTGCAGTTTTTTAATTTGCAAATAATCAACCTCATGCCTACCCACAAACTCTTCCTCTCCTACTCCCACCAAGACGAGGAGCTGAAAAACAAGCTCGCCACCCACCTCGCCCCACTGCGGCGCAGCGGAAAGGTCGCCGTCTGGCAAGACCGCCAGATACTCCCCGGCACGGAATGGGACGCCGCCATCAAGCAGGAACTGACAGAGGCGGACATCATCCTGCTGCTGGTCAGTGCCGATTTTATTGCCTCGGAATACATCTGGAAGTATGAAATCGCTGAGGCGATGGAGCGCCACGAGCGACGGGAGGCCACGGTCGTCCCCATCATCGTGCGGCCCTGCGAGTGGCACGATATGCCCTTTGCCAAGGTGCAGGCCCTGCCACGCAACGCAAAACCCGTGACCACCTACGCCAACCAAGACGAGGCGTGGCTGGAAGTGGTGCAGGGGATAAAGCGGGTGGTGGAAGGATGACGGTCTTTGAAAGACAGTTCAAGTGCGCAGCCACAGGTAATTGAGCTATTTTCACCCCAATTTTAAAAAGACAAACCACGCACACATGGCCAAACCAAAACTCAAAGACCTCAAAACCTACCTTGACAGCCTCGACGAGGCCGAGGTTCGGGAAGAAATCCTAAAACTCTTCGGCAAGCTGACGCAGGTGCAGGAATTTTATGCGCAGGAACTCATGTCCGACAAAGAGCGAAAGGCTAATTTGGAAGGCTACCGTAAAAAAATTTACAGCTTTTTCTGGACAAGGACGGGCAACCGAAAACGGCCCAGCAATGCCAAGCTGCGGGAGTTGATTTCCAATTACGAAAAGGTATCGGTGTTTCCATCGGAGGTGATTGACCTACTGCTCTACCGGGTGGAGACGGCCACGGACTATGCCGCCAAGCTCGGCCGAATGCCAGAAGCAAGTTACAAGGCCAGCCACAACGCCTTCAAAAAAGCGGTGGAAATGATCGTCCTGCACAAGTTCGAAGACAGATTTCGGGATCGTTGCGAAGAGATATTCAAATACCGCCGCAGTGTGGAGCCTTGGTACCTCGAATTGATGGAAAACACCTACATCGAGCTGTTCAATGCGTAAAACTTGCCATTCTCATCCCTTGTTCCTCTTCCCTCATCCCTAACCTACCTCGGCTCAAACGGCAACTCCGCCACAAAGGACGGTGCATTTTCCAAATCCAACATTGCCGAAAACACGCCGCTGTCTCAGAACATTGCCATGATTTTCTCTTTCAGGGCCTCTGCAATCACAGCATGTCCAACAATGGATGGATGGCCGTCCGCTTTGGATAATTGCCAGATAGCATCGCTGTTGGCGTCCTTGTACTTTGCCCAATACGGCATGACTTTGACCATCTCAAACCCCAGCTTCTCGCAGGTTTCGAGGACAAAGGAAGGGGCAGCGTCCATTGGATTGCTGGACAATACAATGACCTTGAACCCATATTTTCCCTGCAATTCTTTTAAACGGCTCATGGCTCGAATATAGGCTTGCTCGCCTACCAAATCCCTGTATTCTGCAGGTACTTTGTCGGGGTCCCGCAGGTAGCCGGTATAAGTTTCATTAAATGGAGCTTCGCTTAAGTCCCTGTCCATGCCGTCGTTTTCTTCAAAACGTTGCAGAATGAACGACTTTTTTGTACCAAAATAGGCGGGCTTTTTTCGGATGAAATTGGGCAGGTCGAGGTCATTGCCCACGAAGTTGATGATGACCATATCCACCGTCCCCAAGTCCATTTTTTGTTCCAATGTGGCCACTTCCATCACGGTATTGTAGCCTGGCACGGCGGTATTGATGACCTCGAATGGGATTTCGCCCGATTGGTTGAGCGCAGCTTCCAATTTGGTCAAATAGCAGTCACTTTCCGGTACTCCCCACCCGAACATCACCGAATCGCCAAGGCCAATAATGCGGACAGTCTTTGGTTGCTTGGCGCTGGGATATTCCCGGTCTTTGAAGCCTGCTGTGTTCGTTTCGACCAACACGTTTTGGAACCGATATTTGGACGAGGGAATCAGCTCATAGATGATGTCCCGGTGCACGGAGAGCTGGATGATTTCTCCCAATTTATGCTCCCTGTCAGGGCTGACCACTGGCTTTCGGGTACCTGCACGTATGTCCTTCATGTCGGCATAGTTGGCAAAATGGTACACCCTGTACACCACCTCGGCCAACACGAGGCTCAAAAAAGTACCTATTAAAATAGAGATGATTTTGAATATCGTATTTCGTTTCATTTTTACTTTTTTATCGAGGATGATACCTGTATATGACCCATTACGCTACTGGACACTTTAATG
>DIUC01000020.1 GCA_002435785.1 Saprospiraceae bacterium UBA6168 | reverse complement strand
TCCCTCCACGAAACCCTCCACCCTGCGGCTTTTCAATGCCACGGGCCAGGCCGTTCGGCAGTGGGAAATGTCGGCGGGGCAGCTTGGGCATGTTTTTTCGCTGGGTGGGGTAGCCGATGGCATGTACTTTTGGAGGCTGGGCAGGGAGGGACGGCTGGTGGATAGCGGGAAATTAATCATCATCAAATAACGTAACAAGATTGCGGAACTGACTGGTTCAAAACTAAAAGACTTGCTTTATGGGACATCTGACTGAAATTGAAAGCACCGTGGAAATGGACAACGGCCTCCAAGGCGCAGTGCCCACCGAAATTGACCTCGGCAGCCCACGCAACCCCGATTGCCGCAACTATGGCATTTGCCGCATCTTCTTCCTCAACCGCACCAGTTTCAACATCCTGCCCGCTTGTTGCTCGAACAGAGCCTCTGGCTACCTCCGAAAATGGGGTCAATCGGGCGTCGAGGTGATTTTCCGCAAGGGAAGCATGTCCGCCGCCACGTTTGAGAAGCACTTCGGGTCGGGCTGGTTTTACGTCACGGATGCTTATGAGCTATCCGGGGACCTGTCCGAAAGGCTTGGCATTGCAGGGTTCATCTTCGGGGTGGGCAAGTACCCCGTGCGGGAATGTGGCGGCAGGCTGCACGTGGTCTTTGCTTGAAACCCATTTGTCCCAACTAATTTTATTTACCTTGGAAAATCCGTGGCAAAAACGGCCAAGAGTATTGATATTTGCGCCTCAATCTGGAAGTTTAAAGGGCTTAGGAGGTTTATAAATCTAAACCTCCTAAACTCCTTTAAACCTCCTAAACCAAGAAAATAAAATGGCAATCGTTGAAATGAAAGTCCCGGTCATCGGGGAATCCATATCAGAGGTAACGCTCTCCAAGTGGCTGAAGGCCAACGGCGACTACGTGGCGCTGGACGAGGCAATCTGCGAGTTCGAGTCCGACAAGGCGACCCTCGAATTTCCGGCGGAAGCCGCTGGCAAGCTCATTCACGTAGCTGCGGAGGGCGACGACATCGCCATCGGGGCGCTCGTAGCGAAGATTGATACTGCTGCTGCGCAAAATGGCGCTACCGCAAGTGCTGCCGCCGCTCCGCCTGCGGAGGCAAAAGCGGCCGTTGCTGCCCCAGCCGCCGCTCCAGTAGAGAGCAAGACCACCTACGCAGCGGGGCACCCGTCACCTGCTGCTGCCAAGATTTTGAAGGAAGGCGACATTGCGCCAGCAAGCGTACAAGGCACTGGCAAGGATGGCCGCATCACCAAGGAGGATGCCCAGAAAGCGGCTGCTGCGCCAGTTGCTACCCCAGCCGTTGCGCCAGCCCCCACCTCCCCAGCCCCACTAAAGGAGGGAGTTCCCATTGCCGCCGCCCCATCGGGCAGCCGCACCGAGGAGCGCAAAAAAATGAGCCGGATGCGCCGCACCATTGCGAAGCGCCTCGTGAGCGCCAAAAACAACACGGCCATGCTCACCACTTTCAACGAGGTGGACCTGACCGAAATCATGGCCCTGCGGGAAAAACACCAAGATTCTTTCGTGAAAAAATACGGCATCAAACTCGGCTTCATGTCGCTCTTCGCCAAGGCTTGTGCCAAGGTGCTGATGGAAATGCCCGACGTGAACGCCATGATTGATGGTGAGGACATCATCTACCACAATTACGTGGATATTTCCATCGCCATCAGTACGCCGAACGGTCTCGTGGTGCCGCCTGTCCACAACGTGGAGTCGTTGAACTTTGCGCAGATTGAAGGGAGAATCAAGGACTTGGCCGACAAGGCCCGAAAGGGCGAACTCACGCTGGAGGAAATGAGCGGCGGCACGTTCACCATCACCAATGGCGGCATATTTGGCTCCATGTTGAGCACCCCGATACTCAACGAGCCGCAGAGTGCCATCCTCGGTATGCACAATATCATCCAGCGCCCCGTGGCGGTGAACGGCCAAGTGGAGATACGCCCGATGATGTACCTGGCCCTCAGCTATGACCACCGGGTGATTGATGGCAGCACCAGTGTAACCTTCCTCGTGAAGGTGAAAAAGCTGCTGGAAGAACCGGTGACGCTGTTGCTTGACCTTTAAACAGTGTATTGGGCGGTTGGCGTGTTGGGCAGTAGTTGCTCAACCCGCCCACCACCTAACCCGCCAAAATGCTAACTTGCCAACATGACGCTTCAGGAATTTTTCAACTTCATCGTGGCCAATCCCTTTTGGGTTATCTCCTACTTTCTGCTCATCCCGTTCACAGCGCTTTTGGCTGGCATACTTGGCAAGGACGAGGGCGCAATGGATCCTTGGAAATACCTGTACTCGGCCTTGATTTACTTGGTTTGTGTGCCGGGCATTTTTGCGGTCTTCCTGAACCTATACCTCTTCATTTTTGAGCGCCGGAGCATATTCCAGACGGAGATATTCACGCAGGTGCTGCCCGTGGTTTCGATGTTTGGCACCTTGCTGCTCATCCGCCGCAACGTGAGCCTCGACCTCGTTCCGGGCTTCGACAAAATCACGGGCCTGTTCATGATGATAGCGGCAGCCTTTGCTTTTTTCTGGGTACTGGACAAGACGCACCTCGTCGTCATCTCTTACCTGCCGCTCTGGCAGGGCGTGCTGATTTTCGCTGGACTGCTGCTATTGATGCGGTGGGGATGGGGGAGGCTGGCGAAGAAGCCGGTGTAATTGTTATTGGTCACTGAAACCGTTGGTCATTTCACAACACCTTGATATTCAAGGTTTCAACAATGACAAATGACTCAATGACGCTTCATCAACTCCAGCATCTCCTCAAATACCCCCGGCGCTGCCGCCAGCAACCTCCCACCAAAAAGATAATCATCACCGCCGCCAAAATCGCTGACCTTTCCGCCAGCCTCCTGCACCAGCAGCACCCCAGCCGCAACGTCCCAAGCTGCAAGGCCATACTCAAAGAAAGAGTCGAAGCGGCCGCAGGACACATAGGCCAAGTCCACAGCGGCAGCCCCGTAGCGGCGGAGGCCACGGGTGCTTTTCATCAAATCCTGCAAAATGGCGATATAGCGGTGCATGGTGTCAAATTCCCGGTAGGGGAACCCCGTGGCTACCAGTGAATCGGCAAGGCCGATGATGGCCGAAGTGCGGATGCGCTGGCCGTTCAGCCACGCACCACCATCCTTCCAAGCGCTGAAACACTCATGGCGGTTCACTTCGTAAACGATGCCGAGCACGATTTCCTCGCGGTGGCGCAGTGCCACGCTCACGGCGAAGCAGGGCAGTTGGTGCAGGAAGTTGGTGGTACCATCCAATGGGTCAATTATCCATTGGAACTCCCCGGTAGTTTGTTCGACGGTCTCTTCCTCGGTAAGGAAAGTGGAGCCGGGCAGCAGTTCGCTCAGGCCAGCCACGAGCATCCGCTCGGCGGTCTTGTCCACGTAGCTGACGAGGCTGTTGAGGCTTTTTACCTCGATTTTTTCGCCTGTCACCTTGCCTACCTCCCCACGAATGAAGTCAGCGACCGACGTCACGAGCAGGCTGGTTTGTTGGCAAAGTAGTTCCAATTGAGTCGTGTTCATTGCGAAGAGGTTTAATGGGTTTAGGCGGTTCAGGAAGTTAAGCAGGTCTCAAACTAAACCTTCTAAACCTCGCTAAACTTTCTAAACCTTTTGATAGATGCTTGGCAAATTACGGCATAGGCCGTTGTAGTCCAGCCCGTAGCCGACCACGAATTTATCTGGTATCTCAAAGCCGAGGAAGTCAATTTTTACGGGAAGCTGGAGCGCCTCCGGCTTGTGCAGCAGCACGGCCAGTGATGAGGAGGCTGGCCCCATTTTCTGCAAATCCGCCATGAAATGGTGCAGCGTTCGGCCAGAGTCCACGATGTCCTCTACGACGATGATATGGCGGCCCCTTACCTCAAAATCGAGTCCAAGCACTGTGGAAACTTGTCCAGTTGAAGTAGTACCCTCGTAGGAGGCGAGCCGAACGAACGCCACTTCGCACTCAATGTCTGCGGCCCGTACAAGGTCGGCTGCAAAGACGAAAGCCCCGTTCAGCACCCCCAAGAACAGGGGCCGCTTGCCCTCAAACTGCTGCCGGATTTGGCTGCCGAGCAACTTAACCTTGGCCGCTATTTCCGCCTCGCTGATGAACGGCTCGAAGCTAAGGTCGTGTGCGATGATTTTTTCCATGTAAGTTATTGTGGTCGCCCAATTTATTGGGCTGGCAGAATGGTTCATAACGCGGTCTTCCCAATAAATTGGGCGATCACAGGGGGCGAAGAAGAGCTGTTTCGGCTTTTTACGAAGAAAAAGTCGGTGAGGAAAGTCAAGCCTCCGCCTCGCCAATGAGCGTCCGCATGTAGTCAATCAGCAAGCGTATGCCATAGCCCGTGGCACTTTTTTGCGAAGAGAACTCTGAGTCGGCGACGGCCATGCCAGCGATGTCCATGTGCGCCCAAGCCGGGTGCTTTTCGATGAACGCTTCGAGGAACTTGGCGGCGGTGATAGCACCGGCAGCAGGATTCCCGCTGAAGTTTTTCAGGTCGGCCACATCGGACTTGAGTTCTTTGTTGTAATCGTCCCAAAGGGGGAGGCGCCAAAGGCGTTCGGCGGTGCGCTCGCCAGCTTCGCAAAGTTTGACGGCAAGTTCGTCGTTGTTGGAAAAAAGGCCGCCAGCGTAGGTGCCAAGTGCCCGGATGCAGGAGCCAGTGAGCGTGGCGAGGTCTATCAGCACATCGGGCGAAAATCGGCGGACAATGTACGTGAGGCCATCGGCGAGTATGAGCCGCCCCTCGGCATCGGTGTCAATGACCTCGATGGTCTTGCCTTGGTACGAGCCGATGACATCGCCGGGCTTGGTGGACAATGCGTCCACGGAGTTTTCGGTGGCCGGCACCACAGCGATGATGTGGATGGGCAATTGGAGCTTGGCCGCCACCTCAATGGCACCCATCACGGCTGCCGCACCACCCATGTCGGACTTCATGAGGTGCATGTTGGTGGATGGTTTGATGGAAAGCCCCCCGGTGTCGAAGGTGACACCCTTCCCGACCAGCCCTACCTTTTTCAGCGGGTGGGTAGCGGTTGGCTTATACTCCATCACGATGAAGGTGGGCGGGTTTTCGCTGCCCCTGCTTACGGAAATGAGGGCGTGGAGGCCCAGTTCCTTTATTTTTTGTTCATCAAAAACCTCAACCTGGTAGCCGTGCTGCTTGCCGGAATTGGCGGCCCAATTGGCCAGTACCTGTGGGTTCTTCTTGTTGGCAGGGGCGTTCACCAGGTCGAAGATTTCGGCGTGGGTACTGGCAAATGCTTGACCACGCTTTAGTGCTTCGCTGGCTGCGGGAAGGTGCGCCTCGTCCACTACCAACTCGATGTTGAAATCGGGAGTGGCGTTTTCGGGCTTCTTTTCGGTTTTGTAGAGGCCGATGTCGTAGCCGCCGAGCAAGAGGCCGTTCACGCTTGCTTCCACCCAAGCTGCGGGATTGTCGGGGGCATTTTTATGCAAAAAACTAACGCATAGATTGGTGGGCAAATTAGCTTTGCGCTTGGAGACAAGAGAACGGAAGGCATTCATCACGTCCATGGTGCGCGGCGTTTCACCGAGGCCGAGGAGGAAGATGCGCTTTTTCTGCCCGTTTTCGTTGAAATACAGGGTGTGTATTTCTTTGGCACCGGCCTTGAAATCGCCTTTTAGGAGGTCGGCTGGCACACCAGTTTTTTCAGAAAGCAACGAGAAGAAACCCGCTAAGTCGGTTTGCTGGGCCACAGGCACAATGAATGCATTTGGCGAAGAAGTTGGCTGGTGGCGAAGCGTAAATTGCATGGTGTAAATTTTTTTCAGCGGCTGGGGTGGTGTCTTGTGGTGCTTAACTATCCGTTACGGCCTCAAGAAAGCCTTGTTTCAATTTTGTATAAAGGCTATTTGTGTTTGTAAAAATTTGATTGCCAATGCTTTTGCATAAAGAATGATGCACTGCTAAAAACGAGTGTGCAAAGATAGTTGCTCGATGGTTGTTGTGAAAGTTTACAATAAATTTAGTCATGTGATGGCTTTGGCGCGCAGTCGGGTCTGTGTACCAATAATTTAGCTTGGTTTTTCAAATGCAACGCTACTCCAATTCAAAAATAATCCGATTGGCGCTTTCTACTTGAAATTGGCCCAAGCGGTTTCATTCGACAATTATGCTACACAATATTGCTATTTTCGCCTCCGGTACAGGCTCCAATGCCAAAAAAATCGTCGAACACTTCAAACATAACCAGAATATCAACGTAACGCTTATTGTTTCAAACAAGGCAAATGCGCCTGTATTGGAAATGGCCCGAGCGAATGGTATCCCAACCTTGGTCATTGACCGGGGCTATTTTTACCAAACCGAAGACATTTTGAAAATTTTTAATAAATTTTCTATCAGTTTTGTGGTATTGGCGGGTTTTTTGTGGTTAGTGCCAACATACTTGGTGCGAGCCTTCGAAAAGCGTATGGTCAACATCCACCCGGCACTCCTGCCTAAGTACGGCGGCAAGGGAATGTACGGGATGCGGGTACACGAAGCGGTGAAAAATGCGGGCGATTCGGAAACAGGCATTACCATCCACTTCGTCAATGAGAAATACGACGACGGCGACATCATTTTTCAGGCAAAATGTCAAGTTGGACTTGAGGACACGCCGGATGATATTGCCCAAAAAATTCACCAGTTGGAGCATCGGCATTACCCCGAAGTCATCGAAAAGCTCCTTCCTGGCTAAACTTAAATGAACTGGTGGCAAGTTGCTTTTCCTAAAAACTTTGAAAACAACACCTTGCACCATCCAATTTTATCCAAAGCATTTCAGTATTTTAAAACAACAATCATGAAGAATCCCGTCATCTTATCCATTATCGCAATTGCCCTGCTTGCATTCAACGTGCAAGGGCAGGACAACCTGAGCTGGAAAAAACACGTCAAGCTCGCAGATGAGCTTTACGCCAAAGCACAGTACGCCGATGCTGGCGAGCACTACCGAGCAGCATTTAAGCAAAAGACGAAGAAAAAAGAGTTGGCCTACAAGGCAGGCGAATGCTTCTTCACCATCCGTGATTACCGCAATGCCGCCGAGGTTTGGAAGAACGTGAAGGACGACAACGCTACCTATCCGCTCATCGGCCTGCGCTACGCTCGTGCCCTAAAGCAGAATGGCGAACATGAGGCCGCCAGCAGCGAGTTTGTCAAGTTCCTCGGCAACTACAACGGCACCGACAAAGTGGCAATGTCACAAACCGTACAGACTGAACTCCGTGGATGCGAACTGGCTGCTCAATTTACCATGAAGGGCGACGACCCCAACATCGTTCTGGAGCACCTCAGCTCCAACATCAACACGCCGGAAACGGAGTTCGGGCCTATACCGTTCAGCGACGAAGCGCTCTACTTCTCCTCCACCATGGCCAAACGTGCGGAAATCTACCGCACCATCAAGTCAAGTGGCGGCGACTGGGGCAAGGCACAACCCATTGACAACTTCCCGGTCATCGCTGGCGACCATTTCTGCAACGGCTCGCTCACGCCTGACAATTCCAGGTTTTACTTTACCATCTGCAAGTCCGAGGAGAAATGGGGCGGATTGACCACCCACTGCGAAATCTACGTGACTCGCCGGGTCGGCAAGACCTGGACTTCGCCAGAGCGCCTGCCCGACTACATCAACGAAAAGAACGTATCCACTACCCAGCCGAACGTGATGCAAGACGGCAATACCGAAATCCTGTACTTCTCCTCCAACCGCAATGGTGGAATGGGCGGAATGGATATTTGGTACACCACCCGTGAAATCAGTAGCAACGCCAACGACTTCACGCTGCCCATCAACGCTGGCTCCCGCATCAATACCAAGGGGGACGAAATCACGCCGTTTTACGACAAAATCGAGGGCAACTTGTACTTCTCTTCCAATGGTGCGGTGTCCATCGGTGGCTTCGATATTTTCAAGACAAAAGGCGCCAAAAGCCAGTGGCAAACTGCCGAAAACATTGGCACACCACTCAACTCGCCTGCCGATGATTTCTCCTTCGTGAAAACACCATCCGGCAGGGGCGGCTTCGTCGTGTCCAACCGCAGCTACGGCATGAACAAGGTGAACACCACCGACGAGGACATTTTTGGGTTTACTTACGAAACACCCGTGGTGCAGTACGCTGCCCGTGGCGAGGTGTTCAGTAAGGCCAGCCGGGAAATGCTTGAAGACGTGGAGGTGGCCATCTATGAAGTTGACGATAGGGGCCAGCGCCGGTTTTTGAAGAAAATCGTTTCCAACAACGGCCAATATGACTTTGTCGTGGAGCCTTCCCGCAAGTATGCGCTCGAAGCTTCCAAGGATGGCTTCTTCCCAGCTTCCTACAACTTTGACAGCAATGATTTCGCAAATTATACCGACTTCGGCGCACCGCTCTACATGGAGCCTTATGGCGTGGGCGGCGGCGACGAGGATGGCCCAATGAAGGAGGACGGCAAGAAGTTGGCCGAGAAAGATGCAGTGAAGGAGGTAGCAAAGGAAACGGTTAAAGTTGCGGTGACAAACAATGAGACACCGATGAAAGAAGCTATGAAGCCGGAAGCGCCTAAAAAGGAAGTTGCGAAGCCAGAGGCAGCCAATACGACAAAGGCCAAGACCACCTCACCCAACATGGCAGCGCCCATCACCAGTGGCACGTACTACAAAATCCAAATTATCGCACTCAAAAACGTGGACATGGGTCACTCCCGTTTCGCCAACGTGAAGAACATGCGCCGCATTGACAAGGAGTTTTTTGCCGACCGCAAGCTCTACCGGGTCATGCTGGCCGACTACGCTACGCTGGAAGAAGCGCAAGCCGACCTACCCGCTGTTCGTTCCTTGAAGGATTTCGGTGACGCCTTCATCGTGGAGTACAAGAACGGGGAGCGAGGGGAAACCATCACCCAGTGATTGGGGCGATTTTACAGCGTTCACAAAAAAACCGCCGATGCATTTGCATCGGCGGTTTTTTCATTTTGTCGCTTTGTCAACTGAAAAGCACCACCATGAACAACAGCACTGTTGCCACAAAGCCCACCATGAATATGTTGTAGGAAATGGACAGGAAGCGGTACTTGCGGTCGAGCACCTTGCCGAGGTAGTAGAGGTCACGGGCCATATTTCCGTAGAGCAGGTCGCTGTCTTGGAACATTTCGTCCAACAGTTCCTCGTAGCGTTCGACTTTGAGGGAAACGAAATTGCCAAAAAACATCAGGTTACGCTTGGCTACATCAATCGGGGTGGCATCGTTGATGAGCGACGTGACCTTTGGTCGGGCCGCCAAAACGGCAAAGATGAGCGAGGACAGGCCAGTGACCAAGAAAATCACCACGGGCATCAAGATGGCCGGGTTGGTCTCGGTCATGTTCCGGTACGTTATCACCGAAATCATCACGGAAATCAGAATGGCGTTTACGCTAATCATGATATGCGCCTTGTTGTCAGCGATGGCGCTCAAGTTTATGTGCGTGCGGTAGTTGGTGCGAAAAAATGTCTGTGCACCCGGTGACAGCCTGCGTTTTAGGCCCTGAAATTTCTTTTCCGTTGCTTTTCCATCCATTGCTATTTTATCCTTGCGTTTGTCCAGGCGTTCCTTCAAGGCCAAGATATGGTTCGCCACGATGGGTTCGTGGGTGAGCTTGGCTTGTGAGGTGAAAAACCGCACATTGAGGAGTTGCTGCATTTGGAATGCCTCCCAGTCCTCCTTGGTGAAGTGGCGGTTGAGCAAAAGCTCCTGCTCCAAGCGCATGAGCGGGGAGTTTTCAAAAAAACTACTGCCAAAATGCATGGCATTGACCGCATCGGATAGCAACTGTCCTTCTGTGGTGCGCAGCGATAGGTCATGGAAAAAGCCGCGCAACGTGGATATGATGTCCGCCTTTCGCTCCAATTCGAAGTGGTGCGCCGCAAAGAATTTCTCGGCCAGTTCCACACTCTTCGGTTCTGGGTTTTGGTAGTCGAACAGGTAGCCAGCGTTGCAAAACCAGCCAGCCAATGCTGCCGTTTCCCATTCCGCCTCGGTGGAGCCGTTGGCTTGTGCCAAGCTGTTTACCGTCTTCACGATTTCCATTGCTTGGCGGTAGGTGCGGAACACCAGGCGGGCATCGTTTTTCTGGTTGAAAATAGTGAGGACGTACTGCTGCGCCAGACTGACAATGTCCGTCTGTGCGATGATTTCCTCGGATGGGCTGTGTAGTTCCCGGTTCATGTTTTTTGTTTGTTTAACAGCAAGGTAAAATGATTTGCGCAGATAGGCATCAACCAAGCAATTGCCAAGAAGCCATTATCTTGCGTCAAATATCTGCTTAGTGCAGACTTTTGGAGAGAAAAAAATCAAGTGTTCCAAATTTTTCAATTTCAAATCCGATACTTGCTAAGAATTTTGCGTCAGAAGCTCCGAATTATCGTCGCTTGCGGCGTTTCACTCAAATCAAAAAAAAGAACTATGTCAAATTTGTTTGATTTATTGAAAGACCAGCTCAACGACAACGTCGTTGACCAACTCAGCAACCAGATTGGTGGTGCCGACCGCCAACAAACGGCAACGGCGGCACAAAGCATTGTGTCAACTTTGCTAAGTGGTCTGGCAAAAAACGCTGCCACCCCCGAAGGAGCCGCCAGCCTTAACAATGCCCTCGAACGCGACCACGATGGCAGCATGCTCAGCAATCTCATGGGCTTGCTTGGTGGTGCTTCCCAGCCCGCTCCAGAGCAACCTCGTGCACTGAACGGTGCAGGCATCCTTGACCACATCCTTGGCAACAACCAAGGTGGCGCCATCGAGATGATTAGCAAAATGACCGGCCTCGACAGCAGCAAAACTGGCAATCTGATGGTCACACTCGCACCAATGGTGATGAGCATGCTCGGCCAGCAGAAGCGCCAACAGGGCCTTGATGGGGATGGCATCGCCGGGCTTCTCAGGAACACGGTTGGTCAGCAGAAGAAGGCAGGAAACCCACTCATGGACATGGCCACCCGTTTCCTCGACAAGGACGGCGACGGCTCCATTATGGACGACGTAGCTGGCATGGTAGGTAATGGCCTACTCAGCAAATTTTTTGGGAAGAAGAAATAGTTGTCAACAAAAAAAAGACAAGCACCACCAGCCCTTGTTGCCGCGCTTCGAACTACCTGCGGCGCAATAAGGGCTGGTGGCTACCCAACCCTACTCATACCGCAGCGCCTCAATCGGGTCCAACCTCGACGCCTTCACCGCTGGGTAAATCCCAGACCCAAGTCCCACCAGCGTACAGACGATGATGGCCATGATAATCCAGTTCCAAGGCATGACGAAGTTGCCGCCCATGGCAGCCGTGACGCCAAATCCCGCCAATATGCCAAGCAGGATGCCAACCACGCCGCCCATCTGGCAAATGATGATGGCCTCTGTGAGGAACTGCCAAAGGATGTTATTCCGGGTAGCGCCAAGCGATTTTGTTATGCCGATTTCACGGGTACGTTCGGTGACGGAGACGAGCATGATGTTCATCAGGCCGATGGCCGCACCCAACAGCGTCATTAGTCCGATGGCCACAGCGGCAGCCCGCAGGTTGGTGGTATTGTCTTTAATAATGGCCACGAGGCTGTCGCTCTTGAAGATTTCAAAATCATTGTCCTGAATGGCCAGTAGGCGGCGCACACTCCTGAACAGCCCGATGGTGTAGGACTCGGCTTGGTCCATCTGCGAGGCGTCGTTGAGGCTTACCATCACGTTGTAATTCTGGCCTTGCGTGGCATAATAACGCTTGCCATCGAGCAATGGGATGAGCACCACCCGGTCTTCACTCTGGTTCATGGCCGAACCTTTGGATTTCAGAACGCCCACCACCCGGAATTGTAGGTTGCCGATGGCGATAACACTGTTTATTGCCTTTTCTGGTTTATCCTTGAACAAGGATTTGACGAGGTCAGAACCAATGATGGCCTTGTTGCCACCGTTCATAATCTCTTGGGTGGTGAAAACCCGGCCTATCTGTACTTCGTGTCCCTTTGCCTCAATATAGTTTTCGTCAATGGCCACCACAGATACAATGGGGCTGGTTTTTTCCTCCCCATGCTTAATGGCGGCGCTTCCAGTACAATCCACCGACACGGAGACCCGGGCCGGAAAATCAAATCGCTGCTTGAAATCCAGTGCTTCTTTCAACGAAATAGGCTCTCCCCGCTTTTGCCGCCTACCGCTGTCGGAACCACTGAGTTCCTTGCCCTTGGGGTGGATGGTGAACGAATTGGCGCCAAGCCCCGAAAAATTATCGTTTAGGGAAAAGACCATGTTGTCAATGGCCGTCAGGATGCCCACCAATGCCATGATGCCAATGGCAATTATCATCAAGGTAAGTATTGCACGGAGCAAGTTGGCACGTACCGACCGAAGGGCTATCTTGATTATTTCACTGTATTTCATGCTTGATTTTCGTTTGCGAGGGCTGAAAATACACCACGATTTTTTCTGCGCTTCATTTTGTTGGATAAATACGGTGATTTGAACGGTGGATGGCAAGCCGTGAACGGCAGACGCAAAGTGGGCAAATATTTTACTATCCGTGCCCACCGCTCACCGTCCATCGTTTTTACCTACATTTGCCCTCTCATTTATGATAAAAAAAAGGGCATAAAAAACAGTCAAATGATATATAATCTGAGCGAAAACAACTCCTTGGCCAACCGGTTCATCGCTGAGCTGAGGGATGTGCACGTGCAAAAAGATCGGCTGCGGTTCAGGCGCAATTTGGAGCGGCTTGGCGAGGTGATGGCCTACGAAATCAGCCAAAAGCTCAACTACCACCCAAAGGAAGTGGAGACACCGCTCGGCGTGGCAAAGGTAAATTTGCCGACCGACCGCATCGTGCTGGCCACCATTCTGCGGGCAGGGATGCCGATGCACCAGGGCCTGCTCCATTTTTTCGACGATGCCGAAAACGCCTTCGTTTCCGCCTATCGCCGCCACCACAAGGACGGCACCTTTGAGATTGCGTTGGAGTATGTCTCCTGCCCCGACCTCAACGACTGCGTCCTCATCCTCTCCGACCCAATGGTGGCCACTGGAGCCTCTGTTGAGCTTGCTGTGGAAGCGCTGAAGCGGTTTGGCCAGCCAGCTCAGGTGCACGTGGCCACGGCCATCGCTTCTAGACAGGGACTGGAGTACCTGCGCCGAACCATGCCCTCTGCCACCGTTTGGGCAGGAGCGATTGACGATGAATTGACTGCCAAGTCCTACATCGTGCCTGGCCTCGGCGATGCTGGCGACTTGGCGTATGGTCCGAAGTTGCAATCTTGAGGAGTTGGCTTAAAATTATCGTTTCGGTAACATTTTTATCGCTTCCCATCTCAAACAGAAGACAATCCCCGACCGTTTACCAATCACCTAAATCACACATAAAATCTGACTCTATGAAAAAGATAATGCTTTTCAGTTTGCTGGCCCTGTTTTTCACGGTGGCATTCTCCAATGACGCTTTTGCCCAGAAGAAAAAGACAAAAAAGAAATCCTCCAAAACGGACGAATACTTTGATGACAGCGGATTCGCCAACAAGCTTTGGTATGGCGGCAGTTTTTTGCTCGGCTTTGCCGGGAGCAACAACCAAAGCCAGTTTACTTTTGGCTTAGCGCCAATGATTGGCTACAAATTGGTGAACGACCTCATTTCCGTAGGCCCCCGGGTCGGCTTTGAATACAACAATATTCGGGTACAGGCTGGCGGCGGCGGTCCGGTTTACAAGGCTTCACCGCTTTCCTATTCCGTGGGCGCTTTTGCGAGGGTAAAGCCGTTCAATAATTTTTTCGGTCATTTTGAATACGAGCACCAAAGTGCCGAATCCACCGACCCTGATGGCAATGGATATATCGAAGTAAACCCGCAAACTGGAAAAATCATCACGGAACGAGTACCATTTAACAATGTGTACGTTGGAGCAGGCTACAACAGCGGCGGACTCTGGGCCTATGAAATCATGCTGCTCTACAACGTCAACTACCCCGACAATGTGGTGAATTCCCCCTTCAGTATCCGCTTCGGCATTACCCACAAGTTCTGATTTTTTCAGCCATGACAAAAATCAAAAAGCCGCCTCCCAAACCGGGGGGCGGCTTTTTTGTTTCACCTGCTTAACTTTGCCGACTTTTGGCAGATTGACCTTTTGGGTTTCCTAATCCCAACACGCCAATACGCCAATCAACTAATACGCATTATTCAATGAGCCATTCGTTCCATACACTTACGGTAAAACAAATCACCCGTGAAACCACCGACACCATCACCCTCACGTTCGATGTGCCTGACGGCTTATCTGAGCAATACCAATTCACGCAGGGCCAGTACCTGACGTTGCGCTTCATGCTCGGCGGCAAAGAAGAACGCCGAAGCTACTCGATGTGCAGCAGCCCCCTCGAAAGCGGCCTCTCCGTCACGGTGAAAAGAGTCAAGGGTGGCAAGGTCTCCAACCATGTTCATGACAAGTTAAAGGTGGGCGATGTAGTGGATGTAATGACTCCCGATGGGCGGTTTTTCACAGAACTGAACGACGAGAACAAGAAAAACTACTACCTCGTCGGCGCTGGAAGCGGCATCACGCCGCTCATGTCAATCCTGAAAACGATTTTGGAAAAAGAGCCAATGAGCTTTGTCCATCTGCTCTTTGGCAGCCGCAATGAGGATGAAATCATTTTCAAAAACCAGCTCGACACACTGTCCCGACGCTACGAGGGCCAGCTCATGGTGGAACACGTCCTAAGCCAGCCTAAGCTGGAAAAGTCGAAGGGCTTGGGTGGCCTTTTTTCAAAAGGAAAACCCACATGGGCCGGAAAAACTGGCCGGATAGATGGCAAGGTCTTTCAAAAATTCATAGAAGAAAACCCGCCCCGTCACAAGCAGTCCGAATACTTCCTTTGCGGCCCCGGGAGCATGATTGACGCCGTGGAAAAGGCACTGCTCGGAACGGGCGTTGACAAGAAAAACATCCACCACGAGTACTT
This sequence comes from Saprospiraceae bacterium UBA6168, assembly GCA_002435785.1. Taxonomy (GTDB): domain Bacteria; phylum Bacteroidota; class Bacteroidia; order Chitinophagales; family Saprospiraceae; genus UBA6168. The sequence continues at coordinate 169,570 of DIUC01000020.1, read as the reverse complement.
CACCGCATCACCCACCGGTGCGCCAGCCGGCGCTGCTGGCAATGTGGTCGCTGGCGCAAAACTGACGGCCTACCTCGACGGACGCAAAATCGAGACGACCGTAACAAAGGGCAAGCACTTGCTCTTTGCCGTCATTGATGCCGGAGGCGATGCACCCTACTCCTGCACCAGCGGCGCCTGCGCTACGTGTATGGCCAAAGTAACCAAGGGAACCGTGAAAATGGACGCCTGCTACGCCCTCGACGAAAGCGAAATCAAACAGGGCTACATCCTCACCTGTCAGGCACACCCGACTTCGGAGGAAGTGGAGATAACTTACGAGGTATAGTTCGGCAGTTCGTGAAAAAAGTTGGCAGGTCTTGTCCCGACCACTCGGGATGGCAGTCAGTTAGCAGTTGTTTAGTCGGCGATTAGCTTTAAACGAGAGAGGTGGTATCTTTTTATGGATACCACCTCTCGTCATTATAGCGATAAATGGACTTTTTGACTGTCGAACTGACTGCCATCCCGAGTGGTCGGGACAAGACCTGCCAACTGTCGAACTGCCAACTATCAAGCTGCCCACTGCCAACTGTCAAACTGCAAACTCACCCCCGGTACTCCCGCCGCACCTTATACGGCCGCTTCTGCTGCGACTCATAGTAGGTACGCATTTGAATTTCCACCACAATCCCAATCGTAATCAACTGGATACCAGCGATGACCAGCATCAGGCCGAGGATGAGCAGCGGCTTGCCCCAGATGTCGTGGCCAGTGAGTTTTAATATTCCAAGGTAAAAATTGATGAGGGCCCCGATGGCAAACAGCGCCACGCCGAAATTGCCGAAGAGGTGCATGGGCCGTTGGAGATACTTTTTCATGAAAAGCATGAGCAGCAGATCGCTGATGACCTTGAAGGTGCGGCCCAGGCCGTACTTCGATTTCCCGAACTGGCGGGCGTGGTGCCGAACGTCCATCTGCGTAATCCGGGCACCTTCCAGCCGGGCCAGCACGGGGATGAAGCGGTGCAGCTCGCCGTACAGGCCGAGGTCCTTTGCAATTTCCTTGCGGAAAACCTTGAGTGCGCAACCGTAATCTTTTAGGTGCACGTCGGTGGAGGTGCGGATGATCCAGTTGGCGATGAGGCTTGGGATTTTCCGCAGGAGCATCCCATCCTTTCGGTTCGCCCGGATACCCGCCACGAGGTCCCAGTCGCCCGTTTCTGCCAACTGGAGCATGGCGGGGATGTCGGCGGGGTCGTTTTGGAGGTCGCCATCCATGGTGGCGATGAAGTCGCCATCGGCATGGTCAATGCCCGCCATGAGCGCCATGCTCTGGCCATAGTTCTTCCGAAATTCGAGGAAGCGTAAGCGGCTGTGCTGGATTTTCTTCAGCTCAGCCAAGGTGCCGTCACGTGAGCCATCGTCCACGTAGATGATTTCGTAGTCAATACCGTCCAGTGCGGCTGTCAGTTGCCCGACGAGCGGCTGGATGTTTTCTTCTTCGTTAAAGACTGTGATGACGACGGATAGCTTCATGTGTTATGAGGGCTTGAGGGCTTGAGGACTCAAGCCCTCATTTTATTTTCACAACTTCCAAGTCTCCGCACTGCCAGAGGGTTTTCACTTTTGCAAGTTGTTTGTACCGGATTTCGTAGCGGTAACTGTCTAAGAGATAGCAAGCGCTTGTATCAAAATCCGCTTGTTTTTGCCGAAGGATTTCGTCGGTTTCCCGGGTGAAATAATACCCCGTCACTGGTTCGTGGCCGAGGCTTTCTTGGTAAATGAACAGGGGCCGACCTTCGAGTTTTTGTACGGCATCAAGGGTGGTTTGGCGCACTTGGGTGTTGCAATCAATCTCCAGTCGGACGGGTAGGATGAACCAGTTGAAGGCCATGCGGGCCACGAGCATCACGGCCACGAATGTCAGCATCCGTTGGGCTTCCCAGCGTCGGTACGCCCAAAGCAGTACGCCCGTTGCGCCAGCCAAAAAACCTACTTTTAGGTGTAGAAAAGGTACGTGCTGCACGGCTGGCCACAGCAAAGGTGCAAAACTTGCGGCGAGCAACCCCCAACATAGCCCCTGAAAAATTCCCTCTACCCAGCGCACGGTCGGTGAACCGACTTCTTTGTTTTTGAAATGGAGGTAAAAAAATACGGTGAATACCAGCGGCACGTGCATCAGCAGGTAACGGGGGTACACCTCCACGGAAGCCCAGTAGGGCAGGATGGTGGTGAGGAGCACCAGCCCGTTCCAAGCGATAAAGCGCTGCTGCCGGAGAAGTTGGAGCGCATTTTTGCGGAGCAAATAGACCACCAATAGTGTCCACGGCAGGAAGTGGTACCACATCTCGAAGGGGAAGGTGAAGAGGTGTAGCACCGTACTGCCGAAGCCATGCTCCACAAAAGTGCGCTTGGCCGACTCGCTGAATAAGGTGCTGAACACCACCGAAAGTCCGCCGTTTTGTTGGGCGTAAACGAGGTAGTAGCTGCCCACCACCACCCCAAAAACGGCCAATCCGCCGAGGTGGGCGAGGCTGAAAAAGGGCCGCCATTTTTTCACCCAAAAGAAGTAAGCCATGAGGGCGATGCCAAGGAAGACCACGGCTGGCAGTCCTTTGAGCATGAAACCGATGGCCGCCAGCAGGTAGGCAAGCCCGAAAAGTCGCCCGTATTTTTCCCGTTCGCCCTGCGTGAAAATGACCATGAACATGGCGTAAACCACCCACGAAAAACAGGTGTCAATGAGCGCCAGCATGGAGTCCCAGAAGAGAATGCGGCCGCAGGTGATGAGGGCGAGGGGAATGAGCAGTGGGTAGTTGGCAGTTGGCAGGTCTTGTCCCGACCACTCGGGATGGCAGTCGGGGGATGTGTTCTTTGGGAAGTGCTTTTTTACAAAAAACCAAACCGTTATGGCGTAGGCAAGCAGGAAAAACACGGTGGGGAGGCGGGCGATGAACTCGTCGGTGCGGCCCGTGAAGTTGAAGACGACGACGAGCAGCCAATTGTAGAGCGGCGGCTTGTTGTAGTAGAACTCGCCAAACATGGTGGGGGTGATGTAGTTGCCAGAAATGCGCATTTCCAGCGCCACGAGCGCCCGGATGCCCTCGTCGCCGTAGAACGCCAACAGGCCGAGGTGGGTGAGCAGCGCAGGCAACAGCAGCAGCCCCACTGCCAGTAGCAGGAAGCGTTGGGGGCTGTTCAACATGCGGCAAAGCTGATTCACGACGGCGAACATTTAGGGGGGCAAAGGTATTTAAAATGGCGTGTTGGGTAGTTGGCGCTATGGCGAGTTGGGCAGAATCCTGCCAACATGCCAAAGCGCCAATATGCCAAAGCGCCAACTCACTACATTTTTTATACATTTGCGGACTCACCATTCAACTACATGAAAAACAAAGGAATTGGGTCTCAAACTGAATTTGTTAAAGGAAAATGGCAGGGCTTGAAGTCGCTGCTCTACCCGTTTTTGCGGCCTATTGTCCAGCCTTACCGGAGGTTGGAGGAAAGTTCGCCCATTTTGGCCAAGTTCGTTTTTGGGCTGGGTTCGCTGTTTGCATTGGGGTTCGGCAGCATACTGCTTTTCATGTTTGCGCTGTTGATTGGCGTTTTTGGCCACGTGGCCAGCAAGTCAGATTTGCGCAAGCTCAACCAAAGCGTGGCGAGCGAGGTCTATTCCGCAGACAGTGTGCTTTTGGGCAAATATTTCATCGAGAACCGATTGCCGTCCGACTTCGACAGCATCTCACCATTTATCTTGGATGCGCTGATTGCTACGGAGGACGCCCGTTTCTTCGACCATGGCGGCATAGACCTTCGGGCTACCTTCCGGGTGTTGTTCCGCACCATCTTGTCGGGCGACGAGTCGAGCGGCGGGGGAAGCACCATCAGCCAGCAGTTGGCCAAAAACCTCTACCCGCGCAAGCCCCTCGGCAAGCTCACGATGCCAGTGGCCAAGTTCAAGGAAATGATAGTGGCCCGTCGGCTCGAAAAAGTGTATGACAAAAACCAGATTCTCGCCCTTTATTTGAACACCGTGCCTTATGGTGAAAATGTTTTTGGGATAAAAATCGCCGCCGAGCGGTTTTTCAGCACCACCCCTTATGACATCAAAATAGAGGAGGCCGCCACGTTAGTCGGCATGTTGAAGGCCAACACCGCCTATAATCCCGTGCGCAACCCCGAACGGGCAAAGGAGCGCCGCAACGTCGTTTTTGGTCAAATGGTCAAGGAAAAATACTTGGACCAAGCCGTTGCCGACTCGCTATCGAACTTGCCCGTCATCACCAAATATTATGTCGAAAGCCACAACGAAGGCCGGGCAACCTACTTCCGGGAGACGCTTCGCCTCCAGTTGGAATTAGAGCTGAAAAAATACACCCACCCCGATGGCAGGCCCTATAACATCTATACCGACGGCCTGAAAATCTATACCACCATTAGCTCCAAAATGCAGGAACACGCCGAGGAATCGGTGAACTTCCAAATGAAGGCCCTGCAAAAAAGCTTTGTTGACCACTTCAAGGGCTATCAAGGGGCGGTGGCCTACGGCAGCGAGGATTTGCTAAACCAGCAAAAAAAACTCACCGACCGCTACAAGCGTCTCAAAGAGCAGGGGCTTAGCGAGGCGCAAATTGACTCCAACTTCCTGACTCCAACCCAGATGACCGTCTTTAGCTGGAACACGCAGACGCAAGACCAAGACACCCTCATGTCGCCATTGGACTCCCTGAAATACTACCTTTCCATCCTTAACACGGGCCTGTTGGCAGCCGACCCGCACACCGGAAAGGTACTGGCTTGGGTGGGGGGCATCAATTTCAAACACTTCAAGTTCGACCACGTCAACGCACTGCGGCAAGTAGGCTCTACGTTCAAGCCAGTTGTTTACGCCAAGGCCCTCGAAGCGGGCGTGTCCCCCTGCGAACGCCTCTCCAACGAGTTCAGGAGCTACCCAGAGTGGGACAACTGGGCACCACGCAACGCCGATGGCAAATACGGCGGCAGCTACTCCATGATGGGCGGCATGAGGATGTCGGTGAACACCGCTGCCGTGCAACTCATCCTGAACGAAAAAGTAGGCATTGACTCCGTGGTTGCCTTGGCCAAGCGGATGGGCATTTCGTCCAAGATACCGCACGAGCCGGGCATCGCCCTCGGTGCCGTGGACGCCACGCTTTTTGAGATGGTGCGGCTGTTCTCGGTCTTCGCCAACCGGGGCGTGCTGCCCACGCTCACCATGCTCACCCGCATTGAGACGATGGATGGCAAGCCCATCGCCGAGTTCAACTCGCCTGACCCCCGCAGCTTCCCCCGCATCCTGCAAGAGCAGCACGCCGACATGGTGCGCCGCCTGCTCCAGGGCGTGGTGGATGGTGGAACGGGTGGGCGCTTGCGCTACCTCGCCAGTTCCAATTTCAGGTTCCTGTACGCCGCTGGAAAGACCGGCACCACCGACAACAACTCCGATGGTTGGTTCCTTTGCTTCACCCCCAACGTGGTGGTGGGAACATGGGTTGGGGCCGGACAACCCTTGGTGCGCTGGCGCTCCACCAGGCTGGGGCAGGGCGGTGCCACGGCACTGCCCATCGTCGGCATGTTCTTGAGGAAAACCTACGAGGACCCTGCCTTCAAGGATTGGAACAAAAACAGCTTCCCGCCCCTCGCGGGGGCTGCCGCCACGGCATTTGGCTGCCCTGACCGGGTACTGCCCGATGGTTGGATTTTGGATTCAATAGCCTATTGGGAGGCAGTGCCCATTGATTCGATAGACGAGAGTGTGCGCCAGTTCAACATTCAGCGCCTACGGGCCATGCTGCCCCCTTCCGAATCGGATGCCGAGGAGGGGGAACTGCTCGAAGGCGGGCCACCGACCGGTCAATCCGAGAAGAAAAAAGACGGAAAATCCCTCACCACCACCCAAAGCGAAGAATCGGTGCGCATCCAGCGTAAGAACGAACGCTTGGAAAAGAAACGAGACCGAAAGGAAAAGCGAAAAGACTTTATTGACGGACTGCTGGGGAAAGGGAATTGAAGCAATATCACCCTGCCCCAAAAAATAGATTCGTTGGCCATTTTGGTTGTTTGGAAATTCATTGCGCCTATCTTTGCAATAAACCATACAACTATGAGTAAACCACGCAAAAAGCACGTTCGGCTTCGGGGCGTCCGCACCGCCAATAATTCCTTTGACAATAAAGCCTGGCTCGACAACACCTTGTTGAAATTGGAAAAAAGCTTCAGAACCAAGGTTCACTCCCTGCATGGCTTCAACTGGGGCAAGGACGAGAAGGGCGGCCTGCAATTGGCATTGGCTATCTGCTTGGAGCTTTACCCGCCGGAGGTCGTCAGGCAGGTTTATCCTGTTTTTTACAAAACGTTTCTGGCTGTAATAGAGGAAGATGGGTTTGATTTGACATTTGATTTGACGGAGTTTGACAGGAATTTTGTGGAGTATTGGCTGTGAATGTTGAAAACTAAAACCGCTTACCCAACCTTTCGTCCCACCCATTTTGTTCTATCTTCGCAAATCAATGAGTGAGTAAAAGAAGGCATGGATGAGAGAATATTCATGCCGAATCCGTCATTCACTCATTCCATTATTCATTTATTGTCCTCATGCCCAACTTCTGCCACCTTCATTGCCACACCCAGTACTCCCTGCTCGACGGCGCCTCCGACATCGGCAAGATGATGGACAAGGCCGTGCGGGACGGCCAAAAAGCCGTCGCATTGACCGACCACGGCAACATGTTCGGGGCATTCGAATTCGTGAACGCTGCCAATAAGCGGGGGCTGAAGCCCATCGTCGGCTGCGAGTTTTACCTCGTGAAAGACCGCCACAAAAAGCAGTTTTTGCGGAGCAAGAATGAGGAAGACGTGCGGCATCACCAGCTCCTGCTGGCCAAAAACCGCACGGGCTACGAGAACCTCAGTAAGCTCTGTTCGCTCGGCTTCATCGAGGGGCTTTACGGCAAATACCCTCGCATTGACAAGGAGTTGCTGGCGCAATACAGCGAGGGGCTGATTGCCACGAGCTGCTGCATCGGGGCAGAAATCCCGCAGACCATCATTCACCACGGCGCCGAAAAGGCCGAGGAAATGCTCAAATGGTGGCTCGACCTTTTCGGCACCGACGACTACTACATCGAACTGCAGCGCCACCGCGGTATGGAAAACATTGACGGCCTCGGCATCAGCCAGGAGGACGTGAACCAGGTGCTGCTTGGCTTCGCCAAAAAGTACAACCTCAAGGTCATTTGCACCAACGATAGCCACTACATCGAGGAGGAGGACTCCATGCCGCACGACATCCTCCTCTGCGTGAACACCAACAGTCTGCTCAATGACGAAAAGCGCTTCCGCTTCCCCTCCTCCGATTTTTACTTCAAAACGCAGGACGAAATGAACCGCCTCTTCCACGATGTGCCGCAGGCGGTGGACTTTACGCAAGAGATTTACGATAAAATAGAGCCGCTGGAGCTTGTACGGGACGTGCTTCTGCCCGCCTTCCCCGTGCCAGCGGGCTTTGATACGCAAGACGACTACCTGCGCCACTTAACTTTTGAGGGGGCGAAGAAACGCTACGGCGACATTGACGCCCCGACCGAGGAGCGCCTCAACTTCGAGCTGAACGTCATCAAAAATTCCGGCTACCCCGGCTACTTTCTCATCGTGCAGGACTTCACCAGCACCGCCCGCAAGATGGGCGTGAGCGTAGGGCCGGGCCGTGGCTCTGCGGCGGGTTCGGCAGTGGCCTATTGCACAGGCATCACTAACGTTGACCCCATCAAATACGACCTACTTTTTGAGCGCTTCCTGAACCCCGAGCGGGTGAGCATGCCCGATATTGATATTGACTTCGACGACCGTGGCAGAGACAAGGTGATTGATTACGTCGTGAATAAGTATGGTAGGATGCAGGTCGCCCAAATCGTGACTTATGGCACGATGGCCGCCAAGTCGAGCCTACGGGATGTGGGCCGGGTGATGAACGTGCCGCTCGGCGAGGTGGACAAGGTGGCCAAGAGCTTCCCGCAGCAGCTCGGCACGACCTTGAAAGATGTTTTGGCAACGCCAGAAAATGAACTTAGGGACAAGTTCAACTCCGCCGATGATGTGGACAAAGCGCTGAAATTCAGGGTGTTGGCCAATGCCAATGACCAAATCGGCGACATGATTCAGACCGCCCGCAAGCTCGAAGGCTCGGTGCGCAACACGGGCATCCACGCCTGCGGGGTCATCATCACGCCGGACGACATCACGAAGTACGTGCCAGTGACGGTGGCCAAGGACAGCGAACTGCTCGTCAGCCAATTCGACAACAGCGTAGCGGAATCAGCGGGCTTGCTCAAGATGGACTTCTTGGGGCTTCGCACCTTGACCATCATTGACGACGCCGTCAAAATCATAGAACTGGTGCATGGGGTGAAAATTGATATTGACACCATCCCGCTCGACGATGTGAAGACTTACGAGTTGTTCCAAAAAGGCGAAACAGTCGCCATTTTCCAGTATGAAAGTGCGGGGATGCAGAAGTACATGAAGGACCTAAAGCCGACGACCTTCGACGACCTCATTGCCATGAACGCCCTGTACCGACCCGGCCCGTTGGCCTATATCCCCGATTTTATCGCAAGAAAGCACGGGCGCCAGGTCATCCACTATGATTTGCCAGAGATGGAGGGTAATTTGAAAGATACCTACGGCATCACAGTTTATCAGGAGCAAGTCATGTTGCTGTCGCAAAAACTCGCCAATTTCACCAAGGGCGAGGCTGACGTGCTGCGGAAGGCGATGGGTAAAAAGCAAAAGTCGGTACTGGACAAAATGTACCCCAAGTTCCTGGAAGGTGCCGAAAAAAACGGACATCCGAAAGAGGTCTGCGAAAAGATATGGAAGGACTGGGAAGCCTTCGCCAGCTATGCCTTCAACAAAAGCCACTCAACGTGCTATGCCCTGCTGGGTTTCCAGACGGCCTATTTGAAGGCAAACTACCCGTCAGAGTTCATGGCGGCTGTGCTTTCCAACAACAAAAGCGACATCACTGGCATCACCAAACTGCTGCAAGAGTGCAACCGCATGAACGTGCCCGTGCTCGGCCCGGACATCAACGAGTCGGTCTCCGATTTTACCTCCAACAAGGCCGGGCAAATCCGCTTTGGCATGAGCGCCCTCAAAGGCGTGGGCGAGGGACCGGTAGAAGATATTCTGAAGGAACGGGACAAACGGGGGCCGTTCAAGTCCATTTATGACTTCGTGAAACGATTGGACACCAAGTCCGCCAACAAAAAAGTGCTGGAAAGCCTCGTGCTCGGCGGCGCTTTCGACTGTTTTGAGGACAAAGAAAAAGGCGTGGGCCACCGTGCGCAGTTTTTCGCCCCGCCTTCGACGGGAAAATATGACAGCTTCATCGAGCTGGTGCTGCACTTCGGTACAGCTTGGCAGGAGCGGCAAGCCAGCGCTGCCATGTCACTCTTCGGGAGCGATAGCGCCGCCATGGACATCGCCGAGCCGGAGCTGCCCAAGTGCAACCCCTGGAGCCTCATCGAAAAATTAGAGCGGGAAAAAGAGGTCACGGGCATCTACATCAGCGGCCACCCGCTGGACGACTACCGCATGGAGATGGAGAACTTCATCACTTGCACCCTTGAAGATTTGGAAGAGAAAAAAGGCCAGCCCGTGAAAGTGGCGGGCATTGTGGTAAAGGCCATCCACAAGGTAAGCCAGAAGGGCACGGGCTACGGCACTTTCGTACTGCAAGACTACCACGGCACACTGGAACTCAGCCTTTTCAGCGATGATTACATGAAGTTCAAGGGCTTTTTCGAGCAGGGCAATTGCGTCTTTGTCACTGGAAACTACGAAGCTCGCTGGGGCCGTGACGACGAGTTCAGCCTAAAGGTAAAAGAGGTGACGCTTCTCGAAAATGCCGGGAAAAACCTCGTGAAATCGGTGACGGTGAAAATAAATGTGGAAGACTTAACCACCAAGTTGATTGACCAACTCGAAGCACTCTGCAAGCAACACAAAGGTACCCAACAACTCAAAATGACGCTGCTGGATTATCAAAACAAGACCAGCCTGAACTTTACGTCCAAGGCGAGGAAAGTAAACGTTGACAATGATTTTGTGGCGGCATTGCAGGGTTTGGGGGCAATGACTGAAATAGGATGAGGGGGTGGGTCAGCCCGTCGCTTTGACCAGTAAAAAAGTAGCGTTAAACAGCACTTTCGATACAAGGAAAGGAGAACCCGTCTATTATCAATTGCCCTATCCAAGCAACAAACGCCGCACCAACGGCAACACTCGCCCCGCCCTATTTTCCTCATAATCAACCGCCTCCATCATGCTTTCCACCACCTGCCCCTGCTTTGCAAGGCCCAGCATCCGTTCCCGCTCAGGAGCAGGAAAGCGGGAGAAGGTGCGACGCAGCAGCGGCAATGTGTCCCTGAAAACCTCCTCGCCGAGGCCGTCCACCCAAGCGTCGAGGAGGTTCCAGAGGGAGGTGTTGTGCAGGAGCAGCAGGCCGCTGCCTTGCAGGAAGCCTTCGAGCCACTGTGCCGCTTCGAGGGGCGGCGTGGCTTGGGAGAGCGAGTATTCCGTGCGGATGGCCGTCTCCGCTTCCGACCTTATTTTTTTGTCGAACAAAATACGGGTACAAGCTCCCGTCAGAATGCCATTCACCCGCTGGTTATCAGCAATATGGGAGATGCAGTCGAACCATTGGTTGAAAAACGCTGGCTCGTTCAGCAGGCCAAGCGCCCGGTTCACGGCCATCAGCTTATCGAAAGCCTCCCGGCTGGCGTCCTCGTCAAGGTTGGGCACGGCGGCAGGCAGCCCGATGCAGATGCGGGGCACGAGGTGCTGCACCACCTGCTCTACGGCCCGCACGTCGGTGCCACGGGTATTGCCGTAACGGGTGATTTGCGCCAGCGGTGGCAGTGCGTCCATGAGGTGATAAACGTCGGTGGCGAGGGCGGCGAGGTTCTCCAATTTGCGGAGCAACCCGTCAAAAGCCGCTGGCAAATCGGCGTTAAGTGTCTGTTTCACGAGCAGCGTGAGGGCGGGCAGGGCATTGGCCGCTTCGGTTTTTTTGGCCAAAAAACGGGTGCAAGCCTCCTCCACCGTATTGCCCCAAGCCCCTTTCTCGATGATGCGGATGGCGAAATCAGGCGACCACTTCATTTTCCAAAACTCTTTAAAACCGCCCGCCGATTGGTGGCGGTTCAGTTCCATCAGCCTGCCCCACGGGATGTCCAACAGGTTCAAGCGGTGCAGCAGGTGGCTTTTCAGCCGCCCCGATTCTTCCCGTAGGTCAATGCCGCCTTGTGGCGCAGCGGCGGTGGCGCCGAGCCATTCCTCGTCGGTGCTTTCCCAGTGCTTGGTCAGGCGGGCGGATTTCACGGCTTGTTCGATGTCCCGTTGCAGCGGAACAGTGGGGATATTGTCCGGTACGCTGCCGACTTTTTTGCCCGTAATGAGCTTATTTTCAATGAGTTGCAGTTTCTCTGCATCGCCCTCGCAGATGGTGGTGACGGCGGCCTCCCGCAGTTCGTCAATGCCGGGCAAGGCCAGCCTCCGCATGGCCGCCAGCGTCTCTGCCAGCCGGATGGCCTCGATGACGTGGGCAGAGGAGGCATCGAGGTCTTCTTTGCGGAGCAGCACGGCCACCTGCACCATCCAGTGCATGGAGGCGTTTTTTCCTTCGGAAAAAATCAGTTCATACCAAGCGGGCGATACGATGCCAGCCCGGTAGCCGCTCTGGAACGTGAGGCGGTCGTAGCTCCACGGTATCCAAGTGGCGTTGGTCTTGATTTTTTTTATGCCTTTCAGCAATGCGGCGTCGTGGCTGGCCTTCTGCTTTTCGATGTTTTCGAGGGCTGGCACGTGCCATGCGCCGCAGACCACAGCGAGGTTTTGGAAGCCGTCCTTTTGCGCCTGCCGGATGGTTTGGCGCATGTACGCTTCCCGCAGCAGGGTGCGTGGGCTTTCCTCGGTGCCCTCCCGCAGTGCGGCCATCATCTTCGCAATGGCGGCGAAAATCTCCGCCCCGTTCCCGGCGCTCTCGAATAGGACTTCCCACCACCGCTCGCTGTCCGTGTAGCCTGCGAGGTGGGCCAGATGGCTCATTGGGTCGGCCCGGAACTGGCGCTCTTCGGGCGACATTTTCTCCAAAAATTCCAGTACCGCCTGGGGGTTCTGCCGCTCGGCCTCGTCGAGGGCGAAGTGCATTTCCATCGGCAAATCCATGAAGCGGACGGGGATGTTGTGCTGCTTCGCAAACGCAATAGCCTGCCACTCCGGCGAGAACTCGGCGAAGGGCAGGTAGCTGGCCCGTGCGAGGTCTTTGGGGTCGTAGATGAGCATGGCGATGGGGGGAACGATTTCGCATTTCGGATTTCGGATTTCGGATTGGGTGTCTGCTGAATCCGCAATCCCAAATCCCAAATCCGAAATAATTAGGAGCTGCTCACTGTCGGACGGAGCTTCGATGAGGAGGCAGTCGGGCGGGTTGGCTTGGAGGGCCGATAGGACGGCTTTTGCGGAGCCAGGGCCGTGGTGTCGGATGCCGAGGAGGTGGAGCATGGTCAAAGTTTGCCTACTGCTTGCTGGACGGCTTTTTTGACGCTTTTCCAAGGTGCATTTTCAAAGAGGATCGGGTCTGAATCAGGTTCCGCATCCTCAAAATAAACCAGGCTTTTGAGCAGATGGAAAACGGAGGATTGTGGGAACTTGGCTTCATACAAAGCCAGCATTTCAGAGAGTGGGTAATGCCTCAACAGAAAATAAACATCGTAAAAATCCTTTTTTCTACCCCTGCCAGCGATGGCCGATAGTTTCATCGGTATCAAATCTTCCAAGGCCAATAGCCTAATGCCGTTCTCTTCAAAAGATGGATACTGAGGTGGATATTTGTAACGGATAAAATCCGTTTTGATACCTTTTAAAAAGCAAAGCAGGGTACCTGATGATTGAATCACTTGGTCCATTTCATCAAAACTCTCCGACAGCTTCTCTTGTAAATTGGTGCTTTCAAAATCTTCAAATGAAAACATGTCGAGGTCAACCGACACCCTATGTCCAAGGTGGAGCGCTATTGCAGTACCTCCAACTAAGTAAAATTTATCTAAAAAAGGCAAGGATTGCAGCTTTTTCAGTAGTTCCAATGTCCTGGGTTCGACTGTAGAGTAGTGTAGCATCGGAATTTTTCGATTGGAACATTGAAATAGCTTGCGCAAAAGGCAAGTGTCCGTTTATCAAGATAGCGAAGATTGAGCGCTTCGTTTGTTATTCGTTCTTTCCCATAGAATGCAAGCAGGGTTTTGAAATCCGCCCAAGCTCCACGACTTAGTACACGTTCTACTACGTAAGGAGCATTGGTATTCCAATTGATATGCTCCATTTTGGTATCCCAAAACAATGCCGGCGAAATATTCGGTATCGCTTTCGTTTTTACATTCATGATACATAAAATTAGCTTCCAAAGATACCAAACTTCCACGATTTCTCCTTTCCCGATTTCTTTTTTAACCGATTCAATCTACCTTCGCCAACTACCTTTACCAACCACTTTTTTATGAAAAAACTGACCATCCTCGCCTGCCTGTTCGCCTTTTTCTGCACCAACTGCCACCCGCCAAAGGGCGTGACGAAAAACGGCAAAGCCTTCAATGTCCTTGTGTTTTCCAAGACCAACGGCTACCGCCATGCCAGCATCCCAGATGGGATTGCGGCCATCAAAAAAATCGGTGACGAAAACAACTTTGGGGTGGAGGCCACGGAGGACAGCACTTTTTTCATCAAAGAAAACCTTGCGAAGTTCGATGCCGTGGTATTCCTCAGCACCACCATGAACGTGCTGGGCGAGCGCGAACAACAGGCATTTGAGGGTTATATCAAGTCAGGAGGCGGCTACGTGGGCATTCATGCGGCCTCGGATACGGAATACGATTGGCCGTGGTACGGCAAATTAGTCGGCGGCTATTTCAAGAGCCACCCGAAAAACCAAGACGCCATCATTCGGGTGAAGGACAAAAAGCACCCCAGCACCAAGCACCTGCCCAACGACTGGAAATGCTATGATGAATGGTACAATTTCAAAAACCTGAACCCCGATGTGCACGTGCTTTGTCAACTCGACGAAACAACCTACGAGGGTGGTGAGAATGGGGCAAACCACCCCATCGCTTGGTACCACAATTACCAAGGCGGCAGGGCTTTTTATACTGGGCGGGGCCATACTTCGGAGTCATTCTTGGAGCCGTTGTTCTTGCAGCACATACTCGGCGGCATACTTTGGGCCGCTGGGAAAGAGAAATGACCTCACCCCCGACCCCTCTCCTCACAGGAGAGGGGTCGGGGGTGAGGTGAAATTGGGTGAAAGACTACTGCACTACCAACTTCAAGCGCCCAACAGGCAGCCCACCCATTTCAAAATGGACGATGTAAAAACCATTAACCGTTGGTGCTTCCATCAACTGTACCGATTGTCCGGCTTGGAGGTTGAACTGCTCACGACCCACCATTTTTCCATTGGGGGCAAAGATGGTCGCTTTGATTCTTCCCGCCTTTTTTATCGAAAAAACAAGGTTGAATGCCTTTCCCGCCAATACAGGATTAGGGTAAACCTCCATCGCCGTCAGGTCGCTGCCAGCCTCGACTGTGCCGGTGAAGAGGCCGTACACCTCGTAGCCGAACACATGTTGGCAACCCACCCCGTCGGTGATGGTTACCACGTAATCGCCGGGGGGCACGTTCGTCAACGACTGGGTGGTGGCACCGTTGTTCCAGAGGAAGCTGAACGGCCCAGTGCCGCCGTTGATGCCGGACATTGTCACCAGGCCATCCGCCTTGTTGGCGTTGGAGGCATTGGTCACCGTAACCACTGGCATGAGCTGCCCAGGGCTTAGGATGGTAAAACTTGCGGTGGAAGTGCAGCCCGCTCCATCGGTGACGGTGACGGTGTAGCTGCCTTGATACAGGTTGCCGATGATGCGGGTAGCGCCGCCATTGCTCCAAAGGTAGCTGAACGGAGCCTCGCCGCCCGCAATGGCCAATGCGATAGAGCCATCGGCCAAGTAAGGGCAAGACATGTTGGACACTTGCGCACCTACCGTCATGGGCACTGGCGCCGTCACGACGTAGGTCAGCACCAACGGGCAATTGCCAGAGGCGTCGGTGATGGTCACGGTGTAGGAGTTGGCGGTGAGGCCAAAAATGTCCTGCATGGTAGCACCATTGCTCCAGTGGTAGCTGAGGCCGCCCGTACCGCCCGTTGCGGTCAGGTCAATGGCTCCTGTGGCCGGGCCGATGCAACTTGTGGTTTGCACAAAAGCCGAGGCCGAAATGGTGGAGTTGTTGTCAATGATGAAGCTCCCCGGTACGCTGCTCGGCACCACTTGGGTCATGTTCTGGTGAACGACCAGCATGTCCGTCACGCTCCCTGTGAAACTGAGCGGGGTACTGCTGCCGATGCTGCCGTTTGCCACGAACCTGAGCTGGCAAATGGCGCTTCCGTTAGCCACTGTGATACCGGATGTGGCTTGAGCATTGACCCAAACGAAAGTCAACTTGCCATTGTTGACAGCGGCTTGGCCGATGCTGTTGTTGGTGAAGCCGACCAAGTTGAAATTGGAGGCCGAGAGGAAGTCAAGGACACTGGCATCCCATTCGAGGGTGAACTGGAAGCCCCGGATGTTCTGGAAATCCTGCACCGTCAGGTTGAAAACGACCGTGTCGCCAGCATTGCAGGCATTGGCGTTTCCCATCAAAAAACTGGTGTTGAGGGCGGGTGGTGCAGCAGTGGACGGGTCGGCCACGTCGCCAATTTTTACCCCAAAGAAATCTTGGCTAAAGAGGCTGTCTTGTAGGTTTGGCGCAACTATTTGCTCAGGAAACGGTGGGGTAAACGGGTGCGTTGGGGTGGGGAACACGTAGTTTTTTGGCACAAAGCGCCATGAGGTGCTGTTGGGGAAATTGGGTGCGTTGTCGAACAGCACGTCCCGGATGGCCGTCAGGTCGGTGAACGTGATGATGGTGTCCGCATTGGCGTTGGCAGCGATGAGCCGGTAGGGGTCGGTGATAGGCTGGCTGCCGTTCAGGTGCCGGGCAATGGCAATCAAGTCCACCACCGTGATGCCCTCGCCGTGGTTGATGTCTTTGTGTGGCACTACCTCATAGTCGGAGCCGGAGAGGAGGGAGCCGCAGGCGTAGTTGCCATTGTTGTCCGTCACGTCCATGCTGATGGAGGCGGCCCGCACGTCCACGGCTGGCACGGGGCTGCCATTGGGCCGGGCGATGTTGCCGGAGATGGCCAAGGGGTCGGTGCTCTGGAAGATGAGGAACCCTGCGCCGCCACCGATGTCCAAGGTCGGCACGTCAAACTCGCCATAAGGGTATCCGTTGAAGGAGCCGCTGGCCCAATCGGGCTGGCCGCCGGGGAACATGTCGTAGAGGGTGTAGCTGGCGTTGAAAGGCTGCGTGGAAGTAGCTAACGGGTACAGGCCGCCCGCATTGCCAACGGTGAACATGTAGAGGTCTTCAGGCTGGTCAACGAGGAAGCCAAAGTCGTCCACGATTTCGGCGACGTCGGTAATATCCACGCTCGACAGATAAAACCGAACCTGTACGGGGGAGGCGATGGCGTTGGCCCCGGTAACTTGCCAGTAGCGGTTGGCCACTATCCAGATTTCGTTGTCAATATAATCGGCACCGGAAAGGTTGAAGCCGCCTGAGCTGAAACTGGGCAGGGTACCTGCCTTCACGCTCATGCCGAGGTCAATGGAGCCGATGTCTTGGCCGTTTTTTTTGATGGAAAGCAGGATGCGGTTGCTCGTGGTGTGGTAGTAGTGCGTCCAGCCTTGGGCATCGGTGCATTCCTCGTCAGCGAGGAGCACTTGGCCCGGCGAGTTGATGACCTCAAGCGCAGACAGGTCGCATTGGGCTTTTGCTAAGCCGACAAATGCCCATAAAAAAGTGGTGGTGAGTATTAAAATCTTCATTGGTGTTCGATTTTTGAGTTTGAAAATATTTTGTTCCAAAAGGTGCAAATACAAAGGTTATACCTTGCTGAGGGTATTTTGTTTCATGGAAAAATCCAGTAAAATGTGTAGTTTAACCCGCCCTTGCCACGGTCTTCAGAAAAGTTAATAGCGCAAGGAAATCAAAAGGTAGCTGTACTTTCGGCCACAAAATAAGCACGAATTTTCATATTTCAAAAAACACATTGCACGAACTCGGTTTTCACGTGCAGCCAAATCGGTAAAACCTTGGAACCACAACAACTGCTACCTGCCTTGGCACAACAACTCCAATCCCAATCCCTGCTCGACTGGGCCATCACCGGCACGTCGTTAGCGTATATCTGGCTGGCGGCGAAGGAGCGCCCCATTTGCTGGGCCTTTGGCATCGTGAGCAGCGGGCTTTGGGCCTGGGCAAGCTTCTTCCGGTACAACCTCTGGGTGGATGCGCTGCTGCAAATCTTCTATGTCGGGATGGGATTCTGGGGGCTGTACGCTTGGCAATCCAGCAAGCCAGCCAACGAAACGCTGCATATCCAGCGGTGGCCGTTGCGGCCCCATTTTTTCCTGATGTTGGCGGGGCTGGCGCTCACGCTGGCCTTCGGCTTTTTGTTCAAAAGCTACACGCCTACCTCTTACCCCTACGCCGATGCGCTCATCACGGTGTTCTCGGTTATCGCCACCATTTTGACCATCAAAAAAGTGCTGGAGGGCTGGCTGTACTGGATAATCTTCGATGCAATGGCCGTAGTGCTTTTTTGGGCAAAAGAAGCCGTTTTGCTGGCCTTCGTGATGGTCGTTTACACACTGATGGCAGGGTACGCCTGGCGGCAATGGCAACAAAAACTTAAAACTGGAAAACCCCAACTTGGGTAAATTTACCCCATGAAACAACGAACACTCCTACCGCTCCTCGCCCTGCTTTTTCAGTCGCATTTTTTGCTGGCGCAATTCACGCTCAACGGCGCTGCCGTTCAAGTCAATGACACCTGCTGGACGCTCACGCCAGCACAAAACGGCCAGGTTGGCTCCATCTGGAACGAAACAAAGGTGGACCTCAACAACTCCTTTCAGGTCATCATGGAACTGTACCTCGGCTGCAAGGACGGCGACGGGGCGGACGGCATCCTCTTTGGCCTCCAGCCCGTTAGCACCAGCATCGGGCAGCAGGGCGAGGGGCTTGGTTTTCAGGGCGTATCTCCGTCGGTGGGCATCGAGTTTGACACTTGGCAGAACGGCAACCTCGCCGATCCCAGCTTCGACCACGTGGCCATCACCAAGAATGGCATCCTCAACCATGCCAGCGCCAACAATCTCGCTGGCCCCGTGCAGGCCAGCCCCACCAGCCAAAACATCGAGGACTGCAACTGGCACAAGCTCCGGGTCAATTGGGACGCCAACACCAAGACCATCGAGGTCTGGTTCGATTGCAGCCTACGCCTTACCTATACCGGCGACATCGTGAACGAGGTTTTCGGTGGCGACCCCAACGTGTTCTGGGGCTTCACAGCCGCCACGGGCGGTGCCAACAACCTCCAGCAGGTCTGCTTCAGCTACACCACTTTTTTGGACAAATTCGACGACGTGGTCATCTGCCCCGGCGGGCAATACCAGATAACCCTCAGCGGTGGCGTGGAGTACAGTTGGTCGCCGCCGGACGGCCTCAGCAACCCGAACATTGCCAACCCCATTGCCAAACCCGACTCGACGACCGAGTATCAGGTTACTGTGAAGGACGCTTGCGGCAACCAGTTTTTCGACACCATCAATGTAATCGTGGACGGCGACACGGTCTTCTTCGACCTCGGCGTGGACACCAGCATCTGCGAGGGCGAGTCGCTGCTGCTCGATGCCACCTCTTCTGGCACCACCTCCGTGGATTACCAGTGGTCTTCTGGCCAAACCACCGCCAGCATTTCCGCTTCGCAAACAGCGCTCTACGCCGTCACCGTCACCATTGACGACTATTGCGTAGCCGACGACCGCATGGCGCTCACCGTCATACCATTGCCGAAGGCGACCCTCGGAAAAGACACCACGCTCTGCCTCGAACAAACCATAACGCTGGATGCTACGACCATAGGAAACCCAAGTTACCTCTGGCAAGATGGTCTAACCGACCCCACCCGCACCGTGACCTCGCCCGGCAAGTACAGCGTGGTGGCCACCAATATTTGCGGAGCAAAAGAAGCAAGCATCACGGTGGGCTACGAGGATTGCCGACAGGTCTATTTCCCCAACGCATTCTCACCGAACGGCGACGGCTTCAACGACGTGTTCCTGCCCTTCGATGGCGGCGATGTAGGTGTGGTACATTCTTTCAAAATCTTCGAACGCTGGGGCGGGTTGGTTTTTGAAAAAAGCGGGTTCCAGCCCAATGATTTTGGTGCTGGGTGGGACGGTTTTTTCAAGGGAAAAAATGCAAATCCCGGCGTGTACGCTTGGCTGGCCGAGGTGGAGTTTCGGGACGGCCATCGGCAGTTGTTGTCGGGGGAGGTGACGCTGTTGCGGTGAGGTTTGGAAAATTCAGGGGAAAAGAAGTAGCTTTCGACCGCGTTATTTCAACAAAACAAAATCAACTAAAACAAATGCAACTATCCACCCTTGATTGGTCAATCATTGTCGCCTTCTTTGTGCTTTCGCTCGCCATTGGCTTGGTGGTGAGCAAGCGGGCCGGCAAAAGCGCCTCCGAATACTTCCTCTCCGGCCGCTCCATGCCCTGGTGGCTGCTCGGCTTCTCGATGGTGGCCACCACCTTCAGCGCCGACACCCCCAACCTCGTCACCGACATCGTACGGAAGAATGGCGTCAGCGGCAACTGGCAGTGGTGGGCCTTCCTGCTCACGGGCATGTTGACGGTGTTCGTTTATGCCAAGCTCTGGCGGCGAAGCGGGGTGCTCACCGACCTCGAATTTTATGAACTTCGTTACTCCGGCAAAGAGGCGGCCTTCCTGCGGGGCTTCCGGGCGCTGTACCTTGGTGTGTTTTTCAACGTGATGATAATGGCCACCGTATCCCTCGCCGCCATCAAGATTGGGGGCGTCCTGCTGGGCCTCTCGCCGATGCAAACCATCCTCATCGCCAGTATTGTGACGGTGGCCTACACTTCGCTCGGCGGCCTGACGGGGGTCATCTGGACCGACTTTTTCCAGTTCATCGTCGCCATGATTGGTGTGGTGGGTGCGGCCTACGTGGTGGTCAACCTGCCGCAAGTCGGCGGCTTGGAGGCCATGCTGGCGCACCCCAACGTGGTCGGAAAGCTGAACGTGCTGCCCGACTTCAACGACATGAGCGTGCTGGTTCCGTTCCTCATCATGCCCATTGCCATACAATGGTGGAGCGTCTGGTACCCCGGCGCTGAGCCGGGCGGCGGCGGCTACATTGCGCAGCGGATGCTTTCTGCGAAAAATGAGAACCACGCCATCACGGCCACGCTGTTTTTCAACATCGTGCATTATGCCCTGCGCCCGTGGCCTTGGATTGCCGTGGCGCTGGCCTCGCTCATCGTGTTCCCTGATTTGGCTTCGCTGAAAACGGCCTTCCCGAACCTCGCCGACAACATCATCAACGACGACTTGGCCTACCCGGCCATGATGACCTTCCTGCCGAGCGGCTTGTTGGGCATCATCGTGGCGGCGCTGATAGCGGCGTACATGTCCACCATCGCCACGCACCTCAACTGGGGGTCGAGCTATGTGGTCAACGATTTTTACAAAAGGTTCGTCAAGCCAGCGGCGGGCGACAAGGAACTGGTAAATGTGGGCCGCATCTCCACCGTGGTGCTGATGGTCTTCTCCGCCATGCTGGCGCTGCTGCTTTCCAATGCCCTGCAAGCTTTCAACATCCTGCTGCAAATCGGTGCTGGCACGGGCCTCATCTTTATCCTGCGCTGGTTCTGGTGGCGCATCAATGCCTGGAGCGAGATTTCGGCGATGGTGATTTCGTTCCTCGTGGCGCTTTGGTTTGCTTTTGTGCAAACGGGCGTGGCCTCGCACCTGCAACTGATTTACGGCGTCGGCATCACTACGGTCGGCTGGTTAGCGGTCACTTTTATGACACAACCAACGGCCCATGCCAAGCTGCTCAGTTTCTACAAGCTCATCAAGCCACAGCCAAACGGCTGGCAGGCAGTCATCCAGCCCGCCATCAAAGCGGGTGAACTGAAAGAAAGCGATGTGACACCCGGCAAGCTCCCGCTCGAAATCATGTGCATGATTGCGGGCTGCTTCCTCGTGTACGGCGCCCTCTTCGGCCTAGGCTTTTGGATGTACGGCGAGACGACCAAGGCGCTCATCGGCCTCGGCGTGACGATAGTGGCCAGCTTGATTTTGATGAAAAGCTGGAGCCAGGTGAGAGGGAGCATGACGGAATGAAACCCAAAATTTTGCCCATGTTGTCAAGACGCAGTTTTATCAAAGGTGGTATTTGTTTGGTGCTGCTAAAGCCCCAGCGGCCCTACGTGGTGACCGTGAATGGTAGGCTAAATGCCGCACGGATGGGCGTCACGCTCACGCACGAGCATTTTCTGGTGGACTTCATCGGGGCGGACAAAGTCAACGACAGCCGCTGGGACGTGAACGTGGTGGTCGAGAAGGTGCTGCCCTACTTGCTGGAGGCAAAGGCAAACGGGGTGCGTACCATCATGGATTGCACGCCTGATTTCCTTGGGCGGGACGTGCGCCTTCTCAAAATCCTTTCAGAAAAAAGCGGCGTGAACATCCTCACCAATACGGGCTACTACGGTGCGGTGAACTACAAATACCTGCCCGCTTGGGCCTTCACCGAAACCGCCGAACAGCTTGCCGAAAGGTGGATAGCCGAGGCGAAAAATGGCATTGGCGATACAGGCATCAAGCCCGGCTTCATGAAAATCAGCGTGAACGGCGGTGAACTGTCGGAACTGGAACTAAAGCTCATCACGGCGGCGGGCCTGACGCATTTGGAGACGGGCTTGACCATTTGCTCGCACACGGGGCCAGCCGTGGCTGCTTTCGAGCAAATGGAGGTGCTGAAGAAAATGGGGGTCAAAGCCGATGCTTTTGTTTGGGTACACGCTCAGGCGGAATTGAAAAAGCACACCTATACGCAAGCCGCAAAAATGGGCGCTTGGGTGAGCCTGGACGGCCTCGGCTGGGGGGACATCGAGAACTATGCGAATTGGATGGACACCCTCAAGGCCAATGGCTGCCTGCACCGGGTGCTGATTTCGCACGATGCGGGCTGGTACGACCCCGAAAAACCCGGCGGCGAGAACATCGTCGACTACACCAATATCTTCAAAAAACTAATCCCCCTATTGGAACAGAAAGGCTTCAAGCAGCGGCATATTGAGCAGTTGTTGGTGAAGAACCCGGCAGAAGCCTTTGCGGTGCGGGTACGGAAGGAGCGAGCATAGCAAGGGAGCAAGCCTTATGTGCCATTCGGGAATGGCGGCTATCGCTTCAGTGCGTAGAGGTAATAGTTTTCGTTCTTCACGTTAAAGCCGTCGAAGCTCTTCCAGAGTTGGGCATTCGGGTAGCGCCCCTTAGGCAGTTGTTTGTCGGAAATGATGACGATGCCGCCAACACCCTTGAACTTTGAAAATAGCTGCAATTCCTCTTCGCTGGGGAGGTACACCTTTTCCAACCACTTGAAATAGGTGAAAGGCTGGCCGCTTGGCAATTCATAAAACGGGCGCTGGGCATAAGCCGTCACGGGTGCATTGGCGAACTTGTTAATGGCCACGATGGGCACGTTTTCCGGCACGTTTTCCCGGACGAAATCCCCGGCCAGTTCGGCATTGGTGAAGGGATAGCGGATATCCTTGTTCAGCGCACGGACATTGTATTGGATTTGAACGCCAAGGAAGACGAGGAGAATGGCCATCCGCTGCCAATTCAACTGCTTTATTTCCCCGCCCAACAATCCCAAGCAAACAAGGAAAAAAACGAACAGCATACCCCATTGCCGCACCCCGCCGGGATAAATTGCCACGCCAAACATGAAAAAAGCGAAAAGGAAAAGCAGGAAAGTATATCGGGTGTTTGCCGCAGGCCAAAAGAAGTAGGCGAGTGCTCCCAGCACGACGACACTCAGCAGCAGCCCCGTGGCGGTAACGCCAAAAACATTGGTGTCAGGAATGAGGCCGATGAGGAAGGTATTGCTAAAATTACCCTGAAAAGTGGTAGCGAAATTTTCGGCAGAAAAAGGCTTGGAAGTATAGGCCCGCTCCAGCGCCTCGTGTTGGCCACGGGGAAATACCGTGACAAGAAAGAGGACGGCCCCGGTAGCGAGCAAGCCCAAGACTTTTTGCAAACTGCTATCTTTCAACGCCATGCGAAAACCCTGGCCTTGTATTTTGCGCAGCAAGAAATGAAAAAACAAGCCGCCAGCCATCAACACGCCGAACACCTCCGTCTGGCACAAAAGGAGAAGGCAAGCCCCGAAATGCCAGGGTTTTTCGTCCGCTTTTTCTAGGGCCAGCACGCTGAGAAAGGCGAACAACATGACGAACGCATAGCCCCGGTCGAGGATGCCGTACTCGAAAAAAGCAAAATAGCCAAACAGAGCAAGTGCTTTGACCCAAAGCGTGAGCCGAAACCCAAAAACAAAGACCGCCGCAACGGCCACCACCACCAGCCAGTGCGAAAAATGCAGCACCGTTTCTTCGGCCAGCCCGGTGGCTTGGGCCAAATAAGTCCAAATCTTGAGGTAGAAATACCAAAGGGCTGGATGCCCTTCGTAAAAAAGCGAGGCGCAGAGCTTGCCCCACCCCATGTCACGGGCCATTAGCCAAGCCTGCCATTCGTCCTTCCAGCATTCGTGGTAGCCGAACTTGACAACAAAAGAGGCCATGCTCGCCAATGCGACCAGTGCTGTTTTGGCGAAGTTGGAGCCGTTGTTTTGGAATATGGGCGTGATGTTTTTCATCAGTAAAAATCAAGTGCGAATATGCTTCAAAATGGAAAATCAAGCACTAAAAACAAGTATAAATGGCTGTTTTTCAAAGAAAATTGGAATGCTATAAAGCGAATAAAAAGACAACGCCCCGCATTTACCATGCTTCCAAAATATGGATGCTTTGCCCCCGAAAAGAAACCTCGTCGCCCGCCTTCCGGCCAGCCAATGCAGCCCCAATGGGCGAGGCCAACGACACCAAATAGTAGAGCCGCCCTTCCAGTTCCACCTTCCCGGCACTGATGGCGATGAAGTAGTTGCCCTGCCCGGTCAGCACCAGGCTCCCCTCCCCGATGGTCGTCGGCAAGCCTTCCAATTGGATGCGGCCCAATACCTGTTCGAGCTGCTGCGCCTCCGCCAATTGCACCGACAGTTTTTCTTGTTCGAGCTGCAACATCGCCCGGCCCGTCTCGTGCTTGTCGCCCACGCTGCTCTTTGTTTCTTCGTTGATGGCCTGACGGATGGCCTCCAAGGCACTGGTGACGGTATCGAGCCGCTGGCTGACGTACTGCTGGCAGTGGGCGAGGAGGAGGGTTTTTAGTTGCATCGGGCAAAGGTAAGGGAGGCGAACCCAGCATCAACGGGTCAGCACGATATAGTCCCGAATCAAGGTTTTCAAAAACTCAATTTGGCTGCCCTTGGGCGCTTCGATGTCGAGTTGTTTGCAAATATGGGCTGTGGCGTTTTGGATGGCCTCGGCATGGGCGGTATTTTGCCAAGATTGGTAGCGGCCCAAGAGGTTTTTTAGGAGCAGCATGTCGGCCTCGCTCATTTGACGAACGGCGGGGTATTGCGGCTCATAGTTCCCCAGCGTGTTGATTTTCAGGATGTCGTGCAGCCGGAAGGCCAATTGGCTTTTCACCCGGATGACGGTGGTGTTGGCAGCCAGGTCGCCGAGGCGCTGGTTTTTGTAAGTGGAGCCGATGAGGATGGCGGCCAGCACGCCCAACGAAAAACTGAAATCCACCATCAGGAAAACGCTCCGCAACAGGTACTCGCCCACACCCGGCTCCAGGCCATCCAGGCGCACCACCTTGAGGTTGATGGCCCGCTTGCCGAGGCTCTGCCCATTGCCGATGATGTCGGAGAGGAGGTGGTAAATGAACAGCCCAACGAACAGCGCCAACCCGATGAACCTTGCGCCCCAACCCGTGATGGCATCGGACACCAACATCACCACAATCACCCAAAAAGCATAAGAGGCCGCCATGTAAATGAGGAGGTCAATGAAGAAGGCGAAAAACCGCTCCCGGAGCGGGGCCAGCTCGTACTCGATGGTGACGTTTTGCGTGGTTCGGATGTCTATGTTCGGCATGGTTTGGATTTGAGGGCTTGGGGACTTGAGCGTGTGAGGGTTTGAGGAGAAGCCGTGCCGCTAATTTGGTCTCCTCAAACCCTCAAACGCCCAGCCACTCAAACCCAGCCCTGCAAATATTACCCGATTTCGCCGGATTTCAAAAATCGCCATACCTTGCTTTAAATTATGGCAAATGATGGACAACAACGTTGAAGAAAAGGTAAAGGAACTCGTTGCCGACTTCAAGCTCGAAGCCGCATTGGACGTGCTCATTGCGCAAGCGAAAACCCAAAACCAGCGCAAGCAGAACGTCTTGCTGGTGCTAAAGGGCAAGCTCGCCCTGCTGGAAGAGCAAACCCTCGCTGGGATGCTGGAACCCAGCGATGCCGCCCGACAAAAAGCGACCATTGCGCACCAGATATTGGACATCGCAGATGGCAGCCCGCTCGACCACGAGATTTTAACTCCCAGCAGTAGTGACGGGGTGACTTTAAGTCACCCCGTCACTAACCGACCAAATGGAAACAAATCGTGGACGAAGTATTTGCTCATCGCCGCCCTGCTCGTGGGAGTCGTAGCGGCGGGCATTTTTTTCTCAAACTCTCTGGGGGAAAACAAGCCCAGCGATGCCGATGAGCTGCAGCCTGCACAGCCCAAAAAAGAACAAGCAACCGAGCCTGGTGAGCAACCCCATTCCCCGTCCGACCGGCCATTGAAGGTGCTGGACTTTCCCAATTTGCAAAAGCCATTCAACTTCCTCGACTTTGGCATTGAGTTCCGGTCGGCGGATGCGGAGTGGATTTCCGACAGCGAAATCAGGTTGAAACTACGCTGCTACCTCGCTTGCAAAAGCAACTTCGGCATCTGTTACCGGGCAGCGGTGAAGGTTTACGCCGATGGCAAGTCCATTGACCCCACCGAGCAGTCGGATACCGCAGCGTGGGTGGAACAAAACGCCACTGTCACCGACGACCTGAGTTTTGTGCTACCTGCCGATGCCAAGGAGTTCCATGTTGAACTTTCAAGGGACAAATCCACGTGGAAACGCCCTTTCAAAATCCTGCGATGAGCTACTCAAAACACGACCTCAACGACACCATCGTCGCACTGGCCACACCGCCCGGCGTGGGCGCCATCGGCGTCATCCGCCTCAGCGGCAGTGAGGCGCTGGCCATCGTGCAAAAAGTTTTCGGCGGGAAAAACCTGACCGAGCAGCCGAGCCACACCCTGCATTTTGGCACCATCAAAAACGACGACGGGCAGGTGCTGGACGAGGTGCTGGTCTCCGTTTTCAAAGGCCCGAACTCTTATACTGGCGAGCACACCACCGAGGTATCCTGCCACGGCTCGCCATTTATTTTGCAAAAAATCATTGAGCTGTTCATCGAAAAAGGCGCTCGTTTGGCGCAGCCCGGCGAGTTCACGCTGCGGGCATTCCTGAACGGCAAAATGGACCTCTCGCAGGCCGAGGCGGTGGCCGACCTCATCGCCAGCACCAGCGAGGGCAGCCATTTGGTGGCCATCCGGCAGATGAGGGGCGGTTTCAGCCACGAGATACAGCGCCTGCGGGAAGAGCTGCTCAACTTCGCTAGCCTCATCGAACTGGAATTGGACTTTGCCGAGGAGGACGTGGAGTTCGCCAACCGGGGGCAGTTGAAGGCGCTGGTGGCCCATATCCACGCCTTGCTCCAGTCGCTCATCCGCTCCTTCAAGCTCGGGAACGTGCTGAAAACGGGCGTGCCCACTGTCATCGCTGGCCGCCCGAACGCCGGGAAATCCACCCTGTTGAATGCTTTATTGAACGAGGAGCGGGCCATCGTCAGCCCCATCGCCGGCACGACGAGGGACACGGTGGAGGAGGTGCTGAACATCCAGGGGGTGGAGTTCCGGCTCATTGACACGGCGGGCATCCGGGAAGCGCAGGACCAAATCGAGGCCATCGGCGTGGAGAAAACGATGGAGAAAGTGAGCCAGGCCGCCCTGCTGGTCTATGTATTCGACGTGGTGGAAACGAAGTTGGACGAGGTGCTGGCCGACGTGGCCAGCCTGCAACGGGAGGGCATGGAACTGCTCGTTGTCTGCAATAAAATGGACAACCTGCCCAGCTATAAACCGGAGTGGCTTCTGAATCCAAGCGACCCGACTATCCCCGATTTTTTCTTCGCAAACGCCCGGCCTATTCATCCCTCATCCCTCATCCCTCATCCCTCCATTATCACGCTATCTGCAAAGCATGGGATGAATGTGCCGTACTTGAAAGAAAAGCTATACGATGCAGTTGTCACACAAAAAGTCGGCACAGAAAGCACCATCGTCACCAATGCCCGCCACTTGGAGGCCCTGCAAAAAGCCGCCGCCAGCCTCGACGACGTGCTGCACGGGCTGGACTCGGGCGTGACTTCCGACTTCGTGGCGATGGACATCCGGCGGGCGCTGTCCTACCTCGGCGAGATTACCGGGGAGGTGGGGGTGGAGGATTTGTTGGGGAATATTTTTGGGAAGTTTTGTATCGGAAAGTAACTAAGCAAACAAGCCATTTTCAACGGATAAACGAAAGCCTTGTAAGTTCAACATTTACAAGGCTTTTTCTATGCTATCTTGTTTCTTGACCCGCCTTTGACCGTTCCTTATTAGTATTTTTTTTGTACCTCATTTGTACCTTTTGCCTATATTTGCAAAACGAGGTACAAAAAGGGCGAAATCGTGAAACATATTTGAAACACATTTGAAACATCATGCGACCTTTTTGAGCCTCAATGAAAGGGGAAACAATCGAAAACAGAATGATAGTAAAACGGATTTGCCAGCATTGCGGGCTTGAGTTTCAAGCCCAAACATCTGTCACCAAGTATTGCGGGGACAATTGCGCCAAACGTGCCTACAAAGCCCGTAAACGGACGGAAAAGATAGAAGCCAGCAATGAGGAAACCCGGCAGGTTATCCAAGCGCCTATCGTTGAAATTCAAGCAAAGGACTTTTTGAGCATTGGCGAAGTTGGGAAGCTGTTTCAAATAAGCCGTTCAACGGTTTGGAGATTGAGCAAGGACGGCAAGTTGAAAACCGTGAAAATCGGCAAAAGAAAATTTGTGAGCCGGGCAGCAATAAATCGGCTTTTTGAATAACGAAAATCAATCATTTTTAAATCTTTGTGAACATGAAAGCCACGAAAGTATTTTTGAGAGACAAAGCCATAGCCAAAGGCCGGAAAAGTCTGTACCTGGACTTCTACCCCGCCGTTGTGCATCCCGGCACAGGCCAGCAAACCCGCCGTGAATTTTTGGGGCTATACCTTTACAGTAAGACAGCCTCTCCAATGGAGAGCCAACACAATAAAGAAACGAAAGCCCTTGCCGAAAGCATCCGGGCAAAGCGCCAACTCGAAATCCAAAATGGCCAATACGGGGTAGCGTCTGACACCAAAAAGAAAACGGACTTCATTGCCTTTTTTCGTCAACTGGCAGACAAGCGTTTTTCGAGTGAAGGCAACTATGGAAATTGGTCGAGCGCCTACAACTACCTCACCGACTACTTTGCCCACGGGCTTACCGTTGGAGACCTTACCCAAGAACGAATCGAGGGCTTTAAAGAATACCTTATCGAAGAAACCGACCTTGCCCAAAACAGTAAAGCAGCCTATTTCAGCAAGTTCAAAGCGGCCATAAAACAGGCTTTCATGGATGGGCTACTGCGGGAAGACTTGGGAAAGCGAGTGCCAGCCATTTTGCAAGAGGAAACCAAACGGGAATTTGTAACCATTGAGGAACTGCAAACACTGGCAAAAACGGCTTGTGACATTCCCGTAATCAAAAACGCCTTTATCTTTTCAGCCCTGACCGGGCTAAGGCTTTCCGATGTGCGGAAATTGACGTGGGGCGAAGTGCAGGGCAGTGAGGAAGGCGGGCATTTCATCCGCTTTGCCCAACAGAAAACGAAGGGGCAGGAAACCGTAACGTTGGCCTTGCCTGTCTTAAAATTCATGGGCGAAAGGCGGGACAAAAGCCAACCTGTTTTCCCTGAACTGCCTGAAAAGATTGGCGGTTGGCAAGCGGCCAAAATGACCCAGTGGTTTATGAGGGCTGGAATTGACAGAAAGAAGTTAACCTTCCATTGCGCCCGTCACTCTTTCGCCACTATTCAGCTAACATTGGGGACGGACATTTACACCGTCTCGAAACTTTTGGGACACAAGGAACTGAAAACGACACAGATTTACGCCAAAGTGGTTGACCAAAAGAAAACGGATGCAATCAATAGAATGAACAGTTTGAACCTTTGAAAGACAGGGGAGCCTTCTTTCTTCACTTCTGCGCAAACGACCGTGAAAACTGGTTGGATACAATAAAGCAAGGCAAAATCACTGAAAGTATGTCAAGATTTGAAACTTACAACATGGATGGAACGGAGTTTAAAAACCTACTTGATAGGGCTTCAAATTTCAGTGTCAAAGAACAAATCCTGTATTTGGAACAAGCAAGGATGCAGTTTTGGAGAGATAATCTTTATTGGGATAGACATGGGATGTACATAGGTAGAGGAGTAACTCCACATTTCTACAATAGAAGCTATAAAGATGTCCGTTACGAGTTTAGGGTTCAACCCCTTGATAATGAATTGGAGAGGCTTAGAACATTAATGCCTTTAACAGGCGAATGGGTGGAATTAAATGAGTCTGGGCAGCTTTATTGGAAAGCCTTTTTTAGACTCGATACAAATGAAGAAACTTCCCCAGAAGCAACCCAAGTAAACGAACTTCAAACTTTCGAGCCTTCGCCAACCGACCCACTCACCATGATACAAAAGGCACTTTACTTTTTCTATCTTCAAGAATCTGACGATTTGGAAAGATTTGAAAATATGGAAGGTGGCAAAGTGAAATCTATTAAAAGGCTTTGTGATGAACATCGTTTAGGAAGTTCAAAGAATTTTGAAAAGAATTATAACGAAATCTCAAAAAGCTCCAACCGATTGCAGCCTAAACAAGCCCAAAACATTGAGGCAGTAATTGCGAAATTGACAAGCGATAAGGCTAAAACGAGGGCTGACGATGAACTAAAAACTATTCGAGCAAAACAATAGGACAAAACAGATAGCCCCCTTACATAGCGGGCTATACCCTGTTACTCTTTTACTTCCCTATCACATTTGCAGCATTGATTAACAAAATTTCAATGCAATGCAAAATCCTTTTCAAATCATTGATGCAAGGTTGAGCAATATAGAAAGTCTTTTGCTCGACATAAAGCACAAACCACAAGCACCTGCCACCGCTGGCAGCAACAGCAAAGCCGTCCTCGACATTGACGAATTTTGCGACTACACCGGGCTTGCCAAGCAAACCGTTTACAAAATGACGGGGAAGGGATTAATCCCTCACAGCAAGCGGGGAAAACGCCTGTACTTCGACCAAGAACAGGTAAATGCTTGGTTGCTGGAAAATTCGGTGCGCCCGCTTTCTGCTATTACTGCTGAAGCTGACCGCTACCTGAGCAGCAAAAAAAGAAAAGGAGGTAGGCCATGTTGAGCAACCTACCTCCTCACTCCGAAAGTAATTTTGAGAACCACGAAGATACGAAAAAGCCTGCAAATGGTGTTTCTTCTTCTCAAAATCCTACCCGCAAACAGAAGAAAACTAAGGTTGCCGATACTTCGGTTTTGTCGTACAAGGAAGAACTTGCCAAGGGCAGGTTTACCACCCTTGCCGAACAGACAAAACAACTTTTGGCGGCAGGAAAGGCGCTCACATCAAGGCAAATTTCAAACGCTTTGGGTGTCGAAAGGAGCAGCATTACCGCTCCAATCAAGCAATTGGAGACTGCTGGGGAAATTGTAATTGCGTACCTCGCCAAATGCCCGACAAAGGGCAAAAAAGTAAGGCACTACAAACTTGCCGGGCAGCATGATTGATTTTATCAGCACGAAATCAATCCTACCATCCGGTATGATACCGCCCACTGTCCAAAACGGCGAAAAAGCCGCTTTTGAATGGCAGGGCTTGGAGTTTATGCCGACCGTGGACAATACCTACCGTGCGACAAAGGAAAGCCTGCAAGCGGTTGGATTGGGGAACCTGAACGCCGTTTTCCGCAATGGGACGGCTGCAACCTTCCACCTTTCTAACTCGCTTCACAAGGTTGCCCACAACGGCATTAACCACACGGATTTTACATTTTCGGAAATAGGGCAAACGGTTGAACGTATCAGCGATACGCTGGGTTTTGACTTTGGAAATGCCAGCCTGAGCGGAAGGTTTGAGTTTGGCGTAAACCTCGAAACCGACGAGCCGAAAAGTTACTATCAGGCTGAACAGACCTACCGCTGTCACAAGCCCGACAGGATGCACTCCAAAGGAAAGCAATACGGGGCTGTATTTTGCCTATCAAGTTACAATGTGAAGATTTACTCACCGAGAAGTAAAATTGCCTTGCAGGGCAAAGCAAAGCCACTGCTTGAAAGCGATTTGATACGGTTTGAAATAGCTACTTCAATTAGCTATTTGCGGCAAAGGAAGGTGAATCTGCACAAGGTCAAAGACCTTATGGATGAAAGGAATTTGCAGGAATTGGGAAAAATCCTGACGGACACGGCAAAACAAATCAAAATCATCCCACTGCCTCCGAATGGTTCAAACCTTGCCCAGTCGGAAATCTGGTACTTTTTCAATAATGCTACCCCAGCAGAATTGAAACATTGCCGGAAAACCCAAAAATCGTCCTTCTACCGTCATAGAGATCAGTTTGAGGAGATGTTAATGCAGTGTCGGGGCAATGGCGAGTATAGCATGAAAGTGGCGGCAAAATGGGCTGAACTGCTGGCAGCGTGAAACGGGCAAGTGGCTACTTGTAATATACTTCCAAAAAGGTATCAAAAATGGGAATAAAAGAATTGGAAATCGGTAAGGTGTACTTCGCCTACCCGTGCGCCCCATAACTTTATAAAAAGCCCTAATTCAAGGCATCCTCACTAATCCTCTTTGTTCAATGGGGGTTACATAGAAAAAATTAATGGGAAGGGGGCGGGTCTCGATTTAGCCCTTACAAGCCTCCATCCGGTTGAGAAAAACCCTTTTTCCTTTTGGCTCTCCCCTCCTAAATCAGTAGTAGTAGCCCTGGGCTTGCAGGTAAAAGCCCAGAAAAAATCCAAGTGCCTTTCAAAAAGCGATGAAATACAAGAACTTTGCAAGGAAATGGGCTGCCTGAAATGGCTTTGGCTCACTTACCCGGTAATTTTTTGCTAAGGAAGGGCAAAGAGTATCGGTAGAAACAAAGCAAATTCAATAGCGTAACAGGGTTTTGATACCTCGAATCATTTTTTATCAGAAAAAGGAAAATGGGAATGGGGTAAGGCTATGTTTGTAAGGATGTAATTCGGTATTTATGGAAAATTCAAAACGAAAATTTTGGGCAAGGGAAATCTTGATTTTTTGGACTTCCTTGCTGGCAATGTTCCTCATTTACCTGATTGTTTTAGGGTGGGTGAAGGTAAGCAACCATTTTACGAACAAGAGTATTAAGACGCAAAATGAGAAAATACAGTCAACTTTGGATTACATCAAAGCTGAGGATGATTCGTTGGCTATGACCCCGCAATTCATCTCAACACTTACAAAAGAAGGAAGCATAAAAGAAGAAAAAAGGCAGAAGCTATACAATCTTTTGACGAAAGAGAGGCTCTACACAAAAACGTTCGATGAATTCAAAGCTGATTACGGAATAAGCGATGAGGCTCAAAAATTTTTACATGAAAATCTGGCAAAAAGAGGTTACGATAAAAAAACGTTTGATGAGTTCCAAGAAAATTTCTTTGGAGACATGCTTGCAATCAACCCTGAATGGGAGAAGAATCAAAAGTTAATTCAGGAAAATCGTACAAAATGGAACGAACTTAAAGGCAGAAAGAGGACTTTTAGAAGCACGGATGTTCTCTTAGAGTTATTTGCCCTTGCATGGTTTGTAGTTGTGTATCCCCTCCGAGGCATCGTTTTCAGTATTCTATGGGCTTATAGGACACTCAAAGAAAAGTAAAGCTATCAGGATTAACCCTTACAAAATCTGGAAAAAGCAATTTTTATGTTTGAAAAATTATGGGAAATTCAAAACTGAAATTTTGGGCAAGGGAGATTCTGATTTTTTGGGTTTCGTTGTTGGTGATGGTTGCTATTTACCTTCTTTTTGAGGCGGGGGCAATGGTTAACGATTACTTTAGGAATAAAGAAATTGTGGCTTCTAATCAACGAGTTAGAGAAGCAATTGCAATCGAACAAGCTAAGATAGATTCATTGACAAAAACTCCTCAATTCATTCTGCGTCCTGTTCGAGATGTTGATGGCAGAGAAAAACTACAAGGGCTTTGGAAATTATTATCAGAAAAAAAAATGACAGAACTTGATTATAGTGCTTTCCAAAAAGCATATTTACCTGCTGAAATGCAGCGGGAATTGTACGATGGCCTCATTCAAACCAGACTGCTCAGAAAAGAGGAAGCAACATTTGAGGAATTTCAAAAAGAGGCTTTTGGAGATTACCTCAATCCACTATGGGGCAAAAACCAGAAAAAAATTGAACAATACAAATCTAAAAAGAGGTCTTTAGAATTTGAGTTTAAAAGTGATAGAAAAACTCACATTCACCTTGAATTATTCGCTCTTGTTTGGTTTGCAATAACTTACCCATTGCGAGGCATCGTTTTCAGTATTCTATGGGCTTATAGGACACTCAAAGAAAAATGAGCTACTGATGCTGCCAACATTTCCCGCTTGCGTCTTTTGTCATCCGGCTACACCGCTTTTTTGATTGGGTCAAGGCGCTACACTGTTTGGAGGTGCTGGACTGGCTTGCCTTTGGTGTGGCTTTGTAGGTGGGTTTCTGCGCCTTGCTTGTACCTGACTTTGGTGTCGTCGAACCTTTTGCGGTTGGTTTACAGACCTTGCAAGCCGTGTACCCCTTTTCTTTGGCATCGGCAAGGGAAATCGAATAGGCGCTTTTGCTGAGGTAGCGGCAGCCGTCATCGTGGTACTTCTCACCTGTTTTGGTAACGTAAACCGTTTGTGCCGAAACGGACAGTCCCGAACCTACAAGGAAAAGGAATAGAACAGGGGAAAGAAATGCTTTCAAAGTTTTCATGGGAAAGATTTTGAACCACTGGCAAAATACCATTCGCAAAAATCCCTCCTACTTTCCGCACTACCAAGAAAAGCAAAGCTAATTTTGGGGTGAAATAACCGGCGAAGTAACCTTAAAAGGAAAAAATGTACCGTATTTGTACCTTGTTAAGTACAAGTCGTTGATTATCAATAGTTAATACTTTTTGTATCGGGAAGTGACTACTTGCCATTACCCCAGGCACCAGCGCTTTCCCCAACGGAGTCAAGCCGAAGGACCTTCCCCCAACCGAACCAAATAATTTCCCCCCACCTCCCCCAAACCCCTCCTTTCCGCCAAAAACTCCCGTTTTCCCACCATTTTGAAACACCCTGTTTTAAAAACACCCTTTCTCGTCAATCACATTTCATTTTTCGTCGTCAACAATTCATTTTCTCCCAATGAGAATTCATTTTTTGTCAATCACATCTCATTTTCTGTCAATGAGAATTCATTTTTCGTCGTCAACAAACCATTTTTTGTTTATCAAACTTCATTTTTCGTGAACGAAAAATGAAATGTGATTGACAGAAAATGAAATGTTGGACACATAAAATGGTATATTGGACACATCCTGTTTTATTTTTGAAAAAACCGAACGGACGGCCATTTGCCCAAAACAACAAAAAAAGGGTGATGTGGAAAAATATTGCTTGCGGATGTTTGGCAAATAATTGTAATATTTCAACTTTGTCTCATTGTTCACCTTTAAAACTATTGACCAATGGCAAGAAGACCTTTTGAAGTGGTTATTTCAAAAAAACCCGACCCGCTCACCACCCTTGGTAGGGACATCCTCACCAAACACACCGCCGACGGGGCCGCAAGCCCCATCTCCGCCGCCGCCGCCACCGAACTCGAAGACCTGTTGGACGAAGCCGAGGCGCAAGTGACTGCTCAAGGACTCCTCGACAAGAAGAAAGAGGAACTGAACGAAGATCGCAACCTGCTACTCGGCCTCCACGATACGCAGACGTCCATTACCGAAGGCACCGCAACGTTCTACCTGACCTCTATCCGTGATTTTCTGCTCGGCAAGTTCCGTGGCTCGGAGCGCAAGCTCGGCACCTATGGCTTCACCGTCAACTCGCCCAAGGGCGAGCCGCAGGTCATCATCCCCCGCAATGCCGACAAGCTGACAAAACTCGTGGGCAAGGTGCTGGAAAAACACACGGAAGATGGTGCTGGCAGCATCCTCTCCGTGTTCGACATGGCTGCGCTGGCCACCCTCAACACCGCCGCCGCCCAAAAACTGACCGCCGGTGCCAAGGCCAACCGTGACAAAGAAACAGCCACGCAGAACCGCAACCTCGCCCTCGGCATCAGCAAGGGGCAGACCTCGAGGACACCCCGCACCGTATTATTTCACGTCTGTAGCATCCGTGACACCCTCCTCGGCATCTATCGGGGCCGGGAGCAAAGCCTCGGCGACTGGGGCTACACCGTCAATTTCAACTCCACGCCGCCGCCGCCGCCACCGCCGCCGCCCGGCGATTGAGTTGGCAGTTCGGCAGTCAAATAGCACCGTTAGACCCTGTGGGGGCCAGTTTGTACTTGGCCCCCACATACATTTCCCGGCGCACCAAACTTGTCAATCGCCCCAACCACCACCTCGCACGCCATTCGGATTTCCGCTTCGGAGATGGTGAGCGGCGGGGCGATGCGCAGGCTGCGGTCGTTGAACAAGAACCAATCGGTGATGACCCCGTTGGCCACGCATTCGAGGATGATGTTGCGGAGCAGCTCAAACTCGCCCACCTCCACGGCCATGAGCAGGCCCGCACTCCGCACCTCCCGGATGGCCGGGTGCACGAGCAGTTGGCGGAACAGCGCTTCTTTCTGCTTTACGCTTTCCCAGACTTTGTTTTCCGTCAAAAAACGCAGCGTGGCGAGGCCAGCGGCACAGCAGACCGGATGCCCGCCGAAGGTCGTGATATGCCCCAGCGGCGGCTCGTGCCCCAGCACCTGCATCACCTCCCCCGATGCGATGAACGCCCCGATGGGCATGCCGCCGCCCATGCCCTTGGCCAGCAGCAGCACGTCCGGCACTATGCCGTACTGCTCGAAGGCCCAGAGTGTGCCGGTGCGGCCATACCCCACCTGTATTTCGTCAAAAACCAGCAGTGCGCCCACCTCGGTGCAGCGTTTGCGCAGCTTTTTCAAGTAGTCGCCTTGCGGCAAACGGACGCCCGCTTCGGCCTGCACCGGCTCGACGATGACGCAGGCGGTCTGGTGCCCGATTTGCTCCAAATCCGCCTCGCTGTTGAAGCCGATGTGCCGGATGCCGGGCAGCAGGGGGTGGTAGCCTTGCGTGAAGAACGTGGGCGACATGAGGCTGGCGGCGCCCTGTGTGCTGCCGTGGTAGGCTTCCCGGCAAGCGATGATTTCGGGGCGGCCCGTGTAGCGCTTGGCCAATTTCATGGCCCCCTCGGTGGCCTCACTGCCGGAATTGGTGAAGTAAACACAACTGAGTTGCGGGGGCAAATTTGCCGCCAGCAGGCTGGCCAGTTCCACTTGTGGCGACAGCACGTATTCGCCGTAAACGAGCGTGTGCAGGTAGCGGTCGACCTGTGCCTTCACGGCGGCCACCACATCCGGGTGCCGGTGCCCCAGTACGCTGACGCTGATACCTGCGATGAGGTCGAGGTAGCTTTTGCCCGCCGTGTCGAAGAGGAAAGTGCCCTCCGCCCGTTCGATTTCGAGCAGCATCGGGATGTCGCTGGTCTGGGCTATGTGCTGGATGAACTGTTGGCGAAGCGAGGACATGATATGGATATGATTGGTGATGAAGTGTTTGGCGATTCGGGAAGAAAAATTTGTTGGGCCGGTAGTCAGGGCAGTGGTTTTAGAATTTATGGTGCTATTCCCCTAAAATTTTTGTCAAAAATACGGTGAAAAGCGAAACACGGTATAGGGGAATTAGCCCCAAAATCCATCTAAGCATGGACGACATGCCCGCTGAACCGCCGCACGACATTTTGCGAAGCTAAAACTTGGGTAGCTTTACAGCAAAATTTTTGGCACCAAGCAACTTTTAAGTTGCTCGAAAGTTCTTGAGGAATGCCAGAAATGGCGGTTTGGCGTTTGAACTTTGGGTTCAAAAAAAACCAAACCGCATTCACCTCCTTTTTCACCGACACCTGATTGAAGAAACTTTTTCCTATGTATTCCAACATTTCTAAAAATCAACTGATTCTCAGCCTGATTTTTCTGCTTTTTTCTGTTTCGGCCTTTGCCCAAAAGATGACTACCGTTAGAGGCACCATCCTTGACGCCGACACGAAAGAGCCGCTGCCATTTGTCAACGTATCGTTCAAGGGGACGAGCATTGGCACCACCACCGATTTCGATGGCAAGTACGTGCTGGAGTCCCTTTGGGCCACCACGAACCAAATGGAAGTATCCTTTATCGGCTACGAAACCCAAGTGCTGACCGTGGTGCTGGGTGAAAGGCAAGTGTTCGACATTGCTTTGCAGTCCACTTCCATTACCATGAACGTGGTGGAGGTAAAGGCCAAAAAGGGCAGGTACAAGCGCCGTGACAACCCCGCCGTGGAACTGATGCGGGAGGTTATTGCAAGAAAGGAAGACAACCGCATCGAAGCCACGAACTTCTTTGAAATGGACAAGTACGAGAAAATCCAGTTCGACATCAACAACTTCGACCCCGAGAAATTGAAGGAGAAGCGGGCTTTCAGGAAGTACCAGTTCATACTCGACAACGTGGACACCTCCAAGGTCAACGGCAAGCCCTTTCTGCCATTTTTCATACAAGAATCCTCGTCAAAAGTCTATTTCCGCAAGAACCCGGAAGACCGCAAGGAACACCGCAGCGGCGTTAAGGTGACGGGCATGAAAGAGTATGTGGACGACAAAGACCTGAACGACATGCTCACGGTGATGTACCAAAATGTCAACATCTACCAGAACGACATCCGCTTGCTCGACCTTTCCTTTATGAGCCCTTTGAGTACCGTCGCCATTGGGTACTATCGTTTTTACATCGTGGACAGCACGGGTGTCCTCAACGGCACTCCCGTGACCAAGGTCTCATTTTACCCCGAAAACAGTCAGAACATCGCCTTCAAGGGTGACCTGTATATCACGCGTGGCGATTCGGCCTTTGCGGTCATCCGAGCCGATTTTGGCACCACCCGCCAGATCAACGTCAACTTCGTGCAAGAACTAAAGTTGAAGCAAGAGTTCACGAAGCAGCCAAACGGCGTTTGGGCACGCACCATGGACCAAGTGACGGTTGACTTTTCCATCCTTAAAAAAGGCACGGGTATCTATGGTACACGGACCGCCACGTACAGGGACTTCATATTTGACAAGCCCGTCGAAGAATCCCTCTACGCCGGCACCGAAAAGACGATTGACGCCCCCGATGTTTATAAAAAGGACGAGGCATACTGGCAATCCGTGCGCCACGAGAAGTTGTCGGACAAAGAGCAGCGGGTCTATCAAATGATTGACACCATCCAGGGCATGCCCAGCTTCAAGCGCATGATGAACACCATGTCGTTGGTGTTCACGGGCTACAAGGCCGTTGGGCCTGTTGACGTCGGGCCTATCGCCAATTTTTACAGCTTCAACCCCGTAGAAGGCAACCGGGTAAAATTGGGCGGGGAGACCAACTTGAAGTTCCTCCCAAAATTTAGCATCGGTGGTTATGGCGCTTACGGCTTCAAGGACGAGCGCTTCAAATACGGCGCTACTGCCACTTACTCCTTCCGGGACGACTTCAAGGTGAACCCCAGGCACTACGTCCGGGCTTTGTACCAAAAAGAAGTGAACCTGGTAGGGCAAATACTCCTGCTGAACAGCCCCGACAACTTCTTCCTGTCCTTCCAACGGGGCACACGTGACCGGATGCTGCTGATGAACAAAATACAGGGCGAATATTTCCTGGAAACCCCCAACCACATCAGCTATCAAGTGACCTATACCAACACCCGCCACCGCCCGATTGGCGCCACGGCGTTCCGCTACAACAGCCCGGGCGAACCCGCACTGCAGCTCCTCGATGAGTTCACGACCAGCGACGTGGGCCTCACGCTCCGCTTTGCACCCAATGAGAAGTACATCCAAGGCCGCACCTACCGGACGCAGCTTTTCAACAAGCATCCAATTTTCTTGCTCAAGCTGAACGCAGGGCTAAAGGACGTGCTCAGTGGCGACTACGCCTACCAGAGTGCCTCGCTCAACGTGGTGAAGCGGTTCTACCTGTCGTTCCTTGGCGTGACCCGCATGGACTTTGAAGCAGGCAAAATATGGGGCAATGGCGTGCCGTACTTCCTGCTGCACATGCCCCGGGCCAACCAAACCTATACCTATCGCACCAACTCGTTCAACATGATGAACTACCAAGAGTTCGTGAGCGACGAGTACGCCCTGCTCATGCTGGAGCATAACTTCAATGGCTGGCTTTTTAACAAGATACCCCTGCTCCGCAAATTGAAACTGCGGGAGGCCATCACCTTCAAGGCCATTTACGGTAGGCTGACCGACAGCAACAACCCCGAAAAGCACCCGGAATACATCCAGTTCCTGAACGACGAACAAGACCGCCGGGTGACCTATACCTTACAGGATGAGCCTTATATCGAGGCGGGCATTGGAGTCGGCAACATCTTCAAGGTGCTGCGCTTCGACCTCGTGCGCCGTTTCAACTACCTCGACAACCCGGAGGTGCCCTCCATGTTTGGCGTCAAGGGGCTTGGGCTGAGGTTCAGGATAAAGTTGGAGTTTTAGGGGTTGCGCAATGATCGGGTGATGCGGATGGGTCAGTTGTTTTTTGACAACCTATCCGGCAAACCGTCATCGCTTAACTTTGCGTACCGCAATGCAAAGAAAGATAGGCATGAATGCAGCATATCAACTGCTACTTTAGTTAAGATAACCTGGCGTTGGCAAAACAGCTTTCGCCCCATCACTAAATGACTATGAGCGACAATCTACTTAAAAAATACGGGCAGCCCCTTGTTTACCGGGTCATCAACCCATTGATAGATCTGCTGGTGCGGTGGAAGGTGAAGCCCAATACCATCACCACCATCGGCTTGGTCATCAGCACGTTCGCCACCGTGATATTTATTTATGGCGGCAAATTTGGCGAACGTAACGACCACTCCTATATTGGGTGGGCCGGGGTGGTCATTCTGTTTGGGGGGCTTTTTGACATGATTGACGGGCGGTTGGCGAGGGTCGGCAAGATGACCTCTACTTTCGGTGCGCTGTACGACTCCGTGCTTGACCGGTACAGCGAGATGATAATGTTCCTTGGCATCTGTTGGTACCTCGTGGCGCAGAGTTACTTTCTGAGCTCCTTGTTTGCCTTTATTGCACTCATCGGCTCCGTGATGGTCAGCTACATACGTGCGAGGGCAGAGAGCCTGGGCGCACATGCCGACGTGGGCTTCATGCAACGCCCCGAGCGCATCGTCATCATCGGGGTATCGGCCATAGCTTGTGGCACCTTTTCGGCACTTGGTGGCAGCGAGGTGAAGGTCACGGTGGATTGGCTGCCCATACCACTGTTCGAGACCATTACTATCTTTACGTTCCCGCTCATGGTATTGGCCGTTTTTACCAATATCACCGCCCTGCGGCGTTTGGTGCACAGCAAAAAGGAGCTAGAACAAAATGGGCGAATACCGTAGGCTTGCTATCGAGGCAGCCGTCGTCATTTCCCGATAGGCTGACTTTCAATTTTTTTAAAACAATAAAGGCAAGAGGCAGTAGGTTCTTCATTCCATTCGCCTTTTCTATTCGTATTTAATGACCAAGCGGATTCTATTCACCATTCTTTTTTCGGGCATGTTGTTCATGCCACTCTTTTCACAAGGCACTGCCAATACAGGACCAATGTCGCTCCTGAGCCGACCTGCCCACTTCCCGATGCCCCCTTCCACGGACAAGTCCCTTTTTTTTATCCAACGTAACAAGAACAAGAATACCATCGTGTACGATGCCAACATGGTCGGGGGGCAGTTCGACCCCTCGAAGCCGATTGATGCCTACTGGCGCCGCTATGGCAGCAATGGCGAACGCAAGGAACTGACTTGGGCACAGAATACCTTTGCATACGGTTACAGCAGCAAAAAGGATGGCACCGGCACCGGCTATCACATCACGCTGACGGCTTACGGGAAGCGAAAAATACACCTACAAACGGACAAGAACGGCCAGCCGCTTGCCACCATGACCATCAATGGGAAATTGTGCAGATTAGACTACATTTGGGTCTTCGCCGATGACCAGAGCAGTTGGCCCGATGTGTACCACGTGGACATGCACGGCACGGAACTGGCCACCGGCAAAAAACAAACAGAACGAATCAATAACAAGTGACCATAAGCTGTTGCTTGTTGTGGATTTTGGAACACCTGCGATTTCATAACAAAGCGAATGGCAACAGCATACGGCGAGATATTGGCTCAAGCAGAACAGCACTTGACCGATTTTTTTCAAAAAAAAATTGGCGCTGAATACGTCTTTCACGACTTCAACCACACCTTGGGCGTATTGGATGCAGTGGTCGAAATCGGCTCCGGCAACAACCTCGACGACCGGGAACTCCACTTACTAAAGCTGGCAGCT
Source organism: Saprospiraceae bacterium UBA6168 (assembly GCA_002435785.1). Classification (GTDB taxonomy): domain Bacteria; phylum Bacteroidota; class Bacteroidia; order Chitinophagales; family Saprospiraceae; genus UBA6168. Next base: position 127,599 of record DIUC01000020.1, on the reverse strand, counting down.
TGGTTTCACGACAGTGGCTATGACCAAGGCCCCGAAGGGCACGAGGAGCGCAGTTGCCACTACGCCGTCAGCTTCCTCTCAAGGTTCGACCTCACCGACCAAGACCTCGACCTCATCACCCGGTGCATCATGGCCACCCGACTGCCCTTTAAGCCGAAGGACCTGCTGGAGGAAATCATCTGCGATGCCGACCTGAGCCACCTCGGCAAGCAAAGCTATTGGGACCGCACAAGCCGCCTCCGACAAGAGCTTTTGCTGACCCGTGGCAAAATGATGGCCGAGCATGAGTGGGTACAGTTTGAACTGGATTTCATGAACAACCACCGGTACTTTACCACGGTGGCCGAGGAGCTTTACAATGGACGAAAGCTCAAGCACATCAAGCAATTGCGCAAGCAACAGTTCCGCCTGAACCCAGCCGGCATAGCTTCCGTGGACGACCTGGCCCGCAAGGACAAACAGAAGAAGGACAAAGAGCAGCCACTGAAAGGGGGCAACAAAAGCAATTTCCTGCCCAACGAATCGGACATAGGCCGGGGCGTGGAAACGATGTACCGCACCACTTACCGCACCCATATCAACCTCAGCGGCATGGCCGATAGCAAGGCGAACATCATGCTCAGCATCAATGCCATCGTGATATCCGTGGCGTTGCCGCAGCTTTTCCCACGGTTTGAGCAGTACCCGCAGATAGTCGTTCCGGCGATTTTGTTGTTGGCGGTCTGCGTAACGGCGATGGTGCTGGCCACCCTATCCACCCGACCGAAAATCACGGAGGGCAAGTTCACGAGGGAGGACATAGATGACCGCAAGGCCAACCTCCTCTTCTTCGGCAACTACTACAACATGAAGCTGGAAGACTTCCATTGGGGCATGATGGAAATGATAAAGGACAAGGATTTCCTCTACACGTCCATGACCAAGGACCTCTTCTACCTCGGCGTAGTGTTGGCCAAAAAATACAAGTACCTCACCTATTGTTACAACGTTTTTATGTATGGCATGATAGGCGTGATACTTGCGTTCGTGGTGGCGTTTTTGGTAGCATAAGCACTTGTTAGGCCATCGTGGCGTCCACCTTGATTTCGCAGTTCAGCAACTTGGAGGTTAGCAGTTCTACAATCCTTTATCGTCAGAAATTTTTATGAAAAAGACACTCGTCATCGGTGCATCCACCAACCCAGAGCGGTACTCCTACTTGGCCATCAACTCACTGAAAAGGCATGGTCACGAGGTGGTGGCGATTGGCCGAAAGGAAGGGGAAGTGAATGGCGTCCACATTCTGACAGGGCATCCGCCACTGTCGGATATTGACACGGTGACGCTGTACGTGAATATTTCCCACCAAGAAGCATACTATGATTATGTGCTGGACTTGAAGCCCCGGCGGATCATCTTCAACCCCGGTGCGGAGAACTTCGACCTCATGGAGCGGGCACAAGAGGTTGGCATTGAGGCACTCGAAGCCTGTACGCTTGTACTACTCTCGACGGGCCAGTATTGAGCCAAAGAACCGGGGAATTGGTTGAAGTAGTTGAATTGGGGGGGAATTGGTCGAAGTAGTGCGTTCAGTTCAACCAATTTACCCAATTCAACCAATCGCCCAATTCAACCAATTGCCCAATTACCTTGCCTAAAAGCTCGCCGTGGCCAGCACCAGTTCCAGTTCCTGCATATAGTTCCGCTTGTCCTTGCCGGGGGCGAACACAAAGCCATCCACCAGTACCAGTTCGTTGGTCTTCGGGTTGAGCATGAGGTTGGTCACGAATGGGCCGCCCTTGAAGTCGTTCACGATGTCCCAGACCCCCTTGGCCTGCACGGTGTAGGCGTTGTTGAGGGTGATGTTTTCCACGAAAAGTGGCAAGTCCACATCGTTGATGCGCATATAGGTATTGGGCTGCTGCGTGGTGACGATGCCCGTCACGCTGTCCCTTATTTTCTTGATGCCCGCTTTGGTCAGTTGCGACTTGTCTTTGTACGGGAGCTTATGGATGATGATGTTGGCGATGATTTCACGCTCGTCGCTGCGCAGCCAGAGGGTATTGGTATTGCCGTCGTACTTGGCTTGTTTGAAGCCTTTCGGGATTCTCAGGTTCAGGTTGAACTTGGCTAACACGTCGCCCTCCAGGTTGGCGGCCCCGCCGCCCTGATAGGCAGTGGCCTTGACGGTCTCCGCATCCCGCTCGTTTATCTTGCGCCCGATAGCCGGGAAGTTGGTGGCGATGCACTCCGCAAGCTTGTCTTCCCCGAATCCGTTCACATAAAAAAGCAGTTGCTTGATGGCCCATTTGTCCTGGCCAACAGTCACGTTGTAGCCCTTGCCTTTTTGGATTTCTTGGAGCTTTTCAGGGCCAAGGTCGTTCCGAAGCAGTCGGCCCGTTACGGAGTTTTCATCGTTCAGGTCGGCGAGGAAGACAATGGTGCGGAACTCTTTCTTCAGGGGCTGCTTGGCCAACTGCTCCGGGGTCATGTGAGTCAGGTCAAAAATCGGTTCGGGCTGTGGCAGCAGGATATAAGGTGCGTTGAAGTAGTAGAAAAAAGAATCGCCCACAGCTCCTTTCCACAGCGAGGAATCGGCGATGACCAGCACTTGGTTCACCCTGCCGTGTGCCTGCACCTTCCCTTTTGAGGTCGTGACCACCGAGCCGGGGCTGGAGGTATCGTTGGAACAAGCGGCAAGGAGCAGTATCGAAAGCGCCAAGAATATTTTCAGGTATTTCATGTCAAAACAGGTTTGGGCAAAATTAGGAAATCGAATTTTCATGCAAGTATTTTCGGCAAAGGCAGCCGAAACCAATCGGCGCACAAAGAAGATGCAACTGGGGCGGTGTTTGGCGTAAAATGGAGGCTTCACCGGACATGAAAAGTCCCGGATGCCACTTTCTGTTCATTTTCCTTTTGTTCTTATAGTCAAATGGCTGGGTGGAAAATGAGGGCAGAGCCGTTCTATTTTTTTCGCAGGAAGCCCAATTTGTTCATCAGCCGCTGCCAGTCCGACTCCTCAATGGTGCCAAACGCCCGTGCCAACAGCAGGTAAATGGGCAGGTAGCAGGCCGCCAAGATGAAAAACCCGAAGTAGCGGGGCAGCTCCACGCCCAATTTTAACCCAATGACGGGCACGGCGGCGAGGGCGGCCACCCCCAATGCCTTGGCATAGAACCCGAACGGGAATACCTCCCGGAACCGCACCTTCAGCAGCAACTGAATATTGCGGAGCGCATACCACCACGAAAAGACATTGGCCAACAGGGCCGCCAACGGCGGCCCGGCCATGCCCAACCACAGCACGAGCGGCACGCTGAGCACTGCATTTATCAGAAAAAGATAAATGGCACTGCGGGTGATGGCACTGGTGCTGCCCAGCGCCTTTTGCATGTTGCTGTACGAGGCCACCCGCTGCAAGAGGATGAAGGTGTAAATGCGGAACGGGACAACGGCGTCGGCGTAACTCTCAGGGAGCAGCAGGGCTATGAACTCCTCGGCGGCCACTAAGAATATCATCACCAATGGCAGCACGATGACCGAAACTTTGCGCACGCTTTTGAACCAAAGCGCCAACAACGCCGGGCGCTCGCCCCGCAGGTGATGCCCGACGAGCTGTGTCATCATCACCGCCGACACAGTATAGGCGATGGTGGGGATGATGGGCAACTCAATGGCCCCCGAATTATAGACGGCGAACACGGTGCTGGGCAGCAGCCATTGCACCACCTGCTTGTCCACCATCTTGTTGAGCACCCAAAAAATCTGTGCAAGGCTGAGCGGCACCGAATAATGCAGCACTTCCCGCATGGTGCGCTCCGGCAAGGTTACGAGCGGCTCGTTTTTGAACAGTTTCCGATAAATGCCTGCGCTAACGCTTAGGCGCAGCCCACCGTAGATGAGCAGCCCAAAGGGGATGGCCGCCACGGGATCCGGCAACAGCAGCGGGATGGTCATGGCCATGAACTGTGCCATGCCCGTAAAAATATTGAACCATGCCGCCGCCTTGGTGCGGTCGAGGGCGATGAGCGCATTGGGCAGGTGCATGGTGGGGAGTTCGAGCAGGAGCATGGCCATCATCACCCAGACCAGCGTGCGCACCTCGCCGAATCCCTCCCTCGAAGCACCCAGCCATCCCACCGTCAGCATGATTGCCGCTGCACCGAAGGCCAACAAAAAGAGCATTTTGGAGAGGAGCAGCGTGAACGCCTTGCGATTGGCGGGCGGCAATTTTTCGAAGAAAAAAAACACGCTGTCCGGCAGCCCGAGCTGGCCAAAGGCGAGCGCCGTGGTGTAGAGCGTGAGCACGAGGTACGACACGACGGCGTTGTCCTGCTTGGTGAGCACATGCGCCAGCACTACTCCGGCCAGCATCTGCGTGATGATGGTGACGGCCCGGCTGAGGGTGAAGACCCCCGCCTTGCTGGCAAGGCTCATGGGCTTGGGCGCTGGGGGGGCTTGGTCCAATATGTCGCTGTCAGGTTTGGCCATTTGCGAAATGATAATGCCGTTTTTGCGTTAAAGCGCTGCAAAGGTTCGCTAAACTTGGGATTCGTTGTAGAATAACGACCAAGTTTGCACTCACTTGCTCGGTTTCTTTTTGACCATATTTATTTTCAATGGTTCGTGAGGTTTTCAGGTTCTTTGGTTTTCAGGTTTTGGTGCAAGGTGATGTGCCAATTTTTTTTTGAAAGGTTGTGAAAATGGTAGCCCGTTCTAAATAATTGTCTGTGTCTACTAACCTAAGAAGCCCAAAACCTAAGAACCTCACGAACCATTTCTTTTTTGACATGAAAAAAATACTCTCGTTGCTGGCGCTGTTGCCCGTCCTTGCGTTTTCGCAGGAGGAGGGCTTGGTTTACTACGACTATATCTATTCGGAAAACATCAAGTCCGTCAAGTTCCATGTGGACGGGCTGCTGACGAGCATGCCCGCTCTTGATTTGGGCGGTGGTTCGGTACTCGTCCTTAGCTTCGACGAACTGAATACGGAGGCGAAAAACTACGCCTTCTCCATTCAGCACTGCGATGCCAATTGGCAGCCTTCCAACTTGACCGAATTTGAGTTCATGGAGGGGTTTTCGGAAAGCCGAATCAATGATTATGCGTTTTCCTTCAAGGTGAAATCAGAATACACCCACTATTGGCTTACGCTGCCCAATAGGGATTTTAAGGTGAAAATAAGTGGCAACTACCTGCTCAAGGTTTACGAGGACGAAGGAGACAAGCGCCTCGCCATCACCCGTCGGTTCGTGGTAGTGGACCATCAGGTGAAGGTGGCGGGCAAGGCCGTTCGCCCTGCCCGGGTGGACAAAATCACGACCCACCAGGAGATTGACTTCACCGTGTACCACGAGAACTTGGAAATCAGGAACCCACAGCAAGAAATCAGTGCCGTGGTGGTGCAAAACGGGCGTTGGGACAATGCCATCACGGGCCTCAAGCCCCTGTTCAGCCGAGTGGGCCAGCAGGTTTTTGACTATCAGGACAAAATCACCTTCCCGGCGGGCAAGGAGTTCCGGTATATTGACATCAGGGGCATACGCTACCCCGACCCCCGCATTATCTCCTTTGGTAGGGAGGCCGATGGCAAGTACGTTTCCGTGCTCGAAAAGGACATCAAGCGGGGTGCCCAGCCCTACTTCGATTGGCGGGACATCAATGGCAACTTCATCATCGAAAATACGGACGAGCGGGGCCGCATCAACTACAGCCAAAACAGCAGGCTCTCAGCAGGCAGCTTTATCACCCAGTTGACACCGCAGGAAGAAAGGGATTTTGAAGGAAGGGCAGCCAGGGCCACCACGACCCAACAGCAGCTCGCCATACAGCGGGAGCGCCAGGCCCTCCTCAACCAACGAAGGGCCGAAGCCGATGCCCGTGAGCAGGAAATCTATGGCAACAACAACGCCGGCGCCGACCTCCACAACCTCCAGAGCGAATACGTGGAGGTACTGGTACAACTTAACAGCCCCGGCGAAATGTACGACCAGGACCTTTACGTTTTCGGGGGGCTGACCGACTGGCAGCTAAAGCCAGAATACAAAATGACCTTCAACCCCGCCACCAACTGCTATGTGGCCAAGCTCAACCTCAAGCAGGGCTATTATGAGTACCTGTACGCCGCATTGCCAAGGGGCTCCAGTAAAATTGACTTTGAGGAAACGGAAGGCGACTGGCACGAAACCGACAACTACTACACCATCTTCGTTTATTACCGCCCGTTCGGAGGGCGCTACGACCAACTGATAGGGGCTTATTCGTTCTCGTCGAGGCAGCAGTGAGAGGCAGGGTTTGAGGGTTTGAGAGATTGAGGGTTTGAGAGATTGAGGGGGTTTGAGGATTTGGGAGGGGGAGAAGCAGTGCGCCCCCTCTCAAACCCTCAAGTCCTCCATCTCTCAAACCCTAATCCTTGAGCATTTTTACTTTAAATACAAGTGCGCTGTTTGCTGGAACCTTGCCGACAGGAATTGGGCCGTAAGCCAATTTGGACGGCACCAACAGCCAGCCCTCGCTGCCGGGGCTAAAAAACTGGAGACCTTCCTCCCAGCCTTGTATGACCTTGGCAGCGCCAAGCGTGAAAGCATAATTTTCCGATTGGTCAAAAACGGTATCGTCAAGCAAAAAGCCTTCGTAAGCCACTTTGAGAGAAGCACCCGGCCTTGGCGCAGCACCTTTCCCCTGCTTGGTGATGGCGTAGCTGAGGCCGGAATTGGTGCGCCGGACAATCAATCCGTGAGCCGCCGCATACGCTTCAATTGCCTTTAGGTCCTTCTGAAACTGCTCCACCCGCCCTTGCTCGTATTCTGCCCGCTCCCGTTCTTCCAGTGCCCGCATGTAGCGGTCATATTGGTCAAAGTCCATCACATCCAGCAGTTCCACTTCGTAAATCAGCGCTGCGTCAGGCGGTACGCCCTGAGCGCCGTATTGCTGGTACCCCAGCGATGGAGGCAGGTAGAGGGTAGCGCTCCCACCTTTTTTCAGCAATTGCACGCCGAGGTCGAGGCCCTTGATGACCTCGTGGTTGCCCACTTGGAACACGAGCGGGTTCCCCTCCTCCGACTGGTCGAACACCGTGCTGTCGAGCAGCATGGCCCGGTATTGGAGCAGCACGTATTCGCCCGTTACGGGTGCTTTCCCATTGCCTTTTTTTGACAGCAAATAATGAATCCCATCGGGCGTGGACTGCGTGGCAAGGTTGCTTTTTTGCAAATAATCCTTCAAAGAAAGCGGGCTATCCGACTGCGCAAACAGCAAAGAAGCGCCAAGAAGCAATAGCAATGCGAGCAGTTGTGGCTTTTTCATTTTTTATTAGAAAAGTTTTCTTAGATACGCTGATTGCGCCCAATTTATTCTCTCACGCTCACCTGCTCTCACACCGCTCACTGCTCTCACCCGCTCACCTGCTAAAGTACCGTCAGGTCAATAAAGCCAAGTTGGTCGGGGTAGTCCGTCGTGAAGTGTAGCCCCCGGCTTTCCCGTCGCATAGCCGCCGACCGGATGATGAGGTAAGCGATGGTGATGAGGTTGCGCACTTCGCAAAGCTGTGGTGAAATGGTGGTCTTGGTATAAAGTTCCTCCGTTTCTTTATAAAGCAGGTAAAGGCGGTCGCTTGCCCGTTTGAGGCGCTCGTCGGAGCGCACGATGCCCACGTAGTAGCTCATTACGTCCTTCAGTTCCTTGATGCTTTGCGTGATAAGTATCAACTCTTTGGGGTCGGTCGTGCCTTGGGCGTTCCAGTCCGGGATGCCTGTAGCTGGCAAGGCAGTGTGGTCAATCTTTTCCAGCACGTCAAGGTAGATGCGGTGGGCAAACACCATAGCCTCCAGCAACGAGTTGGAGGCAAGGCGGTTGGCCCCGTGCAGCCCCGTGCAGGTACACTCCCCGGCGGCGTAGAGGCGCTGGATGCTGGTGCGCCCCATCTCGTCGGTCTTGATGCCGCCGCACATGTAGTGGCAAGCAGGCGTCACGGGTATCATGGACTTCATCGGGTCAACGCCGATGCTCAGGCATTTTTCATAAATGGTGGGAAAATGCGCCAAAAAGCCCTCCTTGTCCAAGTGCCGACAGTCGAGATACATGTATTCCAAGCCCTGAATCTTCATCTCCCGGTCAATGGCCCTCGCCACGATGTCGCGGGGGGCGAGGCTGCCCCGCTCGTCGTATTTCTTCATGAACTCCTCGCCCTGTGGCGTTTTCAGGATGCCCCCGAAGCCACGTACTGCCTCCGACACGAGGAAGGATGGGTTGTCGCCCGCCGGGTTGTACAGTGCCGTGGGATGAAACTGCACGAACTCCATGTTCTGCACCCGCCCCTTCGCCCGATAGACCATCGCCATGCCATCGCCGCTGGCAATGACGGGGTTGGTGGTATTCCGATAGACCTGCCCAGCGCCACCAGTCGCCAACACTGTGACCTTTGCCAGCAGCGTTTCTATCTCGCCAGTTTGCTTGTTGAGGGCATAAGCGCCGTAGCATTCGATATTGGGCGTTACCCTCGTCACGGTGTGGCCGAGGTGGTGCTGGGTGATGATGTCAATGGCAAAATAGTGCTCCATCACCGTGATGTTCGGAGTGAGGTCGGCTTGGGCACTGAGGGTACGCTGCATTTCCCAACCCGTGAGGTCCTTATAGTGGAGAATACGATTCTCGCTGTGGCCACCCTCTTTCGCTAGATCGTATGATTCGCCCTTGTTTTTGTCGAAACGAGCGCCCCAGTCAATTATTTCCTGCACCCGCTCCGGGCCTTCCTTCACCACGATTTCCACGATTCCAGGGTCGCAAAGCCCGTCCCCGGCTATGAGCGTGTCCTCGATATGCTTCTGGTAGCTGTCCGTCTCGAAGTCCCAAACAGCGGCCACTCCGCCTTGGGCGTAGCGGGTATTGCTCTCGGTTTCGTTGGTTTTGGTTAGCACCAACACCTTTAGGTCGGGGCGCTCCTGTGCTATTTTCAGGGCAAAGGTAAGCCCGGCAATACCGGAGCCGAGCACGAGAATGTCGCTTTGAATCATGTTGCGTTTTTGATTTCGTAGAACAAAGTTACACAGGGTCGGGGCATAGTTGGGATTAGCAAAGTTTAAGTAATGCCCAATTGTATTTTTTGTTTTGACAAAACCTTCTACTACTTTTAGCCGCAAATTTTTTAACGAAAAAAACTCAAAATGACAGAAGACCCGAAAGCAAAAATCGAGCGCATCATCGCCGAAGGCACGAACTTCAGGTTTGGCGACTACATCAGCCGTGGCTTTGATATTTTCCAGAAGGACATGGGGAGTTTCATTGGCTTCACCGCCATTTTTATAGTTCTAACGATGGTTATTGGCTTTATTCCATTTATTGGCACCATCGCCAACCAGTTGGTCGTCGCGCCCGCCCTGACCGTGGGCTTCTACCTTTTTGCCAATCAATTGGACAAAGGGGAGCGGCCAGAGTTCGGCACTTTTTTCAAGGGCTTTGACTTCGTGGGCCAGCTTGCACTCGGAGCATTGGTCATGGGGCTTATCATCGGCATCAGTTTGGTGCCCATTGGAATCGTCTTTTGGAAATACGGCTGGTCGGAATGGTACATGGAGTTGATGCAAAATCCGGCTTCGCCACCCGATTTCAGGCCAGACCTGCCGCCGGTATGGTCGTTTTTGTTGTTGCTGCCTGCCATCTTTCTGGCAGTTGCCTATGCTTGGACTTACCATTTCATCGCATTGTACCGACTTGAGTTTTGGGATGCGATGGAGGCCAGTCGCAAGTTGTTGACTAAGCACTGGGTAGCCTATTTTGCCTTCGCAATCGTCACTGGCCTGATAGCGAGCGCTGGCTTCATCTTGCTTTGTGTGGGCATCTTGGCGACCCTCCCTGCCTATATGTGCATGACCTACGCTGCCTTTGCCGACGTGACCAAGCTGCACGAGAACCCCAGCGACGGGGATGGCATAGAGCGGCACTTGATTGAATGATAGACGTTTTTTTGGTTGGAGCACAAAAAAAGCCACTTTCAGAACTCAATCCGAAAGTGGCTTTTTTTATCGTAAACCATTGATTATCAAATACTGGGTATAAACGCTGGCAATGGCAGGGGCTCTTCCATTTCTTCGTAAACATCGGTAAGAAAGCCCTTCGACTCCATCCATTGGTCGTTGAACACTTTGCCGAGGTACTTGCTGCCGTGGTCAGGCAGAATGAGCACCACCACGTCGTCCTTGGTGAACTCGTCCTGAATTTGCAAAAGGGCTTGTATGCCCGCACCGCTTGAATATCCGGCGAAGATACCTTCCATCAATGCAAGATCACGGGTGCGCAGTGCGCTTTCCCGGTCGGTCACTTTCACGAACTTGTCTATCAGCTCGAAGTTGCAGTTGGCAGGGATGATGTTCTTGCCAGTGCCCTCGATTTCGTAGCTGTAAATTTCACGGGTATCGTACTCGCCTGTTTCGTGGTACTTCGTCAAGGCAGAGCCGTAGGCATCCACGCCGATGATGCGGATGTTCGGGTTCTGCTCCTTGAGGTACTGGGCCGTGCCACTGAGTGTGCCGCCCGTGCCGGCACTCGCAATCAGTGCGGTGATTTTGCCCTCCGTCTGTGCCCAAATCTCTGGACCGGTGGTCAGGTAGTGCGCACGTGCGTTTTCGGTGTTGAAATTCTGGTTGATGTACAGCGAGTTGGGTATCTCCCTCGCTTTGCGTTCGGCCACTTTGTAGTAGGAGCGGGGGTCATCGGGCTTCGCCTCTTTTGGGCAAATGATGACCTCGGCGCCCATGGCTTGCAGGCAGTCAATTTTTTCCCTTGACACCTTGCTGGTGAGCGTCAACACGCATTTGTAGCCCTTCACGGCAGCCACCATGGCGAGGCTGAAGCCAGTGTTGCCGCTGGTCGCCTCAATGAGTGTGCCTCCGGGATGCAACCTGCCAGTGCGCTCGGCGTCCTCAATCATGTGCAGGGCAATGCGGTCCTTGCCAGACTGGCCAGGATTGAAACCTTCACATTTTGCATAGACAGTGGGAGCAATGGTCTGAGTAATACGATTGAGACGGATGAGCGGTGTGCGCCCAATCGCTTCAAGAATGCTGTTATAAGTCATAGACCAGCGAACTTTAGGATGTAGTATTTCCTGCGAATGAATGTAGCGAAAAAAAACTGTTGCAAAAATACAACACTGATAACGAAGGTAGCGATACCTTGGAAAGTTTCAACGAGTCACGTTATTTTTTTTAAAAAAAACTGCTTGAGGGTGATTTTAGGACAACAGGAGAAAAGTGACCCAACTGCCCAAGTAGGCCATCAGCCCCATGAAGCTGAACTGTACCAGTGGCCATTTCCAACTCCCCGTTTCTCGCCGTACCACCGCCAATGTGCTCATGCACTGTAGTGCGAACACATAGAAGACCAGCAACGAGGCAGCGGTAGCTGCGGTATAAATCTTGACGCCAGTGACCGGGTTGCGGGCCTTGGAGAGGCGGTCGTGGATGGTCGCTTCATCGTCTGTGCTGCCGATGCTGTAGATGGTGGCCATGGTGGCCACGAAGACCTCCCGTGCGGCAAAGGAGGTAATGAGTGCTATGCCAATCTTCCAGTCGAAGCCGAGTGGGCGTATCACCGGCTCGATGAACTTGCCAAGGTGCCCGGCAAAGCTCGCCTCTATTTTGTAGCTCGCCACGAGGTCGGCACTGTCCGTCGGCGACAAGTTTTTTTGCTCCGCAATGCCCGTGGCTTCCAATTTTGCAGCCTCCATTTTTGCCGAAGGCCCATAGGTGGCCAAGCCCCAAAGTATCACGCTTGCTATCAGTATGACCTTGCCTGCCCCCAATACGAAGGCCGATGTCTTTTCCCAAATCGTCTGCCAGACGTTGCGCCAAACGGGCAGGCGGTACGGCGGCAACTGCATCATCAGCCACGACGGCTCGCCCGATTTCAGTATCTTTTTGAACACCCAAGCCGAGCCGAGCGCCGCCACTATGCCCATCAGGTAAAGGCCCATGAACGCCAGCCCTTGCAGGTTGAACACCCCAAACACCTGCTCCGAAGGCACCACGAAGCCGATGAGTACGGTATAGACCGGAATCCTTGCGGAGCAGCTTATCAGCGGCGTGACGAGGATGGTGATGAGCCGCTCCTTCCAGTTGCCGATGGTGCGGGTGCTCATAATGGCTGGTATGGCACAGGCCCCGCCCGACACCAGCGCCACTACGCTGCGCCCGTTCAGCCCGAACTGCTGCATCAGCTTGTCGAAAATGAAGACCGCACGGGCCATGTAGCCCACTTCTTCGAGGATGGTGATGAGCAGGAAGAGGATGGCAATCTGCGGCACGAAGACCACGATGCCACCGAGGCCGGAAAGCACCCCTTCGGTGAGCAGGTTGGTGAACCACCCAGCGGGGAGGCTGCTTTTCAGCAATTCGGCGAGCAGGCCAAAGCCCGCCTCAATCCAGTCCATTGGATAGGCCGCCCATGCGAACATGGCTTGGAACACCAAAAACATCACCCCAAAAAAGATGACGGAAGCAAATATCCGGTGGGTTAGCACGGCGTCAAGCTGGTCGCTGAAGGTGCTTGTTTCCGCTTTTTTTTGGATGGCCGCTTGAAGCACGGGCGTGAAAATTTGATAGCGGCGCATCGTTTCCGCTATTTGCAGCCGCAAGCCCTGAAAGCCTTCTGCTTCGCAAATCTTGGCGACGGTGGCCTTCTCTTGCGCTGATAAATGGGGCAGTTTATCGACGTGGTGCGCCACGAGCAGCGCCCGGTAAGGGTTCTCGATGCCCAGCTTCTGCTGCACTTGACGCAGGACGGCTTGCTCCACTACACCCGGTTGGTAAAGTAGCGTAGTGTTTTTTTCGCTTCGCAAAATGGCGGGGATGGTCTGCTTGAGCGCCTCGATATTGGCGCCCGTGCGTCCGCTCACCGTCACGACGGGCATCTGGAGGAAGGCGGCCAATCGGGCGGTATCTGCCACAATGCCTTCCTTCTCTGCCGTGTCGGCCATGTTCAGTGCCAGTACACAGGGAAGGCCGAGGTCCTTGATTTGGGTCAACAGCAGGAAGTGCTTGTCGAGGCTGGTCAGGTCGGCGATGTAAATGATGGCATCGGGGAAATTCCCGTCGGCGGGGTTGGCGAGCACGTTGAGCACCACTCGCTCGTCTTCAGCGTTGGGATAAAGGCTGTAAGCACCGGGGAAGTCTACGAGTACGACTTCCTCTCCATCGGGCATTAGTAGTTTTCCAGACTTTTTTTCAACGGTAACGCCGGGAAAGTTGGCCACTTTCTGCCGTAGCCCGGTGAGCTGGTTGAAAATGGAAGATTTGCCACTGTTTGGGTTTCCCGCAAGTGCTATTTTGTGCATGCTTTGTTCCTGTATTGCTGTGTTTGGTGGAAACCGAACTATTTGGTTGAGTTGAAGTGACCCAAACAAAACCCCAATTCAACACAATTTACCCAATTCACCAATTTCAATCCACCTCCGTTGTGGTCATGATGCTGCTGGCCTCGTCGTTGCGTACCACGATGCTCATGCCGTCCACCTTGAGGTAGTAGCCACCCTTGAACGGTGCGATGCGCACGACCCTTACCCGACTGCCGGGGAGTATGCCCATGGCAGTCAATTTGCCAGCAATACGGTCGTCGGTGAAATGCGTTATGCGCCCACTGTGCCCTTCTTTTAGTTGCGTGACGGAGTTGGACATTTAACTGATGTGTTTAGTTTCACGTTGGAGGCGCTTGACACCTGTCGCTATTTAGATTAAATTTAGACAAGCCAAAAGTAAGTCAGTCAGATAAGAACAAGGGTGATTTTTGTCAAAATGGTGAAAAATAGGGGGATTGGATACCTAATATTAGGTAATGAGCCGGACAATATCCCCACCGAACCAACTATCAGCAAACCCATTTATCTTTATCTTTGCCCGCCTTAAAATGTCGAAAGAAGCGGCCCTTGTGGCAAATTTTCAATTCTTTAGAAAAAAAATTCAATGAAAAAATCTTTGTTCCTATTGCTTGCTATCTCCCTGCTGTGGAGCTGTGCGCCAAAGCAATATTCTGCCATCCTCCTACCCGAAACCGACTATGTTGACCTTGACACGCTTACCGTTACCGCCCCTTATGGGTACGACGAAGAAGGCGAGCCCATCGGCCTTGACGAAAGCGGTTCCAACATATCCAGCCCCACCCGCTACAATCCCAGTGCCAAACGGGAGAGCGACCTGCTGCACACCAAGCTGGACCTCCGGTTCGACTGGGAGAAGGAGCAGGTGCTGGGCAAGGCTACCCTTACGCTCAAGCCATATTTTTACCCAACCGACAAGGTGGTGCTGGATGCCAAGGGCTTTCAGTTCCACAAAATCAGCTTCGAGGGGAGCAACCAGACACTTCGCTTCGACTATGACAGCAGCAAGGTGACCATCCACCTTGGCAAGACCTACAACCGCAACCAGGAATACAAACTTTTCATTGACTATACGGCCACCCCAGCCGCATCGGGCGGCAGTGCTGCCATCACCTCCGACAAGGGGCTGTTCTTCATCAACCCTCGCAAGGAGGAGGGCGACAAACCCCAACAAATATGGACACAGGGCGAGACCGAGAACAACTCCCGCTGGTTCCCCACCATTGACAAGCCAAACGAACGGGCCACCAACGAAATCACCCTAACCGTCGAAGACCGCTTCAAGACACTTTCGAACGGCCTGCTCGTTTCCTCCAAAAAGAACTCAGACGGCACTCGCACCGACCATTGGAAAATGGACTTGCCCCACGCACCCTACCTCATCATGATTGCCGTGGGTGAGTTTGCAGTGGTTGCCGACAAGTGGAACGGCAAAGTGGTGGATTACTACGTAGAGCCGAAATTTGAAAAATACGCCCGCAACATCTTCCCCCATACGCCGGAAATGCTCCAATTCTTTTCGGATAAATTGGGCGTTCCATACCCTTGGCAGAAATACTCGCAAGTGGTGGTGCGTGACTATGTAAGTGGTGCGATGGAAAACACGACAGCCGTGATTTTCGGGGAGTTCATGCAGGGCACCGACCGGGAACTGATTGACAACCGCCAGAACGAGACCATCGTGGCGCACGAGATGTTCCACCATTGGTTTGGCGATTATGTGACCTGCGAATCCTGGTCGAACCTCACCCTCAACGAGGGCTTTGCCAACTATTCGGAGTACCTCTGGCTGGAGCAAAAGCACGGCAGGGACGAAGCCGACTTCCACCGCCTACAGGAATTGAATGGCTATATGCAATCGGCGGCACAGGACATGCACCCGCTCATTCATTATAGCTATGAGAACAAAGAGGACATGTTCGATGCGCACAGCTACAATAAGGGCGGCCTCGTGCTCCACATGCTCCGCAATTACGTTGGCGACGAGGCATTCTTTATCGCCCTTCAAACCTATTTAAAGAAAAACGCCTTCACCGACGTGGAAGCGGCCGAGCTGCGCCTCGCCTTCGAGGATGTGACGGGCGAAGACCTTAATTGGTTTTTCAACCAATGGTTTTTTGAGCAAGGCCAGCCGACTTTGAATGTGGAATATGACTACGACGAAGCCACAAAAGAGCTTGTCGTCAACGTGGAGCAAACGCAGGATGCCAAGGAAATGCCCGCCGTTTTCGTTTTGCCAGTAGGCATTGATGTTTATGATAATGGAAAGGCGACTCGCCACAACCTGCGCATGGACCAACGCACCCAAACTTTCCGAATCCCTGCCGCCAAGGACCCCGACCTCATCGTTTTTGACGGCGATGGGGTGCTATTGGCCGACATCAACGACGAGAAAAGCCTCGAAGAATACATTTACCAATACCAACATGCCCCCAACTTTCTGCACCGCATACGGGCCATGGGCGAAATCGTGGAGAACAACTCGCCTGCGGCACAGGCGGTGGTGAACGAAGCGCTGAACGACAAGTTCTGGCTCTTCCGACTGTTTGCCATCGAGAACATTGGGTTGGACAGTAAGAACACGGAGCGCATTGCCGCATTGGCTGAAAAAGACCCCAACTCCGACGTTCGGGAATCGGCCATGCGCAAGCTCGCCACGACCGAGGACAAAAAATACGCCCCATTGGCAGCCCGTGCCGTCGAGAACGACCCGGCCATCAAGGTGGTGTCGGCAGCCCTCGAAACCCTGCTCGCATTGGACAAGGAGGCAGCACTGGCCACCGCCAAGAAGCTGGAGAAGGTGGACGACGAGGGTATCATACTGGCATTGGCAGGTTTGTACTCTGAGGAAGGCGACCCACAACGGCTTGGTTTTTTTGAGGAAAAATTCAGTAAAGTAGGCGGCTTCAACCAAGTAGGGTTTGTCCAAAGCTACGTTAAGCTCGCCCAAAACAGCGACGCCACTGCCATGCTCCGCACTGCCAACAATATCAAGGGACTTGCGATGAACGAGTCAAAAATGTTCTGGATGCGCTTCATGGTGACCAAGAGCATCAACGAGCTTCATGCCACCCTTGCCGGGAAAATAAATTCGGAAAATGACGCTGCCAAGGTGGCCGACATGAAGGCCAAGGACGCAGAACTGGTAAAAATCATCGAAACCATCAAAGCCTGGGAAAAGGACGACCGGGTAACGAATATGTACGGGGCGTTCCCAGAGCCGAAGCTCAAGCCGTAAGCATAAGTTGGTTGAATTGTTTTATTGTTACTGCGGAAATAAAACGGCATCACAAATCTTGGACGTTGGCACGCGATAACCTACTACGTGTTGGCCTGCCTTGCCTACGGAGCGGCGATGTCGCACGAGCATTTTGTGGAACTGAAAAGGTTGCGTGATGGCTGCACTGAAATTGGACGTGAACTTCATTTACCACATTTTCCCAACTTCCCCCTACTTCAACCGCTCCTTCAGCATCAGCATTTCATCCCGGAACTGCGCCGCAGAGATGAAGTCTAAGTCCTTTGCAGCTTTTTTCATCTTGCTCTCCGTTTCGGCGATGAGGCGCTCCACTTGGTCACGGGTCATGTGTGCCACGATGGGGTCGGCGGCGATGCTGGCCTGTTCCGGCTCAATGTAGTATTGCTTTTTGCCCCGGATGTCGAGGACGCTGCTGCGGGCCATGATTTCCTCCCGGCTCTTGGCCAAAGTCACTGGCGTGATTCCGTGCTCCTCGTTGTAGGCCATTTGGATGGAGCGGCGGCGGTTCGTCTCCTCGATGGTGCGCTGCATGGAGTCGGTGATGTTGTCGGCGTAGAAGATGACGAGGCCGTTCACGTTCCGGGCGGCACGTCCTGCGGTTTGCGTGAGCGAGCGGTCGTTGCGAAGGAAGCCCTCCTTGTCGGCGTCGAGGATGGCCACGAGGCTGACCTCTGGCAGGTCGAGGCCCTCCCGCAGCAGGTTCACGCCGATGAGCACGTCGAACTCGCCGAGGCGCAGGTCCCGCAGGATTTCCACCCGCTCCATTGTCTCTACCTCAGAGTGGATATAGCGCACTTTGATGTCGAGCTTCGCAAAATACTTGGCCAGTTCCTCGGCCATGCGCTTGGTCAGCGTCGTGACCAGCACCCGCTCATTTACCTTCACCCGCTCATGGATTTCGTTCATCAGGTCGTCCACTTGGTTCAGGCTGGGGCGCACCTCTATGGGCGGGTCGAGGAGGCCGGTGGGGCGGATGAGCTGCTCCACGATGAGGCCGCCCGTTTGCTCCATCTCGAAGTCGCCGGGGGTGGCGCTAACGAAGATGACTTGATTCTGGAGGCTTTCGAATTCGGTGAAACTGAGCGGTCGGTTGTCTATTGCCGAAGGCAAGCGAAAGCCCCAGTTGACGAGGTTCATCTTGCGGGCACGGTCGCCGCCCCACATGCCCCGCACTTGCGGGATGGTGACGTGGCTCTCGTCAATCACCATCAGGTAGTCGTCGGGGAAATAGTCGAGGAGGCAGAACGGGCGGCTGCCGGGCTGGCGGCCATCGAAGAAGCGGGAGTAGTTCTCCACGCCGCTGCAATAGCCGAGTTCTTTTATCATTTCGAGGTCGAACTCGGTGCGCTCCTTGATGCGCTTTGCCTCGGCGTATCGGCCTTCTTTTTCAAAATACTTGACCTGCTCCCAAAGCTCGTCCTGAATCGCACGGGTGATTTCGCCCATGCGCTCTTTGGGCGGCACGTAGAGGTTGGCGGGGAAAATGGCGGCGGTTTCCAGCTTCTCGATGCGCTTTCCGCTCTCGATTTCCAGCCGCTCGATGGCCTCTATTTCATCGCCAAAAAAGATGACCCGGTAGCCGTAGTCCACATAGGGCAGGTGGATGTCCACGGTATCGCCCCGCACCCGGAAGGTGGCCCGCTTGAAGTCGTGCTCGGTGCGGGAGTAGAGGCTTTCGACGAGTTTTAGGAGGAAATAATTCCTCGTCATCTTCATGCCCTCCTGTATGCGGATGATGCTGGAGGCGAAGTCCTCTGGGTTGCCCATACCATATATACAGGATACGCTGGCCACGATGATGATGTCCCGCCGACCACTCAGCAGCGAGGACGTGGCCCGCAGCCGCAGCTTGTCCACCTCCTCGTTTATCAATTGGTCTTTTTCAATAAAAGTATCGGTGACGGCGATGTACGCCTCCGGCTGGTAGTAGTCGTAATAGCTGACGAAATATTCCACCGCATTGTCCGGGAAGAACTCCTTAAACTCGCCGTAGAGCTGTGCGGTGAGGGTTTTGTTGTGCGTGAGCACCAGCACCGGGCGGTCGAGCTGCGCAATGACGTTGGCAATGGTGAAGGTCTTGCCGGAGCCGGTGACGCCGAGGAGCACCTGCGCCCGGTCGTGGTTGTTGGCGCCTTCCACGAGCTGGCGGATGGCCTGGGGCTGGTCGCCGGTGGGCTTGTAGTGGCTGTCGAGGTGGAAGATGGACATGTTTTGCGAGGAAAAAGTTTAGGGGGTTGAGGAGGTTTAGAAGGTTTAGGGGGTTTAGCTTTTGGAGTATGATGGAAATGGTACTGTTGTCGCTTAAACATTCTAAACTTGCTAAACTCCCTAAACCGTTTTAAACGACAAAGATAGGGGGTGGGAAGTTCAATGGGGGGGCGTCAATCTTGTGCCTTTATCATCAATCGCACCTTTTCTTTCAGCGGCGGTAGGTTCAGCTTTACGACGTTCCAAATGGTGAGGTCATCAATCCCAAAGTATTCGTGCGCAACCAAGTTGCGAAGACCTATGATTCTTGCCCAAGGCACGTCAGCATTGTTTGTGAGCAGTTCCTCAGAGAGGCGGTTGCTGGCTTCACCAATGATTTCCAGTTGCCGCAAGGTAGCGTCGAACATCATGGGATTGCCCACAAAACCTTTCAAATCTGTGTCCGCCGTATAGCCTTCAATGGCTTCGATTGCATCCATGATGTGCTGCAGCCTGACTTTGTCACCTAACCTATCGGGCATAAATGAGTTTTTTTTCCTTTTCGATAATAGGTCTGATATATTTGGACAGGCCCCTTGCAGACACCAAGTCCACTTTCTTCGCAAGCAACTGCTGGAGGTCCAACTGCATTTGGATAAACTCCAAGCCAATGGGCTGAGTGTAATCCAATTCTACCAGCAGGTCAATATCACTTCCCTCTGATGCCTCGCCCCGGCCATAAGAGCCGAACAGGTACGCCTTCAAAACGGGCTGCTTTGAAAAAAAATCTGAAATCTGTTGTATTTGTTGACTGCTCAGCTTCATTCCCGTGGCGGATGATTAAGGTACAAATGTACAAATTTTACACGCAGGCATACCGCAAGCCTTTTGATGAAAATGGACACATCCTTGGGCTGTCCGGTTTCGGATACATTAGCCATCGTGGCTCGGCATATCCTTTTTGTGATGATGAACGGCTCAGGAAACGAGGAACACCCCATCCATTTAAAAGTGCCTTTCCACCTTGAACAAATTTATGCACGCCTTCGCTGGTAAATCTTCCTATTTTTTATCAAAAACATTTATTTTGGTTCAAAAATAAAACACATTGTTGCGGAAACACCCTTTTAGCTCCCCAATTGCTCATTTTATTTCCAGCGCACGTCATTTTATTTCCAGCGCACGTCATTTTATTTTTAGCGCATGTCATTTTATTTTTTTGAAACACCTGTTTCGGGGGTAAAAATGCAATTTTATGTTTTTAACACCTGGTTTTTGATGCATCAAATGGTCGGTGTTAAGGCGAAAAAATCAAGTTTTAAAAACATAAAATTGCATTTCAAAAACATAAAATTGTATTTCTTAGAGAAAAAATGACGTGCGCTGGAAATAAAATGACCTTTTTCAGGATGGGGACGACCTTTCGGCGAGGAGCCAAAAATTTTTTCTGCAAAAATTTGGTGAAATATGTAGAAGTTTTGAAATTTGTAGCACCGACAACATGAATTTCCTTATATTATTCAACCAATAAACAATTTCAATTATGCCAAGAAGACCTTTTACCGTAAAAATGTACAGGGAGCCCGAAAAGATGACGACACTCGCCACGGACGCTCTCGAAAAACACACCACCGACGGGGCCGCCAGCCCCATACCCGCTGCCACCGCCACCCAGCTACAAGCCAAAAAGGCCGAGGCCGACGCACAGGCCACACTCCAGGGCCTCGCCGACAAGACGAAAGAAGAACGGAACGAACAGCGAAACCTGAAGATCGGCATTGCCCCGACCCAGTCGAGCATCACCCCCGGCACCATCCTTTTTCACGTCACCAGCATCAGTAAATTCCTGCTCGGGCAGTTTCGTGGCTCGGAGCGCAAGCTCGGCGACTGGAGTTTCACCGTCAACTCCCCGAAGGGCGTCGTGCAAGTGAAAATCCCGAGAGGTGCCGGCGGGCTTATCAAGCTGGCCAAGGGCATCCTGAAAAAACACACCGACGACGGCGAGGACAGCATACTCGCCGGCTTTGACATGGACGGGCTACAAACGCTCGTGGAAGATGCCGCAATCCTTGCCGAACAGGCCGCCAAAGCCGGGCGTGACCGGGAAAAAGCGACCGAGGCCCGCAACCTCGCCCTCGGCATCGCCAAAGGCCAAAACACCAAGACGCCGGGCACCGTGGCCTTCTTCCTGCGCTCCATCCGGGACATCCTGCTCGGCATCTACCGGGGCCAAGAGCAGCAGCTCGGCGACTGGGGCTTCGAGGTGAACTTCCATACCCCGCCGCCGCCCACTCCGCCGGGCGAGTAAGGCCGTTTTTTGGTGAAAAATAAAAGGCTGTACGGAGTTCGCTCCATACAGCCTTTTATTTTTTTGGGCAAATGGGCCTTGCCTCCCATCCGCCCTGCCCACTTCCCCCGACCACTACCAAAAAAAAGCCCCGGCAACACGCTGTGCTGCCGGGGCCTTGAGATTCCGAACGTCCGTATGCCCGTCGGATCCGATTAAAGCATCGGTGCTATCACCAATGCCACCACCGACATCAACTTCAACAGGATGTTGAGCGATGGGCCAGAGGTATCCTTGAACGGGTCGCCCACGGTATCGCCCACCACCGCCGCTTTGTGCGGGTCGGAGCCTTTGTAGTACATTTTACCGTTGATATTCACGCCTTCCTCGAACATCTTCTTGGCATTGTCCCAAGCGCCACCGGCGTTGGACTGGAAGATGGCCATGAGCACCCCAGTGACCGTCACGCCAGCCAAAAGGCCGCCGAGCATCTGAGCGCCCACGAGGCTGCCCAGCCCAATCCAACCAGGAATCATGCCCACCAGCACAGGCACCAGCACGGCCAAGAGGCCCGGGCGCACCATCTCACGGATGGCCGCTTTGGTGGAGATGTCCACGCATTTGGCATATTCGGCCTTGCCATCCGCTTCATCGAAAATCTTCTTGTCGGCAGCGCTCCAGTCCTTTTCTTCTTTGCCGTCGTTGCGTTTCATCACGGCAAGTGCAGCCTTCAGCTCAGGAATATCGGCGAACTGGCGGCGTACCTCCTGTATCATGTCCATGGCTGCCCGGCCTACTGCGCCCATTGAAAGGGCAGAGAACAAGAAAGGCAACATACCACCGACGAACATGGTAGCCATGACGAATGGATTGGTTATGTCAATGCCCACCAGCCTGGCGTCCGGGTGCGAAAGGTTGTATGCCGTGACGAATGCGGCGAACAGTGCCAACGCCGTCAAGGCAGCAGAGCCGATGGCAAAGCCCTTTCCGATGGCGGCAGTGGTATTGCCCACCGCATCCAATTTGTCGGTACGTTGACGCACTTCTTTTGGTTGATGGCTCATCTCAGCGATGCCGCCAGCGTTGTCCGAAATCGGGCCGTAGGCGTCAACGGCCAACTGGATGCCCGTATTTGACAGCATGCCCACCGCAGCGATAGCGATACCATACAAGCCAGCGAAAGTGTAAGAGCCGATGATGGCCACTGCCAAAATCAGGATGGGAATGGCCGTGGACATCATGCCCACGCCAAGTCCGGCGATGATGTTGGTAGCTGCGCCCGTGCTGGACTGCTGCACGATGCTGTTCACGGGCTTGGTGCCAGTGCCAGTGTAATACTCAGTGATGAGGCCGATGCCCAAGCCGCCGCCAAGGCCGAAGAGCACTGCCCAGAACACGCCCATAGCGCCGTACTCGTGGCCGTCAAAGCTCCAAGTGGCCGGGAGCATCCATTTTACAATGGCAAATGTGGCAATCAGCATGATGATGGAAGAAAGGAATTCTCCCCTGTTCAGTGCCTTTTGTGGGTCGCCACCTTCTTTTACGGTTACGAAGAAAGTACCGAGTATGGAAGTCAAGATGCCAACGCCAGCCAAAACCAATGGCAGCAAGACGGCATTCAATCCACCGAAATCATTGGTAGCCTCAAAGCCAGCCATGCCGATGAAGGCAGCACCAAGCACCATCGTACCAATGATGGAACCTACATAAGATTCAAAAAGGTCGGCACCCATACCGGCCACGTCGCCCACGTTGTCGGCGATGGTGGCGGGGTTCAGCGGGTGGTCTTCGGGAATGCCCGCTTCCACTTTGCCCACGAGGTCAGCGCCCACGTCGGCAGCTTTGGTGTAAATGCCGCCGCCCACCCTGGCAAACAGGGCGATGGAGGAAGCACCAAACGAGAATCCCGTGATGACGGTGATGACCTTGTTGATGTCCCAACCCATGTTGGAGTAGGCGAGGAACAGCACACCGAGACCGAGCACGCCGAGGCCAACCACGCCCATGCCCATCACGGAGCCACCAGCAAAAGCCACTTCGAGTGCCTTGCCGAGGCTGGTGCGGGCAGCGTTGGTGGTGCGCACGTTGGCTTTTGTGGCCACCTTCATGCCTATGTAGCCTGCCAATGCAGAGCAAAATGCCCCAATGATGAACGAAAGGCCAACCAGTGGGGAGGAGTTTGCGGTATTGCCGCTGATACCAAGGAGGATGGCCACGCCAATCACGAAAAAGATAAGCACTTTATACTCAGCCCGAAGGAAAGCCATGGCGCCTTCTTCGATGGCCTTGGCAATTCGTTTCATCTGGTCGGTGCCAGCATCCTGTTTGGTGACCCAAGCTGTTTTCCAAAAGGTGAACAGCAAGCCCAGTACGCCGAGGACTGGGATAATCAATGTCAGATTTTGACCCATAATCTTGTTGGTTTAGTTTAAAAGTATTGAACGGATAAAAGCAAGCCCGCCCTCATGGCCAAAAAACAGCGTTTTGCTTCAAAAAACAGGCCTTTCAAACAGGGGGCGAAGGTATTACAAAACTTAATTTTGGCAAATTTATCTTGGGGAAAGACCTTTATTTTGTTGGGTTTCGCATCATTTTTACCAAAAATTCCCTTCCAGCAGGTATCCCCGCACATAGTCCTCCACGCCCGCCTCCAAGGTTTGGAATGGCTGTTCGTACCCAGCCGCCCTCAACTTCTGCATGTTTGCCTCGGTGAAATACTGGTAGGTGTCCCGGATGTCCGCCGGGGTATCCACGAAGCTGATGTTAGGCGCAAGCCCCATTGCCTGAAAAGTGGCTACCGCCAAGTCCCAAAAGGGTCGTGCTTGGCCAGTGCCTACATTGTACAGTCCGCTGCTTTGCTGGTTTTTGTAAAAAAACAGGCATACTTCCGCCACATCCTTCACGTAGATGAAATCCCGAAGCTGGTGGCCGTCGGCGAAGTCGGGCCGGTGGGAGCGGAAGAGCTTCATGCCGCCCGTTTCCCTGATTTGCTTGACAGTTTGGAAGATGACGCTGGCCATGCGGCCTTTGTGGTACTCGTTGGGGCCATAGACGTTGAAGAATTTCAACCCAGCCCAGAACGGTTGCGGATTGGGCGCCGTGGGCAATGCGACTTGTTCCAGCACCCACTTGTCGAAGTCGTTTTTGCTGACGCCGTAGGGGTTGAGCGGCTTTAGGTCGGGCACGATGTCGTGGCGGTCGTCGTAGCCATGCTCGCCGAAGCCATAGGTGGCGGCGCTGCTGGCATACACGAGGGGGATGTTGTTTGCTGCGCAAATTTGCCAGATGGCCTTTGAGTAATCGAGGTTCAACGCATTGAAAATGAGCGTGTTCTGCTCCGTCGTGTCCGTTCGGGCACCGAGGTGGAAGAAGAAGCTGACCTCGCTGGCATGACCTTGCAGCCACGGGAGGAAGCCGTTCCGGTTGACTTTTGATTGGAACTGCTTGCCTTCGAGGTTGCGGTTCTTGTCGGGACGTGAGAAGTCATCCACGAGTACGATGTCGGTCAGGCCCTCGTCGTTGAGCCTGCGGAGGAGGCATGAGCCGATGAAGCCTGCGGCGCCGGTGAGGATAATCATATTGGTTGTGAAATGGTTTTACGACATAAAATACGCCACCGCCAAGTCGTACCCCTTCAGCCCCAGCCCGATGATGCAACCAACGCAGTACGGCGCCGTCATGGATTTGTGGCGGAACTCCTCCCTCGAAAATGTATTGGAAATATGCACCTCTACCACGGGCGTCTCGATGGCTGCGATGGCATCGGCCAATGCAATGGAGGTGTGAGTGTAGGCCCCTGGGTTGAGGATGATGCCTTGATAAGAAAAGCCAGCCCCGTGCAGTTTGTCCAGTAGTTCGCCCTCGTGGTTGCTCTGGAAATAGTGCAGGGTGACGCCCGGAAATTCCTGCTGCAAGGTCTCGAAATACTCCTCGAATGAGCGCTTGCCATAGATGTGCGGCTCACGGGTGCCCAGCAGGTTGAGGTTTGGGCCGTTGATGATTAGGATTTTCATGTGACTGTATTTTCCCCTTTAGAGGGCGGCGACTGGTGATTGGCAGTCACCGGCCCAATCACCAGTTGCCAATCACCAGTCACTTACTTAGTTGGCCAACTCCGAAAGGAACTTCAACCGTACCAACTGAATTTCCTCAAAGGTGCATTCGTCGTCCTTTAGTTCAAAGTAGGCAGTCTTCGGGTCGTCGGTCTCGGAGGCCATGAAGTAGTCGTAGATTTCCTCCACCACTGTTTCGTCCATGTTGTCTTCGAGGTAGTAGTCAATGTTGAGCTTGGTGCCAGAGCATACGATGGCGTCCATTTCTTCCATCAGTTCGTCCATTTTCAGGTCGTTCTGGCGGGCGATGTCGGGCAGGGGCATCTTTCGGTCAACGGCTTGGATGATGGCCACCTTCACCTTTGACTTGTTGGCCACCTGCTTGATGACCGTGTCCGAAGGCCGCTCGATTTCGTTGTCCTCCACGTACTTAGCAATCATGTCGAGGAAGGGCTTGGCATAGCGTTGTGCCTTGCCGATGCTCACGCCCTGTATCTTGGTCATGTCCTCCATCGTGATGGGGTACTGTGTGGCCATGTCCTCCAATGAAGGGTCTTGGAAGATGACGAAGGGCGGCACGTTTTTCTTTTTGGCCACTTCCCGTCGGAGTTCCTTGAGCATTTTGACCAAAGTCTCGTCGAGGGCAGCAACTTTGCCCATCTCGTCGTCGAGGTCAACTTCGTTGCTGTTGTAATCGTGATTGAGCGGGATTTTCACCTCAAATGGGTCTTCGATGAACTCGTAGCCAAATTCGGTCAGCTTGAGCACGCCGTAGGTCTCGATGTCCTTGCGGATGAACTCATTGATGAGGGCATGGCGAAAAACGGAGTTCCAGAAAAGTTCGTCCTTGTCCTTGCCCACACCGAACAGGGGCTTCTTGTTGAACTTGTAATCCTTCATCTCCTTCGTCTCGTTGCCCATGATGAAGTCGAGGATGGTCTTTATCTTATAGTTTTCTTCTAAAGTCTTGATGGACATTAGCACCTGCTGCATTTCCAACTGCACTTCCACTTTTTCCTTCGGGTAACGGCAGTTGTCGCACATGCCCCCACAGCTCGTCTCCTCAAACTCCTCGCCGAAGTAAAACAACAGGAACCGCCTGCGGCAACCGGTGGTCTCTACATAGGCCATCACTTCCTGCATGAGCTGGGCGCTCATTTCACGCTCGGCCACGGGCTTGTCCCGCAAGAATTTTTCGAGCTTGGCCATGTCCTTGTAGCTGAAAAACGAGATGCAGCGACCCTCAAGGCCGTCTCGCCCGCCCCGCCCTGTTTCTTGGTAGTAGTTCTCGATGCTCTTGGGCATGTTGTAGTGCATGACGAAGCGCACGTCCGGCTTGTCAATGCCCATCCCAAAAGCGATGGTGGCCACTATCACGTCTATGTCCTCCATCAAAAAGGCGTCCTGTGTGGCGGAGCGTAGCTTGGCATCAAGGCCAGCGTGGTAGGGCGCCGCCTTTATGCCGTTCACGTTCAGCACTTGGGCAATCTCTTCCGTGCTCTTGCGGGCCTGCACATATATAATACCCGACTGGCCGGGCATGGTCTTGATGATTTGCACCATCTGCTTCATGGTGGCCTCCTTCTTGCCCTTTGGCCGCACCTCATAGAATAGGTTCTCCCGGTTGAACGACGACACGAAGGTGTTCACGTCGTGCATGTTGAGGTTCTTCAAAATATCGGACTGCACCTTGGGTGTGGCCGTAGCGGTGAGGGCGATGATGGGTATTTCTTTGTTGATGGCATCAATCATGGACCGGATGCGGCGATACTCTGGCCGGAAGTCGTGGCCCCACTCCGAGATGCAGTGCGCCTCGTCAACGGCCACAAAGCTGATGTTCACGTTTTGGAAGAACTCAATGTTCTCCTCTTTTGTGAGTGTCTCTGGTGCGACGTAAAGGAGCTTGGTCTTGCCGTCCATTATGTCGGCTTTCACTTCTTTCATCTGTACCCTGGTGAGGGAGGAGTTGAGGAAGTGGGCAACCTCGTCCTCGTCGCTGTAGCCACGTATGCTGTCCACTTGGTTTTTCATCAATGCAATCAGGGGGGAGATGACAAGGGCGGTGCCTTCCATCATCAAGGCCGGCAACTGGTAGCAGAGTGATTTGCCTCCGCCCGTTGGCATAATGACAAATGTGTCTTTCCCATCAAGAACACTCTGGACGATTGCTTTTTGGTTTCCCTTGAAGTTCTCGAAGCCAAAGAACAGCTGAAGGGCATCGTTCACCACATCACTTACGCTGGGTTTTTCTGCAACTAACGTCATTTTCGCTGTGTGTTTAATTTAAAGTCTTGTAAATCAAAATGAATTGGCTTGATTTGGGTAGCACTTGGGAGGGTATTTCTTCGTGGTTAAAAGTAGTCAATAAATATCTTCCGAAAGAAAACTTTTGAAAAAAATTTCTTCACTGATGGCGAGCACGTCGCTGTGTTTACGCTTCGTACAGCCGCTTTCTACAAAAAGTTGCCAAAGATAAGAAACGGATTCCGCTTGCCCAAATTTAATTTGGCAGTAAAAAAATCATTTTTTAAAGTGGCTGGAGTTGGCCAAGTGCCCATCGGGGCGTTTCGTTCATTTCCAGCGTTTTTCCTTTGCCAATTGATATTAGTAGGCTTTGCAAAAGCATAAAAACATCTTTCCTGCATTCTTCCCCTACCAGCGCTTACCTTTGCGCCCCGTAATTTTTATCAAAGAATGAGCTTAAAACAAGAAATCGCACGGCGCAAGACCTTCGGCATCATCTCCCACCCCGATGCCGGCAAGACCACCCTTACCGAAAAATTGCTGCTTTTCGGTGGTGCCATCCAGACCGCTGGGGCTGTCAAATCCAATAAGATAAAGAAGACTACTGTCTCGGACTTTATGGAAATCGAAAAACAACGGGGCATCTCCGTGGCTACCTCGGTCATGGCCTTCGAGTATAAAGACCTGAAAATCAACATCTTGGACACCCCCGGCCACCAGGACTTCGCCGAGGACACCTACCGCACCCTTACCGCTGTGGACAGCGCCATCGTGGTCATTGACGTGGCAAAGGGCGTGGAAACCCAGACCGAAAAGCTCGTCAAAGTCTGCCGGATGCGCAACACGCCCATCATCGTCTTCATCAACAAGCTCGACCGGGAGGGCAAGGACGCCATTGACCTATTGGATGAGGTGGAGCAAAAGCTGGGTCTTCGGGTCTGCCCGCTCAGTTGGCCAGTAGGTATGGGCGGCACTTTCAAAGGGGTTTATAGCATGTACGAAAAGAACCTCGTGCTCTTTCGTCCGCACGGTAAGCAAGCGGAGGAGGACATCATTGAAATCAACGACTTGGCTGACCCGGCGCTCGAAAAGCACATCGGCGAACGGCCAGCTAATACGCTCCGGGAGGAGGTACACATGGTACAGCAGGTGTACCCGGTTTTCAATCAAGCGGCGTACCAACGGGGCGAGTTGTCGCCTGTTTTTTTCGGCTCTGCCGTCAACAACTTTGGGGTGCGGGAAATGCTGGACTGCTTCGTGAACATAGCACCAACGCCCCTTTCACGGGAGACGGAGGAGCGGCTCGTTTTACCAGAAGAAGAAAAATTCAGCGGATTTGTGTTCAAAATCCACGCAAACATTGACCCCCGGCACCGTGACCGCATTGCGTTCTTGCGGGTTTGTTCCGGCAAGTTCGAGCGCAACACCAACTACCTGCACGTACGCAACAACCGCCAGATGCGCTTCGCCAACCCAACCAGCTTCATGGCCTCCAAAAAAGAGGTGATTGACGACGCCTTCCCCGGCGATGTGGTGGGCCTCTACGACAGCGGCAACTTCAAAATCGGCGACACGCTGACGGAGGGCGAGGTGCTGCACTTTAAAGGCATTCCGAGCTTCTCGCCGGAGCAGTTCCGCTACGTCGAAAACGCCGACCCGCTCAAGTCGAAGCAGCTTGCCAAGGGCCTCGACCAGCTCATGGACGAGGGTGTTGCGCAGCTATTCACGAAGGAAATAAACGGCAGGAAAATCATCGGCACGGTGGGAGCACTGCAATTTGAGGTCATCCAGTACCGCCTGAAGCATGAGTACGGCGCATCCTGCTCCTACGAACCCGTCAACCTTTACAAAGCATGTTGGGTGAAATGCGACAACGAGGCAGCCTACAAGGAGTTTCTTAGCCGCCGTGCAAAGGACTTGGCAAAGGACAAGGACGGGCAGCTCGTATTCTTGGCCGAAAGTGCCTGGGCGCTAAAGATGGCGCAGGAGGCGCACCCGGCGGTAGAGTTTAGGTTTACGAGTGAGGAGTAAAGTTGGCAGTTCGACAGTTGGCAGTTGGCAGTTCGACAGTTCGACAGTTGGCAGTCAGTCAGCAGTTGTTTAGTCTGTAACCTGCTAAAATGAAAGAGAGTTGGTATCCATTGTAGG
The DNA here is from genome assembly GCA_002435785.1 of Saprospiraceae bacterium UBA6168. GTDB lineage: Bacteria > Bacteroidota > Bacteroidia > Chitinophagales > Saprospiraceae > UBA6168. Next base: position 98,074 of record DIUC01000020.1, on the reverse strand, counting down.
TGCCAACTCTCTTTTGTTATTACGACGCCCTGCTAAATGACTGCTGACTGACTGCCAACTGCCAACTGTCGAACTGCCAACTTAAAAGTCTGGCTGCCAATTAAAATCAGAACTCTAACCGAAGGTTATAGCGGTACAAGTAAATGAGCAAGCTGACGAAGACGATAAAATAGATGATGAACCACATCATGAAATTGCCTTTTTTGCCTTCGTTTTCAATATGATCTGACATGACGGTATTTTTTATGGATGAATTGTTTTGACTGAACGGCGCAAAAGTAAGCCGGAGGAGTGGGTTTTCCAAAGGTGTTTTTGAAAAAGGGACTATCCGGGAAATACTGCACCCAACCGCTAATTGCTGGCTGTGCCGATGAAGTGGGATGTGGCTGTCCATATTCCCCTGCCCCCAGCTTTGCCTTATTGGGTTGAGCATGGTAGCCAACCCCTCACAGCCCAACGGTCTTATCAAATTGCCCAAATGCAGTTTTTAGCCGCTCGATGCTGCGCTCCTTGCCCAATAGCTCCATCATTTCGTACACCCCAGGCCCTTGCATCGTGCCAGCCAATGAGAGGCGCAACACAGGCATTACCTCTCCCGGTTTCAAGCCCTTTTCTGCCATGAACCCTTTCACAGCCTCTTCAAGAGGGCCTGCCTCGAAGGATGGCTGCGCCTGCAAATGTATCGCAAGCGCCTCGAATACGGGGCGGCTTTCCGGCTTCCAGCGCTTCGCAATGTTCTCATTGTCATACGTTTGCACCTCACCGAACAGGTAGCTCGACTGCTCGACAATATCGCTCAGGAAGGTAGAACGACCCTTCATCAGGTGGCATACTTGCGCCAAATATTCATCCGAAACTTGGTAGCTCTTTGCCTCCGCCAATGGGCGAACCTGCGCTGCCAAGTCCGAATCTGAGGCAGCGTGGAGGTACTGCTGGTTGTACCATTTCGCTTTGTCGTAGTCGAACCGGGCGCCACTCTTGCTTATCTTTTCGATGGAAAACGCTTCGCAAAGCTCCTCCAAGCTGAAAATCTCCTGCTCCGTGCCGGGGTTCCAGCCGAGGAATGCGAGGAAGTTCACGACTGCCTGTGGCAAAAAACCATACTCCCGGAAACCCTCAAAGCTGTCCTCTGCCACCTCCGCCTTCCACGAGAGCGGGAACACGGGCATGCCGAACTTTGCGCCGTCCCGTTTGCTGAGCTTGCCCTTGCCGTCCGGCCTCAAAATCAGCGGCAGGTGCGAGAACTGCGGCATGGTGGCCTCCCAACCAAAGGCCCGGTACAGCAGTACGTGGTGGCCCGTGCTTGGCAGCCATTCTTCGCCCCTGATGACGTGCGTTATCTCCATCAAGTGGTCGTCCACGATGTTGGCGAGGTGGTAGGTCGGCATACCGTCCGACTTCATCAGGACCTTGTCGTCCAGTTCGCTGGTGTGGAAGCTTACCTCCCCCCGAATCAGGTCCGTGAACGTAACCACCTCATTTTCAGGCACTTTCAAGCGGATGACGTAATGCTCGCCAGCGGCAAGTCGGTGCTGCACCTCGTCGGCGGTGAGGTTGAGGCTGGTCTTCATTGCCTGTCGGCTGATGATGTCGTACTTGAAATTGTGGTTGCCAGCGGCCGCGGCTTCCGAGCGGGCAACGTCCAGTTCTTCGGGCGTATCGAAGGCATAATAAGCGCTGCCGTTGGCCACGAGTTCGAGGGCATGTTGTTGGTAAATGGCCTTGCGCTCCGATTGGCGGTAGGGTGCATGAGGGCCGCCAATGCCCTGTCCTTCGGTGGGCATTATGCCACACCATTGGAGCGATTCGAGGATGTATTCCTCGGCGCCCGGCACGTAGCGCCCTTGGTCGGTGTCCTCGATGCGTAGGACGAAAGTGCCGCCATTCTTTTTTGCAAAAAGATAATTGTAAAGCGCCGTGCGGACGCCGCCGATGTGAAGTGCCCCAGTTGGACTTGGCGCAAAACGTACCCTAATGTTGCCCATATATTTATTTGGTGTAAAAAAGCTTTGAAATTCGGCCATTCTGGCAGCATTTTTTCTTCATAAATCGTTGAATAGCAAATGAAATGACTGCATAGTAGGCTGGCACTGTTCTAAAAACGAGCCGCAAAACTAAGCCATCGCACGGTTACTTTTTTGCTAAAATGTGGTCAAAGCGCCGAACCGACTGAACATATCCAAAACCTTGAAGCACTTATGTATTTGGTAAAAACCCCCCAGTTTATCCAGAAGCTCTTTCCAAACTTCACTTGGCGAGTCCCAACGGACGAGAAAGTCATCCACCTTACTTTCGACGACGGCCCCATCCCTGAAGTGACCCCTTGGGTACTCGACCTACTTGCGCAGCACAACGCCAAGGCAACGTTCTTTTGCGTCGGCGACAACGTGCGCAAACACCCCGATGTACTGGAAATGGTCAAAAGGGCAGGCCATGCCATCGGCAACCATACCTACAACCACCTCAACGGCTGGCTGACCGACAACGTGCAGTATTTCCTCAACGTGCGCCGTTGTGCACATGAACTTAGGTCGAGCCTATTTCGCCCGCCTTATGGCAGGATGAAGCCCCGCCAGGGCGAATTTTTGCAGCGGCACTACCGCATCGTGATGTGGGACGTGCTCAGTGGCGACTTCGACCCGGAAATCAGCGCTGAACAATGCCTCGACAATGTGTTGAGCAATGCAAAAAAAGGTTCCATCATCGTTTTTCACGATAGCCTCAAGGCTTGGGAGAAATTGCAGCACGTGCTGCCAAAAGTGCTGGCACATTTTTCGGAAAAAGGGTTCCGCTTCAGCCATTTGGAGGAGGAACGGGCAGATGAGTTGCTTTTGGCATCGGTAGCATGACCTTTCGCCCTTCTTTATTTTTCATCAAATGCATAATCCACCAAATCGCTTTCTGATATCACGAGCGGTATGTGTGCCCGAATGGCCTGCTGCGACTCAGTTTTTAAAATGGATGCTGGTGGAGCCGTTGCGAATCCGCTTCCCGCCACTGGCCGATGCTGCATGTTAAAGTTTTCATAGCTGAATATTTTGCGATAGTTTATCTTTAGCTGAACAAAATGGCAACATTGGCGGCTGGGCCAATGATTTTCACCCGGTAATTTTTTGGTGAACCAATTTTTTTGATATTTGCGCTTCGCTCAACCCGCCGAAATCAGATGGAAGACTTCTCAGCTTATTTATTGCCATGGATTCGATACTCGTGAAATATGCACAACTGCTCGTCCGATACTGCCTCAGTATCCAGGAAGGGGAGCGGCTTTACGTGGCCTCGACCACGCTGGCCGAACCGCTGGTACGGGAGGTTTGGCGGGAGGCACTGCGGGCGGGCGCCATCGTGGAGGTGGACTTGACCTTTCGGGAGAAGGGCCGAATCTTGTACGCAGAAGCCAGCGAGGCGCAACTAAAGTACGTTTCGCCAGTCTATAAGCAAGCCATGGAGGAGTTTGATTGCTACCTTAATATAATGGCCCCGTTCAATTTGCGGGAAGACCAAAACATTGACCCCAGCAGAACGGCCATCCGACGGGAAGCAATGAAAGGTTTGAACAAAACCTACTTCGAGCGCACCGCCACCCGCTCTTTGAAACGGAACCTTTGCCAGTACCCTACTTTGGCCAATGCGCAAGAAGCGGGAATGTCGCTGGAAGAATACGAGCAGTTCGTGTTCGGCGCTTGCCGCCTTTACGAAGCAGACCCCTCCGCAGCTTGGCTCGAAGTGCGCAGGTCGCAACAGCATATCGTGGATTTTTTGAACAAAAAAGAAATGGTGCGCTACGTGGGCGAAGGCATTGACATCCAGTTTTCGACCAAGGGCCGCACGTGGATAAACTCTGACGGGCAGACGAACATGCCGAGTGGCGAAGTTTACACCTCGCCAGTGGAAGACAGCGTGAACGGCACGGTACATTTCACCTACCCCATTGTGTACGCTGGCCAATTGGTGGAGGGAGTGACCCTTTGGGTGAAGGACGGGAGGGTGGAAAAATGGGAGGCCAAGCAGGGAAAAAACCTGCTGGACGATGTGTTTGCAAATGTGGCTGGGTCAAGGCATTTTGGCGAGGCGGCCATTGGAACAAATTACCAGATTGACCGTTTCACGAAAAATATCTTGTTCGATGAAAAAATCGGCGGAACTATCCATATGGCCATCGGGCAGTCATACTTGCAGACTGGCGGCAAGAACCAGTCATCCATTCATTGGGACATGATTGCCGACATGAAGGATGGTGGGCAGATTTTCGCCGACGGCGAAAAGATTTACGAAGGGGGAAAGTTCCTTCTTTGAAAACGTAGCAGGAAAAAACGGCACATTAATCAAGCTACCAAAATTTGTAATACAAATAAGGGCTTGTTTGTTGGCATTTTTCATAAATTTGGCCTTGCTTTCGGAAAAACCAATCAACTCAACTATTTCTAAAACCTTTTTCCCAAAACAACACTATCAAACGTGGATAACAACATTGCATTTCTAGAGCTAAAATACGGCAACATCTACGGAGGGTTTCCCAACTTCTTTGTCATCGCCGAGGTGGCACTTCTCGTGTTTGAAGGCCGTTCCAAAAAAATCTTCCTGGACACTTGGGTAAACAACGCCGATGTGGACTACGTCAGCGTCTATTCCAAGACCAATGAACTGGGCCATACCGTGGGTCGCAACAAAGTGGTCGTAAACATGCGCACTGGGCGCACAAGGCCATTTTTGGAAGAGTTCCATGTTGACAAGCGGGCGTTACAGTTCTCCTTCAAGCAGCTTAGGCCAGTACACAGCCGGGTGAAGAAGTTCTTGTTCGACTCCATGCGGAAATACCAGATTGACACCATCATCACTTTCGATGGCCGTCGTGACATATTCCTTTGCGAAAGGGCTGGTGTGCGCTTTGGGCGAATAGAAATCGTTGACCTTCAAAAGGAGCTTAACAAGGAAACAGACTATCTGTTTTCGCTGAACAAACTTTCCGTCATCACCGGTTACGACATGGACGGGTCCTACCTTCGCTCCAACAACTTGGAGTATTGGTTGCACCCGATTGCCGCCAAACAATTACATCCAATGTCCGCAGCTTGGGATGCAGCCCGTCTGCTGATGATTCACAACGAATTTTATGAGTTTCGCACCGACTTCCTCCTGCGGGCACAACAGTTGCTCAATAAAATACAGACTTTGAAAGAAGTTGATGGTGAGGGTGGAGATGATTAACCATCCTTTGCATCTTCTCAATATACAAAAAGGCAATGAGGCATCCGCTTCGTTGCCTTTTTTCGTGGCCGCCACTCCAACCCGCTCCATTTTGCCAGCCTAACCGGGTTTGAAAGGAGTTTTACAGGGCAATATTTAGGCTTGCCTAAAATTAGGATAGATTTGCATCCAAATTAATTTTCAAAGATGGACGTACTCACACAAGCAGAGGAAAACTATTTGAAAGCAGTTTTCAAAATCACCGAAAACGACGACAAGTCCGCCAGCACCAATGCCATAGCTGCAATGATGAGCACCTCTGCAGCCTCCGTGACGGATATGCTCAAACGTTTGTCGGCAAAGGGGCTACTGCATTACGAAAAACACCGGGGAGTCATTTTGAGCGAAAGGGGGAGCGAACTGGCCACCAACCTCGTTCGCAAGCATCGGCTCTGGGAGGTTTTTTTGGTAAAAATGCTCCACTTCTCATGGGACAAAGTACACGACATCGCCGAACAACTTGAACACGTCCAATCCGACGAACTGGTGGAGCGCCTCGATGTTTACCTGGAACGCCCACAGTTCGACCCGCACGGCGACCCCATACCCGATGCCAGCGGAAAAATGGCCATGCGCAAACAAGTGCTGCTTTCTTCCCTCGACCCCGGCGACCAAGCCGTGGTGGTTGGCGTTCAGGAATCCACTGCCACATTTCTCCAGTACCTCGACAAAATGCAGCTTTCGCTTGGCACGAACCTCCGGGTGTTGGAGCGCTTTGATTACGACGGCTCCATGAAAATTGCCCTCAACGACGGCACAGAAATAACCCTTTCACACAAGGTCTGCGAGAACTTGTTCTTGCAGAAATCGAAATGAGGAATCCGGCACACACTCGGCACGGCGGGGTGGCCGTATTTTCAAAATCATTTAGAAAGACTGTTAGTGGGCATAAGTCCATAGTCGTTTCGTTTTCCAACTTCCATTTCCCATCCGAAACGCTACCTTTGTCCGCAATCAACGTTAACTTGAATTGCCGTATGAAAAAGCTGACCGCACTCCTGCTCACAGGGCTTTTTAGCCTCGCCCTTTCCGCTCAAACTGACCCAAGAATAACACAAGCCAAGACCCCACTCATCGAAGTACCAGTGGCCCAAATGCCGCACCTCGACAATGCGGCACTCCTTGCTGCCGAGATGGGGCGTCGTGCCCCCGGCATCGCCCCAAAATTCGCCGAGCCAATCGAAGTGAGCGTAAGCCCGGCCACGCACGGACACTGGGAGCAGTTGGCCAACGGAAAAGCTCTCTGGCGGCTGCGAATCCGCTCCAACGGTGCCAAGTCCATCAACCTCGGCTTCACAAAGTACCTAATGCCCGCAGGCGGCTCGCTGGTACTGTACTCCCCCGATTACCAGACGGTGATGGGACCTTTCTCTCCCGCCGACAACGAGGAGCACGAGCAGCTTTGGACGCCCATCTTTCCCGGTGAGGAACTGGTGTTGGAGGTACAAGTGCCTGCCCACAGCCAGTCGGCGCTGCAACTCCAACTCAAGTATGTCAACCACGACTTCATCGGCTTCGCCGACATGGCTTCCGGCTCCTGCAACCTCGACGTGATTTGCGGCGCCGCCGACGGCTGGGCAATCGTGGATGCCTACCGTGACATCATCCAATCGGTGGCCGTCATAAGCACGGGTGGCGTCACGTTTTGCACGGGATTTTTGGTAAACAACGCCCGTCAGGACTGCACACCTTACTTCATGACCGCCAACCACTGTGGCATCACGGCCGGGCAGGCCCCCTCGCTCGTTACCTACTGGAACTTCCAAAATAGCACTTGCCGTCAGCCCAACTCACCCGCCAGTGGTGGCAACGGCAACGGCCAACTCAACAACTTCAACACGGGAGCTTACCACCGGGCCAATCTCGCCAGTTCCGACTTCACCCTCGTCGAACTCGACGACCCCGTTTCCCCTACCGCCAATGCCTTCTTTGCTGGCTGGAGTGCTGAGAACTTTGCGCCCACAGACACGGTCATCGCCATCCACCACCCCAACACCGACGAAAAGCGCATCAGCTTTGAGTTCCAGCCGACCTTCGTGGCCGACTACAACGGCTCCACCCCCAACCCCAATGGCAACCATATCACCGTACCAGATTGGGACATCGGCACCACCGAGGGCGGCTCGTCCGGCTCGCCGCTGTTCAACCGCCAGAAGCGGGTGGTCGGCCAACTGCACGGGGGTTTTGCCGCTTGCGGCAACAACTCGCTCGATTCCTACGGCTGGTTCTACTCCTCATGGACGGGCGGCGGCGCACCCAACAACCGCCTCAAGGATTGGCTCGACCCCGACAACACGGGCATCATCGTGCTCGATGGCCGCTCGCAGCAGCAGTGCAGCTTCTTTGTAGAGGGCAGTCCCGCCAACCAGACAATTTGCGCTCCGGCAGATGTCGTGTACAACATCACCGCCAGTCCAAACTTCACGGACAGCGTGACATTGTCCATCCCCGATTTGCCCGCAGGGCTGACGGCCACCTTCGGTATGAACCCCGTTGCACCCGGCGGAAGCACCACGCTCACGATTGGCAACACGGTCGCCATTGCCGAAGGCAACTACAACTTCCTACTACATGGCACGGACGGCACGGCCTCCAATAGTGCCAATCTGACGCTTTTTATCGCTTCGCAAACGCCCGCACCACCCGCCGCAGTCTTCCCAGCAAACGGGGTTGCTGGCATTGGCCTCGCCCCGAACTTCATTTGGAGCGCTACCGCAGGAGCCAAGTACACGATTGAAATCGCCACGGACGCAGCGTTTACCAATATCATTGCGACTGCATCCAACCTGACGGTGGCGAGCTACACGCCAACCATTTCTTTGGCACAAACCACCACCTATTTCTGGCGGGTGCGTGGCGAAAACGTGTGCGGACTCGGCGATTGGCCAGTCCTTCCGCACAGCTTCAAGACTAGCGCCGTCACCTGCGCCCCGGTGGTTTCCACCAATGTGCCAGTGGTCATACCCAGTGCTGGCACCCCAACCGTGACCTCCACGCTGACCATCACGGGCGGCGGCTTCGTGGACGACATCAACGTGACGAACCTCAGCATCAACCATACTTGGGTCGGCGACCTGCGGGTAGCGTTGACTTCCCCTTCGGGAACGACAATCGTGTTGTTTGCAAACCCCGGCGGCGGTGATTGCAGCGCCGACAACATGCTCATTTCGCTCGACGACCAAGCAACTGCCACCAATGCCGACCTGCTCAACCAATGCAACGGCACCCCGCCCGCGATTGCCGGCATTTTTCAGCCTCAAAATGCCCTAAGCAGCTTCAACGGCGAGCCAATCGCTGGCAACTGGGTGCTCACCGTGAACGACGATGCGAACGTGGATGGCGGCACCCTCATCAGTTGGGGACTCGACCTGTGCAGCACCATCCCGAACGACTTGTCTGTTTTGCCTTCGGCAAACGCGTTCACCAGTTGCGTGGGTGCCGACCTGAACTTCACCCTTTCGCTCGGCACCGCCTTTGATGACACCACTGGCGTGACGCTCACGGCGGAGAACTTGCCACCGGGCGCTATCGCAACGTTTGACCCGAATCCTGCAACGCCGGGGGCACAAGTGAGCGTGAGCGTAAGCGGCGTGGGCAGTGCTGGCAACTTCAACTTTGACGTGGTGGCCACGGATGGGCTAAACCAAAGCGGCACTTCGCCAGTGCAGTGGAACTTGCAAGGGCCTCCGCAAGCCCCGACTGCTATTGCGCCAGCGCCAGGTGCAAACAATGTGTCGGTGAACCCTGTGTTTTCGTGGTCGGCAACGGGCAGTTCTTACCTGTTTGCGGTATCAACCAACCCTGACATGCAAAACCCAATTTGGACATCAAACCCAACACAACCAGCCTACGCATCAAGTGGGCTTCTCATTCCATGTACTACCTATTACTGGACAGTGGGCGTAACGGGTAGTTGTGGCTTTACGCCAGGGGCTACCGTTTACAGCTTCACCACGTTGGACGATTTAGCGTTCAATGCACCTTCCTCAGCAACTGCTTGCGGAACGGGCAGTACCACCATTTCCCTTTCCATCGGCGATTGCTTTGAGGCGGGCGGCGTCACACTTTCCGCATCGGGACTTCCTGTAGGCGGGGTTGTCAGTTTTCCACAAAACCCTGCACCTGCGGGCAGTACGCAGCCTATTTTAATAACATTGGCCAATGCTACTCCCGGCTCCTACACTGTGACTATCAATGGCAACGATGGCTCACACAACGTGACGGAAACCTTTACCCTCAATATCACCGCCCCAGCTGCTGCGCCTGTTTTTGTTGCTCCTGCAAATGCGGCCACTGCTGTGAACGTATTGACCGCGTTCGACTGGAACGCCGTGGCTGGTGCAACGAGCTACAATTTTCAATTGGCCACCGACGCCAATTTCACCAATATTGTTGACGACGTGACCATCCCTCAGACGAACTACACGTTAACTTCGCCGCTCAACGTCAACACCGCTTACTACTGGCGGGTGACGGCCTTCAACAACTGCGGCGGCACCACGCCCGCACCGTTCAGCTTCACCACTTGGCCCGTGAACAACGTGTCGGAGTTGAACGGCCTTACCGTCAGCGTTTTGCCCAATCCGACCACGGGCATGGTGAACGTCGAGTTTTCAAAGCCAACTTTTGAAGCCGTGGATGCCAGCTTGTTCTCCGTGAACGGTATTTTGGTGAAGCGCCAACAGGTGCAAATTGGCAGCAAGTCTTCTACTTTTGACCTGACTGACCTGCCAAGCGGCGTTTACCTGCTCCGGTTGAAGAGTAGCAGCGCCGTGTTGACAGAGAAATTGATTTTGGAAAAATAAAGCGGTTGTTGAATTGCTATATTGTTGAATTGTTTTGGGGAGACCCCGCTATTTCAACAATACAGCAATACAGCAATACAACAATATCACATGATAAAAGCAAACGACCCAACCCGTAAATCATGGGTGGAAGTGCCCGCAGACAGTGACTTCCCGATTCAGAACCTCCCTTTTGGGGTGTTCCGCACCAAGAGCAACCCTTCGCCACGGCTCTGCACGGCCATCGGCGACAACGTGGTGGACTTGGCAGTGCTGAACTACCTCGACCTGCTCGATGATGTGGAATTGGACAACGAGATTTACAGCAACCGCTATCTCAACGACCTGATGGCGCTCGGCAAGCCCAAGGTTCGCCAACTGCGTGACCGACTCGCCGACCTCCTCGACGAGCGCAACGACGAGGCCAAAGACCTCGCTTGGCACTTCCTGCACCCGATGGACAAGGTGGAACTGCTGCTGCCCATCCAAATCGGCGACTACACCGACTTCTATTCCAGCCTGGAACATGCCACCAACGTCGGCTCCATGTTCCGCCCGGACAACCCACTGTTGCCCAACTGGAAGCACCTGCCAGTGGGCTACCACGGTCGGGCTTCGAGCATCGTGGTGTCGGGTACGCCGTTGCACCGACCCAGTGGGCAGACGTTGCCGCAAGGCACCGAGCAGCCCGTTTTCGGCCCGACGAAACTGATGGACTTTGAGCTGGAGATGGCCTTCGTGGTGGGCAAACCAAACCCGATGGGCAAGCCCATCAGCATTGCCGAAGCTGAGGACCATATTTTTGGGTTGATGCTCTTCAACGACTGGTCGGCACGGGACATCCAGAGTTGGGAGTATGTGCCACTGGGACCATTTCTGGCAAAAAACTTTGCCTCCACGGCCAGCCCGTGGGTAGTGATGCTGGATGCGCTGGAGCCGTTCCGAGTGGCAGGGCCGGTGCAAGACCCACCCGTGTTGCCCTACCTCCAATTTCAAGGGGAAAAGAACTACGACCTGCACCTGCAGGTGGAAATACAGGCTGAGAATGGCGCCAACGCCGTGGTTTGCCGCTCCAATTTCAAGCACATGTACTGGAACATGGTGCAGCAATTAGCGCACCACACCGTGAACGGCTGCAACATGAACATCGGCGACCTTTGCGCCAGCGGCACCATCAGCGGCCCGACACCGGACAGCTATGGCTCGATGCTGGAATTGACCTGGCGTGGCTCCAAACCGCTTCAACTCTCGGACGGCTCGGAGCGGAAGTTCATCAACGACGGGGACACCGTGGTGATGCGGGGCTGGGGCGAGCGGGACGGGGTTCGGATTGGGTTTGGGGAGGTGGCGGGGAAGGTGATGCCTTCGGCCATCAAGTAGAAAGGAGTTAGCGCCAACCATAAAAAAGAAAAAGAGGAATGAAAAAAAAGCTGATATTTCTCATATTGCTGTTAGCCGGAATTCAAGCTACATCTCAAGAATTGTCGGTGAATTTCGATGCTGGATACGGTTTTAACATTGCGACCGAATCAATAATCGAAGGATACTCCAACAGAATTGGAGAATACGAAACGGAGTTTAAGTCCATAATTTATACTCATGGCAGAGGACTAAATTTCAATACCGAAATCGAATACTTCCCTAAAAAGCAAATAGGCTTTGGGTTGGGTTTCGGATATCTAAAAAGTAAGAAATTCGATGTGCTTTTCAATCGAATAGATTATTTCAGTACGAGTGTTTACTCGGCAAGGATGCTACGATTTTCACCATATCTAAAGTTAAAACACGAATTCGGCAATCTCGCAATTTACACTAGGTTTGGATATTTATTGGGAACGTTCGGGCAGATAACAAGGGAAGGTTCATCGAATACGGATACAGGTGCCGAGGGGTTTTCCAAAACAATTTATGACAAAGGGGAATCACATGGGGGAACCGCTGGATTGGGAATCGAATTCAAAATTAATGATAGGCTGAATTTGAGCAGTGAAGTAAAATTAATCGTGCAATCATACGGGCCGAAAAGAAAAAGATTGGTTGAGAGAACCAGTGATGGAGTAAACACTTTGAACGAATTACAGCCTGGAGAAATCCAGACAAATTTCGTTGATAATGATATCCGGGAATGGAATCCAGACGGGACGACAGATTTTTCCAAACCATTGACAGCGTTGAGAATATTTTACCCATTTAGCAGTGTTGGAATAAATTTGGGCGTCCAATACAAATTGATAAAGGAAAAGAAAAAATGAAATCCCGCCCCACAAGGTCGGAATGACAAAAGAATACCGGAAAAAGTAGGGAGCGAAGCTTCCATCTCAAAATGAAAATCCAACACAACCTCAAATTTTTCAGCTTGGTTTTGGCGCTCCTGCTGGCGGCCTGCGGTTCTGACGACCCCATTGCCGAAGGCAACACCAAAGCCCCCAAGCCCGATAGCACGGAACATCAAAGCCTTGTGCCTGGCGACAGCGCCAGCCTGCAAACGCTGCTCCGAAAGTACGACCCACCGGGCCGTGACGTTTGGCAAAAACCAGAAGTGGTCATCGGGAAGATGGGCGACTTGGGCAACAAAACGGTAGCCGACATCGGTGCTGGTTCGGGCTTTTTTTCCAGAAGGCTGGCGCAACAGGCCAAGCGGGTCATCGCCGTGGAACTCGACCCCCGCTTCATCCACTTCATGGACAGCATCAAGCGGGTGGAGCTGAAACCAGAGTACCAGAACCGCTTCGAGACCCGGCTGGGACTTCCCAACGACCCCAAGCTAAAGCCCGGCGAAGCTGATATCGTATTGGTGGTAAACACCTATATCTACATTCAAAATCGAGTGGACTATTTGAAGAACCTGCTCAATGTATTGCCGAAGGGAGGCAAAATCATCGTGGTGGACTTCAAGAAGAAACGCATGCCCATAAAGTACCCCACCGCCAACGTGCGCCTGGAACTTTACGAAGTGGAGAACGAACTGGAAGCCGCTGGGTTCTCGAATTTCCAGTCCGATGACTGTTCCTTGGATTACCAGTACATAGTGATGGCGGAGAAGTGAATGGATTAAAGGTTTTCCGTACAGGGGAAAGCGGCTTTTTTTGGCCTTCGGCCAATATTCATGTCGTTTTTATCCTTGGGTCAAAATCGAAGTCTTCTACTTGGAGCAGCTTAATTTTTTGAAAATCTGGGTGTTGCATATTTATTAGAAAATTCCGCTCTTGAGGGATTATTGCCGAAGGGACAGATAACACGGCGCTGGACATACCAGAAAGCCAAATATCGCCAATCATTTGCGTATAGTTCAGTTGAGTAAAATCACTCCAATTGTCAGGCAGGTCTTCAATCCTTATTTCATCAATAACAATTGAATTTGGTATTTCAATTACCATCGTTTTAAAGAACGACTTTAAGCCAATGGCACTCCGGTGGACAACATTTTCAAGGCAGGCCATTGCCCTTGAATTTGCAGTATAAATCAACAACTTGCCATCGCTATTCCAGCGTGCAGCGTTGCCGGACGTCCCCAACGAGGTGGACCATTGGTGCGAGGTTATTCTATAAACTTTCATGTACGCTGTTATGCAGTTGCACCAAATTCAATACGGAATAGTTCATCCATTATCAATTTGATTCCAGTTGACATGCCAATCAACTGAAAAGGTACCTGCTCGCCAAGGCCAAACGCTGGCTCGTTCATCCACTTGTTGAATTCTACCTTATTGCCAAAAATTTCAGCACCTTTTACATAAAGCGTTTCCAGCATCAATATCGCCTCACTTTCTTTCGGGGAAAGCGGTTTTGATTCAGCCTGATATCGTTGCAGCGTTTTGAGGGAAACCCCCAATAGGTTTATGGCAAGCCACTCTTTTCTGAGTCCAATAGCTTCTGCCAGTTCAAAAAACCTGTTAGCGTTCAGTCCTTTCTGGCAGGCGATGATCATGCTCACAGGATTGTTTTTTAGCTGGTCGGCACCCCTAAGTTGGTCAATAGGAATCTTAAAATGCCTAAATTGGGGAGCTTCGTCTGGTTGAACAAGTGTGGGTTGAATGGCCCTTGCTGGGTCGTTGTAATCTTTTATTGAACGAGAAGCCATGGGATGCAATTCATACCCCTTGCCACTGTTAGCATAGCTGAATTTCCCAACAGACGCCTTAACAATTTTTTCTTGATTTTTATCAGCGGGCACTTCAACAATCTTTATTTTTTTACCCTCTTTTATCGCATCGGATTTAGTCGAGGTAAGCCCCTTGCCACTTTTCGGCAAAGGCAAAGAGGATTTATCAGCAAGATTTTTTTTCGAAGTTGTGCTCATAAGGCAACGTATTTAGACTTTTGTCCCACAAATTTAGACTTTTTTCTTAGGGTTTCAAATTTTCTTATCTTCTTTCTCATTTTTCCTTTCACCTTTGCACCCGCACCCAGCGCATACCCATTCCTGACACCGTAATTTGAACAACACCGACCACAAATCCGCGGAACTGGCCCGACTGTTTTACCGGGAGCTTGAAAAAATCCACGGCAACGCCGACTGGACTTCAGCTGCAAAGGCCGATGCCCTCGTCCGCTTGCTCGAACTGCTTTACCTCGAAGTGACCAAGGCCGACAGCATCCATTTCACCACACTTTTCGCTCGTATCGCATACGCTTGCCACCGCCATCAAGTGGACAAAAAGACGCAGTATTGGGTGCATTTTTTTCGCAAAAAAATCCGATCCGCTGTGCCGGAGGCCGAAGCCAAAGGTGTCTATGGCCTGGGCCTGAAGGCCGTTGGGGAGAGCATTGAGGGGCTCTTTGGCGAAGCGCCACCGGAAGAAGTGCGGGCATTTTTGCCCAAAAAAATACCCTACGCTTACACCGAAGTACCCGTGAAGGAGTACCGAAAAACTGCCCGTGTCATCGCCCTCGCCGACGACGAGGCCAGCGATATGCTCCTCGCCCAGGACGAGGAAAATCCTTCACAACTCATTCATGTTCAGTACAATATCGCCGAACGGAACGAACCGTTCAGCCCCACCATCCGGGAAATCAGGAATAGCTTTGGCTTCCCCATCACTCTGAGTTTGATAGACGTGCAGGTGGTTGATAGTTCGACAGTTCAACAGTTGGCAGGTGGCAGTCAGGGAACAGCGGCCACCAATCACCAGTCACCAATCACCATTTACCGTCCCCGAGCCATCGTCGTCGAGCCCGACTACCTCCTTGACGTGTCCACCGTGGCGGGCTGCTTTCAGGGAAGCAGCGCCGAGCCGGTAGTCTATTTGCTCCAAAAATTCCTGCCCGTGGCACAGTCGCTGGCCATGATTTTAGGCAACATCGCCAATTTTTTCCTCGACGAGCTGATGCACAACCCCGAGGCCGTGTTCAAGGAGACCTTTCCCAAGGTGTTCAAGACCAACCCCCTGATCTTCTCGCTATTGTCCGATGCCGAGATAAAAGAGGTTTACGAAAAGGCGCAGCGGCACTGGCTCACCTTACAATTAATGGTGCGACAGGAGATGCGGAAATTCGACATCGAACCGAAGGAGTGCTATTTGGAGCCGAGTTTTTACGATGAAAAACACGGCTTGCAGGGCCGTCTCGACGTTTTTTACAAAAAAGATAACCGCAGTGCCATCATCGAGCTAAAGAGTGGCAAACCCTTCATGCCCAACCGCCACGGCATCGGTGCCAGCCACTTCATCCAGACCCTCCTTTATGACCTGATGGTGCGCTCGGTCTTCGGCGAAGATGTGGAGCCTGCCAGCTACATCCTGTACAGTGGACTGGAAACCAGCCAGTTACGTTACGCACCGCCCGTGAAGGCCGAGCAAAATGAGGCGCTCCAAGTGCGTAACCTTCTCGTGTCCATTGACCGAAGGCTGGCCGCCGTACATGGCGATTCGGTAGCGAATGTGCCGCTGCTGCTGCGCACGACCACGGCTCGTTTTCCACATATCAAAGGCTACCTCGCCCAGTCCATCGGCCTGTTTGAAAAAACCTACCACGCCCTCGACGAGCTGGAGCGCCGCTACTTCAACGCTTTCACGGGCCTCATTGCAAGGGAGCACCAATTGGCCAAAACAGGCATACAGGGTATGGACAAGGCTAATGGTCTTGCCGCCCTCTGGCTTGACACGGACGCGGAAAAAGAGGCAGGCTTCGACATCATCAAGTCGTTGACTATCAAGGAAAACCGGGCATTTGAAGACGAACCAATTTTGGTTTTTGAGAAAACGCCGGACACCAGTCCGCTCGCCAATTTCCGGGTGGGTGATATTGCTGTGCTTTATCCAAAAGACGATAGACAAGAGACCTTAGACATTAGACGGGAGACGGGGAACACGCAGACCCCATCTAATGTCTCTAGTCTATCATCTAATGTCTTAAAAACCCAAATCTTCAAAGTCACCATCCTCTCCATCACCAACGAGGAAGTGACCGTCCGGCTGCGCTATAAGCAGTTCAACCTGTTGATTTTCAATGAGTTCAAGAACTGGAACCTCGAACACGACCAGATGGACATGGGCTTCACGAGCATGTACCAGGGGCTTTTCCGCTGGGCCAGCGCCGACAAGCGGAAGAGGGATTTGCTGCTGGCCACCTTAGCTCCCAAACTTCCCCAAAAAAGCGAGACCCCTTCACCCCTCACCCCTCATCCATCCCTGACGGAGGAACAGCAGCGCATCCTCCAAAAAATGCTTTTCGCCCCCGACTACTTCCTGCTCTGGGGGCCACCCGGCACGGGCAAAACGAGCCAGATGCTTCGGCATTTTGCGAAATGGATTTTTGAAAATACCGACGAAAACCTCCTGCTGCTGGCCTACACCAACCGTGCGGTGGATGAAATTTGCGAAGCCCTCGAAAGCATTGGCCCGGAAGTGAAGGCCGCCTACCTGCGCATCGGCAGCCGCTATTCGACGAGCGAACAGTTTGAAAATCAATTGCTTACGAGCAAAATAGCGAACGTGACCACCCGGAAGGGACTGCTGGAAGTGGTGGGACAGCATCGCATTTTTGTGAGCACGCTGGCCTCACTATCCAACAACCAGGAACTGCTAAAGCTGAAAAAATTCCGGCGGGTGGCCATTGACGAAGCATCGCAAATATTGGAGCCCGTGCTGGCGGGACTGCTGCCCCAGTTCGAGCAGTTCGTGCTCATCGGCGACCACAAGCAACTGCCTGCCGTGGTGGTGCAGTCCCCGGAAGCCTCTGCCGTTACCGATGAAAAACTGCTCGGCATCGGCCTGCAAAATCTGCGCAACTCGCTGTTCGAGCGGCTATTCCGACGCTGCACCGAGCAGGGCTGGCACTGGGCCTACGACCTCCTCAGCCACCAGGGCCGGATGCACGAGGACATTATGCGCTTCCCCGGTGAGCATTTTTACGAAGGAAAACTCAAGATTTTACCGAAGGAAATACCCGCTTCGCTAAAACAGCTGGCGCCGCTGGTCACACAAGTCGTTGATAATCAAGCTGATTGGCAAACAGCAGTGACTGGTCGCCGGCTCGTTTTCCTCAACACACCCATAGATAGCCAAAGCCCCTCCCGCAAGACAAACCGTCACGAAGCCGAGATGCTGGCGCAATTGGTTAAGTATTTTCAGTTGGCAGTTGGCAGTTGGCAGTCGGCAGTCGGGGCGCAGCAAAGTATTGGAATAATTACTCCTTACAGAGCACAGATCGCTCAAATCCAAGAGGTTATGCAGCGGGAAGGCATTGATTGCGGAAGCATTACTATTGATACTGTGGAGCGCTACCAAGGCGGGGCGAGGGACATCATCCTTATATCGCTATGCACCAACGCTGCTTCGCAGATGGAGACGCTGGTCTCGCTCTCCGAGGAGGGGGTGGACCGTAAACTGAACGTGGCGCTGACGAGGGCACGAGAACAGGTCGTAGTCCTTGGAAACGAGGAGTTGCTGATGCGGAATGAGACCTACCGACGGCTGATTGAGTGGTCGAGGGAAGGCGATAGGGCGGCTTTTGCGTTTTCGCAGGAAGCTGAAAAGGGGGCTTAGGGCTGAGTGGCCATGCCTCCATTTCGTGCTGTCACTGTTAGCATAGTATTGGTGGTACAACAATGGGTTTTGTGCAGTCTGCACAAAACCCATTGGTTCAATTATAAATGGTTGCCCTGGCAGAAGTCTATTTTGTTGACTTCAAGGACTTGTAATATTCCTCCACCAGATTCTTATAATATGGCTTCAAGGCCGGGTTCACCGTCTTGAACTGCTCGACCTCTGCTTCCCGTTTTTTGATGTATTCTTCGAGCGAAGGCGGCATTTTGCGCTCCTTATCCTGAGCGGTCTCCGACTTGCGTTTGTTGTCTTGGTCGCGTTGGCGCTCTGCCCGTTCGTGTTCGAGGAGGCGGGTGAGGATGTCCTGTTGGCGCTTGAGCACGTCGTTGCTGAGGCGCTTGTTGACGAGTTCCTTTTCGACCTTGTTCATCTGGTCAATGAGGTCTTGAAGTTCCTTGTCGCCTTTGCCCTGCCCCTGTAGTTCCTTTTGCTTCTTCTCCAATTGCTTGCGGATGGCGGCCTGGCGTGCAGCCATTTGTGCGAAATCTTTGCTGGAGGGATTCTCGCCGTCCTGTCCTCCTTCTCCACCCTTGCCTCCTTCCTTGCCCTTGCCCATTTTTTTCATGCCCTCGTTCAGTTCCTTTTGGCCTTCGGAGGCTGGTTGGTCTTTAGGCTCCTTTCCGTCCTTGCCCTGACTGCCACCGGGTTTGCTGCACTGCTGGCTACCGGGCATTCCGCTCGCCATCTGCATCTGCATCTGCTGCATGACCTCGCTGAGCATGAGTCCGAGGTCATTGAGGTTTTTCATGCCCCGCTGTTGTTGCTCGGCTGCTTGGGGCTTTTGGCGCTCCTCCAGGTTGTTGAGGCTCTTGCGCATGTTGTCCTTGATTTCGCCGACCTTGTCGGTGATGAAGGTTTCCATCTGCGCCACCCGCTTGGCCAATGCGTAGAGGCTGTCCTCCACGACCTTGAAGTCGTCTTGGATTTTCTTCTGCTGCTGTGTCAGGCCGACGTAGCGCGGTGTGTTGATTTCGACGGGCTGGAACTTGTTCATCACGTCCTCTTGCTCAAAGGAGAGGGTGACGATGTTTTCGAGCAGTTGGCGGAGGGCCTTCATGTCCATCTCCATTTGCTCCATCTCTTGGCCCTGCATGCTCGCAGCCATGCTTTCTGCCATTTCCTTCATCTTTTTGGAAGCGCTTTTTTGCTTACGGCCAGCCTTTTGGTTTTGCTGCTGCTGTATGCTCTGCTTGCTGTCCTTTTGGTCTTGCTTGATGCTCTCTTGTTCTTCTTTTTTCTGGTCGAAGTCTTTTTTATTCTGGAGTTCCTCGTTCTTCTTTTTGAGTTCTTCCATTTTCTTGGAGATGTCCTCCATCTTTTTGTTGAGTTCTTCCTGCTTCTTTTCCAAGTCTTCCTGCTCCTTTTTCTGCTCTTCCTTGGATTGTTGCTGGTCGTTCTGGTCTGCCTTTTCGGTCTCTTCGCTCAGTTTTTCTTGTTCTTCGGCCAGTTCGTTCAGCTTGTCAATGGTTTTCTTCATTTCGTATTCAAACTCCAACTGCTTGTAGAGTTCGAGCATCCGGTCCATGTTCTTTTCCTTCTGCTCTTGCTTGCTCTTCATTTCCTCCATTTTCTCCAATGCCTGGTCCTTCTGCAATTCTTGCATCAGCTCCTCGATTTTTTGCATCAGTTCCTTCATGTCGTCGTCCATCGTCTCCTCCATGAGCTTCTCCATTTGCTCCTGTTTCTCCTTCATCTCCTCGTTGGGCTGTTCGAACTGCTCTTGGTTTTCGAGGTTTTCCTTGAATTTTTCCTTGGCCTCGTCAATCTGCTTTTGCAGCTCCTTTTGCCGCTCCATGAGTTTTTCCAGCTCCTTTTTGGTTTGCCAATCAAGGTCTTTCTGTTGCAGCACCTTGTCCCGGAGCTTGTTGATTTCCTCCTGGACCTTTTTGCTCTCCTTGATGGCCTTCTCCAACTTGTCCTTGATGTCCTCGCTATTCTTCTCCTGCATTTTTTCAAACTCTTCCACCGTTGGCATGGCATAGACCATGATATTGGTCCGGCTGGACTTGCTGCCGTTCACGCCATCGTTGTCGAACACCTCGAAGTAGTAGGTGACTTCGTCGCCGGGCTTTAGGGCGAGTTGGTTCAGGTCGAAGACGTGGCGGTAAACCGTGCTCTTGCCTTCCGTTTTTTGTAGTTTGAGGGTTTTCAGCTCGCCTTCCCGGCTGTCGTGCTTGATGCGGTAGTTGAAAGACAGGCCGAGCAGACCGTAGTCGTCGGTGGCTTCGCCGACGAAGTAGAGCACCTTGGCGTTCGTGCTGTCCTCGAATTTTTCCGCCTTGATGACTGGGTACAAATCAGGTACGACCGTGATGGAGTACGTTACTGAATCGGCGTTTGGCAAATCCTTGTTGGACACATACAGCCGGTAGATTTCATCCTTGAGCACCCTTTTTTTAAAGGTGAAAAGCTCGTCGGAGAAACGCTTGGTGTCCACCGTTTGCACAGCATTTGCGAAGCGGATAGAAATGTTGTCGGTGTATTGAGAGTTGAAAATCCAGTCAATATTGGTGCCTGCGGGTACCACGAGGTCGCCCGTACTTTTCAGTTCCTCATCGGAGCGGCCCGTGTAGGCCGGGTAGTCAAGCTTCACCTCGAAGCCGATGATGTTTGGCTTTTCGAGCACATTGAGTGTATAGCCCTTCGACTCGATGGCACCGGAAAGGAAGCGGAACTTGGTATCCTTGGCCACGTTGCTGAAGCGGTAGCTAAAGGTGTTGTTGCTTTCCTTCGTGAGGCGGTATTGGATATTGTCAATGTCAATGAATGCTTCGTTGGGCAGTGCATCGCCCTCCACTTTTACCGTGAGGGGAAACTCGCCGAACTGCACCACGCTGAGGCTGTCCTCGTTCACGAGGAAACGGAACGGCGCTGGTTTTTCAAACTCCTTGTTGTAGCTGAGCAAGCGCCCGGTGCTGTCCGTGATGAGGCTCGGCGCTGCAAACAACAGGATGATGAGCAGGAGCAGCGGCGGCAGCGTGTATTTCAGGTATTTGCGGTTTTGGGTGAGGTCAATGGCACGTTGGAACGGCACGGGCTTCACTTCCTCTGACTTCTGGTTGATGCTCGCCAAAATCAGGTCCCGGCTGGTCGAATTACTGTCTGCCTGCGTGCGCAACTGCAAGATGTTCAGCAGTTTGTCTTTTACGTCGGCAAAATGGTCGCCAATGATGCCTGCCGCTTTTTCGTGAGAAATCACGCTGCCCAGCCGGAAGTAACGCAGCAACGGCAGCGCCACCCAAGTGAACAAAGCCACCGTGGAAATGCCAACGAAAGAGAAGAACAGCGCCTCCCGAGTGGCTGGCTTGAAGTAGAAATGGTACTCCAGAAAGTTCAGCCCGAGGAACAACAGCAGCAGCAGTGCCAAGCTGTAAAGGCCGCCCCGGATGAGCTGGTTCACGTAGAACTTGCGGATGAACTGGTCGAGTTTTTCAATCAGCAGTTGATAGTTATCCTTGTAAGACATGGGCACACAGTATTGATGGTTTATGGTTTCAACGGATTTTCGGAATTGGAGGGAGGAGGTACTTTACTACAAAATCCTCTCCATGCTTTTGGTAAAACTAAGCATAAAAAGACCACCCTCAAACGCTTGGGCTGCATGGTTAGTTGCGGGAGTAGATGAAATTGACAATTGTGTGGTCGTAAACGCCGCAAGCGATACCTTGATAGTATCATTTGATGCTATCATGGATAGACGTTTTATGCAGATTTAAAATAGAATTTTAAATCTGCATAAATATCACTTCCCGCCCCGCATCTCCGCCTCGATGTTCGGGTTGATTGCCTTCGCCTTGGCCATCATTTCCGCTGTCTTTTCTGGCTGGCCGATGTTGTAGTAGGCGCTCGCCAAGTTGTAGTACGCCGCCGCATTGTTCGGCTCTTTTTCGAGGGCTTTGGTGAAAAAATCCACGGCCCGCTGCCCGTTGCCGCTCACGCCATTGGCCACGCCCAGTAGGCGCAGTGTTTCGTAATCGTTCGGGTTGAGTTCGTAGGCCCTGTTCAGGTAGGTGAATGCCATTTGGATGTCGCCTTTTTTCTCCCCAAAAAACTGTCCAGCTTGGCGGCAGGTGATGGCGAGATTGTTGGTCGCCTCGGTGTAGTTGGGGTCGAGTTTGAGCGCCTGCTCGTAGGCTTTGACGCTGGCTTCGTACTGCTGCAAATAGTTGTAGGCATTGCCCAAAATCAGCAGCGGGTTCTTGTAGCCGGGGTGTATTTTCATCGCCTCGTTCAGGTGGCCGACGGCCTCGTTGAGCATCTCCGTCTTGCGGGCGGCATTCTCCGGTTTTAGCGACTGGGCGACCAACTCGCCGCCCGTGGCATTGCGCAGTTTGGCACTGTTCGGTACGGTCTTTATGTCGGTGGTGAAGAGGGCGAAGTTGTCCTTCCAGGCAAAGTTCCGGGTAAATGTTTTCACCGAAAAAGCCAACAGCACGGCGATTCCGCCAATCAAAACGGCTGGTTTTGGCCGTCCCGTCTGGTCCGTGAAGCGGTAGAGCAGGGTGGCCACCACCATTGCGAAGCCGATGGACGGCATGTAGAGGAAGCGCTCGCTCATGTTCGTGCCGATGGGGAAAACGAAGTTGGAGGCGATGCTCAACGTGAGCAGGTAGAACAGGATTCCGTAGCTCACGGGGTCTTTTTTTGGCAAACGGACGAGTGCGTAAACGAGCAGCACGAGGTGTGCCAACACTGCCAAAATCACCTGCCAATCGCCGAAAGACATGATGCCGATGGCCCTGGGATAGTAGTCGTGGCTGAGCGGGTGTGGGAACACGAGCAGCAGTAAGTACTTGCCGAGGGTGAAAAAGTTGGTTGCGGTTTTCTCCGCAAAACTAAAGTCAACGTACTGATTGCCGACGAGTTTGAGGAAGGGGTTGTTCATCAGTTCCCGGGGCGGTTCGCCGCCGAAGTCCATGCCCAAAACGGCAATGCGGATGCCAATGAAAAGCGCCGCCGCTGCCAGAAATGGTAGTGTTTGCTGGAATATTTTACCCGTGTTTGCCTTCGTAAAAAAGTAGTAGGTCAGCGGCACAATGGCCACGAAGGTGATGGCATTTTCTTTGGAGAGCAGTGCCAAAAAGAACACGACCGCCGCCGCCACGTTCAGGCCATTTTTTTCTTCGTAAAACGCCTTGAGCGATAGGTACAGTGCTGCCAAACTGCCCAGCAGGCTCACGATTTCGTCCCGCCCCTTCACGTTGGCCACCACCTCCGTGTGCACCGGATGCACCACGAAAAGCAGCGCCGCCGCCAGCGCCACGAACGGCACATAGCCGCCAAAAGGATACACCGCCGAGCCTTTTACCTGCTCGTCGGGCGTAAAGATTTTCAGCAAAAACCAAAAGAGCAGCACCCCGGTCAGGCCGTAGAGCAGCACGTTGACGAGGTGCCCGACGAACTTGACGGCGTTCAGCTTGCCGTCTTCGTTCGGGTCATAGACCGTGTCGCCGTCCTTGTCTTTGACGGGCTGGCCCGCCAAGTCCCGTTTTTTCGGGGCGAAAAGCTGCACCTCCGTGGCGTACATCAGCGGCGTGAGCGGCCGGTAGCGGCCGCCGGACACGAGCTTATCCTTACCCTCCACCTTGAAAAAGCCCCGGAACGTATCGTATTTCAGCAACCCGCCGAAGCCCGCCGTGCCCTTGCAGGTGAACTCGTTGTCGTAGATGACGATGGCATCGTCCACGGCGTAGTCGAAGAACAGGGTGTTGGCGTACAGCAGCGCACCGAGCAGGAAGAGGCCGATGCTGGCATTTCGCTTGAAATTGCTGGCCGACACGAGGGCGGGTGCGGGTGGCTTGGGTGCGGTGGGTTTGCGTTTTGACATAATCTACGGTTTACGGTTTGGGGCAAAATTAGAAAGGGTACGTTTAGATTTAGAATTTTGTTGAGTTGCCTGCGCAGGAGGCTGTATGAACTTTGCAGCCGTTCGTTTGAACAATGCAGGAGGCTGTATGAACTTCGCAGCCGCTCGTTTGAACAATGCAGGAGGCTGTATGAACTTTGCAGCCGCTCGTTTGAACAATGCAGGAGACTGTATGAACTTCGCAGCCGCTCGTTTGAACATTGCAGGAGGCTGTATGAAAAAGCAACCTATCTAAATGACCTTTCAGGTTGGTTATGTGACAAATACTTCAAACCCACCAGCAAAAAGAACAAGTATAGCGACACCCCGAAATTGTTCTCAATCGTATTTTCCACGAAAAAAGAAGAGAAAATGACGGCGTGTAGCGCCAAGAACAGCGGGTTTCGCCAGTTTTTTTGATAAATCAGTGGCAGAAAAAACCCCACCAGAAACAGCGCAAGCCCCACCAGCCCCGTGCCAGCGAAGATGGTCACGAACTGGTTATGCGGCATACGAAGCTGGTAGTTGCCGTAGGCTTTCGAAGCATATTTTTCCTTAACAGCACGGTCGAGGTCGCCAGCGCCGATTCCGAAGATGGGGCGTTCCCGCCCGATGTCGAGGCCAATGAGCACGGAGGTGAAGCGCTCGGCGTCGGGGTAGTCGGCGCCGATGCCTTGCTGGAACTGGAGGTAGTCCCAACGGGCGTAATTCACTTTGGCCTGGAAACTGGGCACGGTGAAATAGGCCACCATAGGAAGCGCCACCACTGCGGCGATGCCCGCCAAGCCGAGCAGGTAGCGTTTTTTTACAAAAACAAACCAAGCGCCGAGCACCATCAGCGCCAAATAAAGCGACATCAGGCCACTCCGCACCGACAGCACATGGATGAAGGCGAATAGGAACAGCGTCAGACCGACGACGAGGGGATTGCGGATTGCGGATTGCGGATTGGGGATTGGGGAATGCGTGGAAACTTGGGAGGGGGTTGGTTTCAGGGAAAAACCCTCCGCCCAGAGCGCACCGCCGCCGAGGATGGTCAGCGCCAGCATCAGGCTGAACCGGATGTGGTTGCTGGGCGTGGTGAGGTGGCCGCCCCGTCCGAGGTTGGCCATCTCGGCGTCGAAGTTGGCGATGAAATTGAGCAGCACGTACACGCTGATGATGGACATCGTCACCAGCAGAAAGTACAGGATGGTAAAAACCTCCCGCTTGCGCAATGCGGGCATGGAGGCGAAGGCGAAGGGCAGCACCAAGAACGGCAGCTTGATGCGCAGCCGCTCCAGCGTGTAGCCGAGGTCGCTCGACCACGGCCATGAAAACAGCACCAGCAAAAACGGGATGGAAACGGCCAGCCACGGCGTGTAGCGGCGGTATTTTTCAAAATTTTCCCGAAGGGTGTCCCGCAGCGTGATTTTGATTTTTGGCCCGTCAATTTTTAGTTGGAAAACGGCCAGCACCACCAGCGCAATCATCGAAATGGACAGCACAGCTTCCGCAGAAAGTACCATGCTCACCAAGTAGATGAACAGGAAAATGATGGATTGCGCCTTGTATGATTGCAGGATGGTCTGCACCTTTGAAAGGATTGAAGGATTGAATTTTTGAAGGATTGAAGAAGCGGGAACGAAAGGGAACCTATTAGGATTTTTACCACAATAGAATATTACCTTTGCCCCCTCATTTTTCGAGGTAAATAAAGTAGAGAAGTTTCCGAAGCCCAACTTCAATCCTTCTCGCCTTCAATCCTCCAATCCTTTTCCAGCATGGATTCATTTGCAAATGTAAAACGCCTCATCGAAGAAATAGCGGCTGCCAACCCAACGACGAAGGACGAACTGGAGCAGTTCCGCATCCAGTACATCGGCTCAAAGAACGTCATCAAGCCGTTGATGGGCGAAATTAGGAATGTTCCGAACGAACAGAAAAAAGAATACGGCCAGCTCGTGAACGAGGCGAAGGACGCCTCCGAGCGCAAATTTGCGGAGCTGCAAGAGGCGCTCGAATCGGCCAGCAGCGATATAGACCTCGACCTGCTCGACCTCACTCGCCCCGGCGAACCACTCCCGTTGGGCAGTCGCCATCCCATCGCCACAACGCTAAACCGCATCGTGGGCATCTTCCAGCGCATGGGTTTTGCCATTGCCGAAGGGCCGGACATCGAGGACGACTGGCACAATTTCACGGCCATGAACACCCCCGAAGACCACCCCGCACGGGACATGCAGGATACTTTTTATTTGCAAAACAGCACGGAAATGCTCCTGCGCACCCATACCAGCCCCGTGCAGGCGAGGGTGATGATGGGGCAAAAACCGCCCATCCGCATCATCGCACCGGGCCGGGTTTATCGGAATGAGACCATCAGCGCCCGCTCACATGCGCAGTTCCACCAAATCGAGGGCCTGTACGTGGACGAGAACGTGAGCTTCGCCGACTTGAAGCAAACGCTGATGTACTTTGCGCAGGAGATGTTCGGCACACCGAAAATCAGGCTACGCCCCAGTTTCTTCCCCTTCACCGAGCCGAGCGCCGAAATGGATGTGTGGATTGGGATGGACAACGAAAAGAACTATCGCCTGAGCAAGGGCACCGGCTGGCTCGAAATACTCGGCTGCGGCATGGTGGACCCACAGGTTTTGGAAAACTGTGGCATTGACTCCTCGAAATACTCTGGTTACGCCTTTGGGATGGGCATCGAGCGGCAGGCCATGCGGCTGTACGACATCCACGATATTCGGCTGTTTTTCGAGAATGATGTGCGGTTTTTGGGGCAGTTTAGTGCGGTCATCTAATTTTCCGAAAGAAACCCATTCAAAAAATATGTCCACATACACATCCCTCACGGTGACACAAGCCGCTATTTCCCAAGCCCAAACCACCTGCGCCGCCCTCGTCGAGCAATACCTCGAACGCATCGAGGCTACCCGTCACCTTAATATTTACATCGAAGTTTACGAAGAAGAAGCCCGACAGCGAGCAAAGGAGTTGGATGAAAAATTCCGGGCCAATCGCCCCTCCTTCGGAGGGGATGGGGGAGGCTTAGGCAAGCTCTTCGGAGCCGTCATTTCCCTCAAAGACGTGCTTTGCTATGCCGGACACGAGGTCACGGCTGGCTCGAAGATTTTGAAAGGCTTCAAGTCGCTATACTCCGCCACGGCGGTGGAGCGGCTGCTGGCCGAGGATGCCATCATC
This sequence comes from Saprospiraceae bacterium UBA6168, assembly GCA_002435785.1. Lineage (GTDB taxonomy): Bacteria > Bacteroidota > Bacteroidia > Chitinophagales > Saprospiraceae > UBA6168. The sequence continues at coordinate 70,961 of DIUC01000020.1, read as the reverse complement.
ATCGGGCGGGTGAACTGCGACGAATTTGCCATGGGGAGCACCAACGAGACCTCCTGCTACGGCCCCACCCGCAATGCCGACGACCCCACGAAGGTGCCGGGCGGTAGCAGCGGCGCATCGGCGGTGTCGGTGCAGGGAGGTACTTGCCTGGCCTCCATCGGCAGCGACACAGGCGGCTCGGTGCGACAGCCAGCGGCATTCTGCGGCGTGGTGGGCTTCAAGCCGACCTATGGTCGGATTTCGAGGCACGGGCTGCTGGCGTATGCCTCCAGCTTCGACCAGATTGGCATTTTGGCAAATGAGGTGGAAGACGTGGCCGCCTTGCTGGAAGTAATGGCCGGGCCAGATGAGTACGATGCCACGTGCAGCGAGCGGCCTGTGGAAGTTTATTCCAATTTTCATTTTGAAAAGACTGCGAAAGTCGCCTATTTCGATGCGGCGCTCGACCACCCCGGCATGGATGAAGGGGTGAAAAAACTCACTTTTGACTTCATCGAAAAATTGCGGAGCGAGGGCCACACCGTCGAGCCAGTGAGCTTTGACTACCTCGATTTCATCATCCCGGCCTACTATGTGTTGACCACTGCCGAAGCTTCGAGCAACCTGAGCCGATACGACGGCATACGCTTTGGCCACCGGACAACAGGTGCAAGGGACATCCACGAGGTCTATAAAAAATCGAGGACGGAGGGGTTCGGCACGGAGGTGAAAAGGCGAATCATGCTGGGTACTTTCGTGCTCAGTGCGGGGTATTACGATGCCTATTATGCCAAGGCGCAGCAGGTTCGGCGGCTGATTTTGGAGCGCACGGAGGAGATTTTACAAAATTTTAATTTTATTTTGATGCCCTCCTCACCGACCCCCGCTTGGAACATCGGGGGGATGGCCGATGACCCCGTGGCGATGTACCTTGCCGACATCTTTACCGTACAAGCCAACATGGTGGGAATGCCAGCCATCGCATTGCCGATAGGCCAGCATCCATGCGGGTTGCCGGTGGGTGTGCAGCTCATGGCAGGTAAATTCCAAGAAGCCGATTTGCTGGGTTTTGCCGCCGGATTGAAAAGGAGTTGAAACAGGATTTTTTATTCTGGTTTTCACCCCAATATCCTTCTTTTTTTCGCATCGAAATAGGCTTGTTCAGAACGGCTGTGGAAAACTTCTGGGGGGAGGGGCTTGCAAGCCTGAAACATTTGACTACTTTTGCGCCCTCACACTTACGATACACTATAGTCGAAACTTACCCATTAGAGCAAATTTCTTCGCTGAACATTTACTGAAGAAAGCTACACGAAGCCGGAACAGCGCCAGTTTTAACAAGAATAAACACCTGTTTTACGCCAAGCGCACCGGGATTAGTTAACAAATCAGACCAATACATGGAACTTGCAAGTTTACGCCGATTGTTGGCATCGCTGTTTTCAATTATCCTGTTCTCTCCTATTCTACAAGCAAACACCACCTTCAATACCGACGAAATCAGGCCTCGCTTTGAAACGATGGACTGCATGATAACTCCCCGCTACACCTCTGAAGTGGAGAGTTACATCAAGCGATACCTGGCCTACAATGGCTCGCAAGCCAAGCGGGTCATGGCCAGGGCGGCGGTTTATTTCCCCATTTACGAAAAATACCTCAAGGAACACGACCTTCCACAGGACTTAAAATATTTGTCCATCGTAGAGTCGGCCCTTATCCCGACCGCCGTGTCGCCAGTGGGTGCCTCCGGCCTGTGGCAGTTCATGTCCGAAACAGGCCGCCTTTTTTGCCTGACCATTGACAAAACCGTGGACGAGCGCCTATGCCCCTACAACTCCACGGAGGCCGCCATGCAATATTTGGCCAAGCAGTTCCAGCGCTACGGCAGTTGGGAGCTTGCACTCGCCTCCTACAACTGCGGCCCCGGCACCATCAACAATGCCATGAAGCGGGCAAGGAGCAACAACTATTGGACGATTTCAAAATACCTCCCACGGGAAACGAGGAACTTTGTGCCAGCCTTCTTGGGCGCAGCATACGTCGGCAATTTCTACCACCTGCACGACATCGAACCAGCCTACCCAAGCCTCGACATGCAAGTGACCGAGGCCGTAAAAGTGTTCGAGCGACTTGATTTTACCACCATTGCCGCCATCACTGGCTTGCCAGTCGAAATCGTCAACGAACTCAACCCTGCCTACAAAAAGGACTTCATTCCTGAAAATACAGAGGGCTACGACGTGATACTGCCCCGCCGGGTGTCTTCGGCCTTAGTAGAGTACCTCCAAGCCCGCCGCCCAGACAGCCCCCGGAAAATAGAAATGCCACCATTGCCCGAACTGGTTGACACTGCCAACTACAGGCCGGAAGAGCACTATTTCCATTCTGTTTACGTGGTGGCAGAAGGCGATAAGATTGGCGACTTGGCCGACGCTTTCAACATCGCACCGTACAACCTGAAGGTCTGGAACAACCTTACCACCTACCAGCTCAAAAAAGGGCAGGAACTGACGATTTGGTTTCCGACCGAGTTCCACCACTTTTTGCCAAAAGAAGAAAGAATCGCTGTGACGCCATTGGCTTGGTCCATCAACACCAAGATAGTGGAAGCAGTACAGGAGGAAGTGTTCGAGCGGGACAACTCGCCAGTGCCCAGCGAAATGCCAGCTACCATTTCATTGCTCAAAAGCTCGTCAGACGCACAGCCTTTGACGGTCGTGGTCACCCCGTTTACTGCCGCTCCAGCAGCCCCTAAGAAGAATTTGGCAGGCATGGTAGGAAAGATGACGGCCCCATTGAAAGAAATAAAAATCACCTTGCCAAAGATGCCTGTGAGGACAAAGGAAGCGCCGACTGCGCCCAAGCCAACTCCCGTTGTGCCTAAGCGCAGTTCCGAGCCAAATGGGCATGGGATACTTTGATGTACTCCCTTAATTTTGGAAATAAAACGGGCGGCTTTTTACAAAAAGCCGCCCGTTTTATTTTTGTGCTACCTGCGTTTGGTATTGCCAAAATGATTCCCGAACATTGGTTCGAAAATCGCACATTTAAAAAATAAACTAAACACACCATGTCGAAATCAAAACATTTTTCTTCGGCAAACCCGTCCCGTCGGGACTTTGTCAAAACCTCCGCAATGGCCGCTGGGGGTGTGCTGCTGATGCCCAATTTCCTCGCCGCCAAAGCGCATATTGACGGCGACGATACCATCAAGGTAGCCCTCGTAGGCTGCGGGGGGCGTGGCACCGGCGCTGCCATACAGGCCCTGCTCACCAAGCAGAACGTGAAGCTCGTGGCCATGGCCGATGCCTTCCGTGACAACCTCGACGAGGCATACAAAGCCATCACCGCTGACGACGTCACCGATTGGTCGGGCGCAGAGGGCAGCGTGAAGGGCCGGGTACAAGTGCCAGAGGAGCACAAGTTCACTGGCTTTGATGGCTACAAAAAGGCCATTGCCCTTGCCGATGTGGTGATACTGACCACCCCGCCAGGCTTCCGTCCGATGCACTTCGAGGAGTGCGTGAAGCAGGGCAAGCACGTCTTCATGGAAAAACCCGTGGCCGTTGATGCGCCGGGCGTTCGGCGGGTGCTGGAGGCCGCAGAGATTGCGAAGCAGAAAAAACTGAACGTCATCGTGGGCTTGCAGCGCCATTACCAGACTGTCTATCGCCGGTGGGTGGACATGATGCAGGCCGGTGCCATTGGCGAAATCGTCACCTCCCACGTCTATTGGAACAACGACGGCGTATGGGTGCGTGGCCGGGAGGAGTTTTCAAAAAAAGCAGGCCGCCCGCTCACCGAGATGGAATACCAGATGCGCAACTGGTACTACTTCAACTGGCTCTGCGGCGACCATATCACCGAGCAGCACATCCACAACCTCGACGTGGGCAACTGGGTGAAAAACGCCTACCCCGTGCGGGCACATGGCATGGGTGGCCGGCAAGTGCGGGTCGGCAAGGACTTTGGTGAAATTTACGACCACCACTTCGTGGAATTCGAGTACGAGGACGGCAGCCGCATGTTCAGCCAATGCCGCCACCAGCCGGGCACCATGAGCCGGGTGACGGAGGCATTTCAGGGCACGAATGGCTCGGCGCCACGCCCCGGGCTACTGCTCACCCGCAGCGGCCACGAGCTGTTCAAGCACGATGAGCGCAATGCTGCCAACCCTTATCAAGTTGAGCACGACGAGCTGTTCGAGGCAATTGCCAAGGGTGAGTACCGCTATGCCGATACCGAAAACGGCGCAAAGGCCACGATGACCTCCATCCTTGGCCGCATGGCCTCCTACTCCGGCCAAATAGTGGAGTGGAAGGACGCCATGGCCTCCAACATCAACCTGATGCCGCAGAAGTTCGATTGGAACGCACCACCGCCCGTGCTGCCCGGCCTCGATGGCATGTACGCCTGTGCCGTGCCGGGCGTGACGAAGGTGATTTGATGCCTCTCCCAGCCCTGTTAACGCTTCAAGCGCTAACAGGGCTTTTTTTTTACAAAAAATCAAATACGATGAAGATGCGCTGCTTTTCTTGTCTGCCTTTTTTTCTCTTTTTCAGTCAGTTTTTGCTTGCGCAAAATGGGATTATTTCACTTCAAAATCCATCATTCGAAGGTACTCTGGGAGCAGGAGGGATAGGAGGTGATTTGCCAAATTGGGAAGACTGTGGCTTTCCTGGTGAGACACCGCCAGATGTACATCCTAGTCCTGGTAATGGAGCATTTGAAGTGACTATGCCTCCAATGGATGGCAAAGCCTATGTCGGCTTGGTCACAAGGGAAAATAATTCATGGGAGTTAATAAGTCAGCGGCTTTCGCACCCATTAGAAGCAGGCGCTGAATATAGTTTTAGGATACATTTATGTCGGTCCAACACCTACATAAGTTTGAGTAGGGTCACTAGTGAAATGGTAAATTATTCAAATCCCATTGTTCTACGAATATGGGGTGGTGACAATTATTGCGGTCGGCTTGAATTGCTTGCAAGCAGCAATTTGGTCAAGAACGTAGAATGGGAAGAATATCGGTTCACATTTAGACCAACACAGAGCCTTGATCACTTGACTTTTGAGGCATATTACAAAACGCCCATATTGCAACCCTATAATGGCAATTTATTAATGGACGGTGCAAGCGACATCAAAATGTTGAGACCAGCATACACAATCTCCGAAAAGGACCGCCACGAATTTTCCCGCTCGCTCATGGGCACCGAGTTCCGCATCGTGGCTTACCACCCCGACAGTGTGATGTTGAAAGAGGCCGTTGAGAAAGCCTTCCAGCGGGTAGCCGTGCTGGAAAAGGTTTTTAGCGATTACATGGAAAACAGCGAGGTGAGCTGGCTTTCGGACAAGGGCAGGGCCGAGGACATCAGCAACGAGCTTTGGGAGGTGCTGCATTATTCGCTGGAGGTTTCTCAACGGTCAGAGGGAGCGTTCGACGTGAGCGTTGGAGCGCTGACGAAGTTGTGGCGGCGAGCCTTTCGCCAACAGGTATTTCCATCCGACAAAGAAATCGAGCAAGCTAATGCGACAGTAGGCTTCGAAAGCATCAAAACGATAAAACGCAACAACGCCGTGAAGCTGTACAAGAAAAACATGCGCCTCGACTTCGGGGGCATCGCCAAAGGCTACGCCGTGGACGAGGCAATGGCCTGGCTAAGGGAGTATGGAATCCGTACCGCCTTGGTGGACGGCGGCGGCGACATCTTGGTTGGCGAGGCGCCACCTGATAAGATGGGCTGGGAAATCGAAGTGCCCGACAAGCTCCTGAACGGGGAACTGACCTACAAAAAAGCTTTTTACAAGAATACCGCAGTCGCCACCTCCGGCGACACTTACCGCTTCATCGAGCACGAGGGCAAGCGCTACTCGCATATCATTGACCCACGAACGGGCATGGGCCTGACCAGCCGCCGGGTGGTCACTGTCACCGCACCTACCTGCATGTCCGCCGATGCTTGGGCAACGGCTGCGAGCGTGGGAATCAAGAAATTGTTGTTGGTGGATTTGAAGGGAGAGGGGGTCCGAGTCAATATTTTGGAGGAATGATTTTTCCGAAGGAGAAAACTAAGCCACTGGCAACGAAAAACTGAACCTACTTCCGCTACCTGTTTTGCTTTCCACCCAAATGCGCCCACCCTGCGCCTCCACGAACTCTTTTGAAATGGCGAGGCCGAGGCCAGTCCCCTTGGTCTTGTCGCCCGCAGCCCGACGGTACGGCTGGAACAACTTGCGTTGTTCTTCTTCGCTGATGCCGGGGCCTTTGTCCGTCACGGAGAACTGCACTGCGCCGTTCTGGCGCTGCACGCTGATTTCGATGGCCTCGTTTTCTGGCGAGTAGCGGACGGCATTGGTCAGCAGGTTGACGAGCACGGCGGTGGTTTTGTGCAGGTCAATGTGGATGGTGGGGAGTTCCGGCTCGATGTGCTGGATGATGGCCACATTTTTTTCCGCAATGAACGTCTTCACATTGTCCAATGAACGCAGGACGATGGTATCGGGCTGGACGCTTTCCAGTTCCAATTGCAGTTGTCCAGTCTCGATGCGGGAGATGTCGAGTATCTCGTTCACCATTTTCAGGATGCGGGAAGTGTTGAGGCGGATAGTGCCGGTGAGGTCCCACTGCTCTCCGTTCAACTGCCCAATGCGCTCGTCTTCGAGCAGTTTCACGCTCATGTCAATGGCGGCGATGGGCGTTTTCAACTCATGGGAAAGGGTTGCCATGAAATTGGTTTTGGCGAGGTCTTGCTCCTTAAGTTCCGTTACGTTTTTTAGGATGATGACGAAGCCCACGCTGGTGGGTGCGTCCATGTCGTCGCTGGGGCTTTCTATGCGTAGGACGTCTTTGTTAAAATAATGGCGTTTGCCGTTCTTGTCAATGCTGATGGCGGGAAAGGTGCGGTTCGCTTTCACCTCGTTGTTCAGCACTTCCTTGAGCAGGTTTTGGAGGAGCTGGTGCTGCCGTGCCAATTGCCGGGCGTTCTGGCCGATGAGGTCTGCCTCTTGCAAACCGAGCAGTTCGAGTGCTGGGGGATTGGCGAACAGGATGTTCTTGCTGTCGTCGAGGCCGATGATGGCCTCGTTCATGCGGCTGACGATGGTTTCCGTGCGCTTCTTTTCGCTCAACACCTGCGACATGTTGATGTTCTCGTACTCTTCCAGCTTTTGGGCCATGAGGTTGAACGACTGGGCCATTTCGCCAAACTCGTCGCCAGATTCAATGGCGATGCGCTCCCGGTAGTTCTTCCGTGCGATTTGGCGGATGCTCTGCGTCATGGACTGGATGGGGTCGCCCACATAGCTCGGGAAATAGAACATGGCAAAAATGGCGAACACGAAAAACAGCACGCCAAGTACCACCATGCCGAGCGTGACCCGGTTCGCAATTTTGTTGGCCTCCAAAGTCCGCTGCTGTATCATCTTGTCGTTCAGGATATGGACGGATTCCAGAATGCTTTCGATATATCTTTTTTGCATAAAGAGGTCAGTGGACACCTCGTTCGTGGCGCTCACCAGCATGAGGTTGTCCCGGAAGCGCTCAAAATCCCGCTTTAGTTGTTCCGTCAGTTCTTGCTCTTCCTTGCCCGTGACCTTGTTGAGCTGCATGTTGAGGTTGCGTTCAAATTCGTCGGAGGCTTTCCTGAGTACTTGGTTGCGGTAGGCTGGGGCCGTCTTTTCGAGCGTCAAAATCACTATCATGTCGTTCACGGCCTTCGACATGCCCCTTGTATAGTTGATGGCCTGGTAGTTTTCCTGCATCATTAAGAGGGAGTCGGTGGAGGTGCGCTGCACATAGTAGCCGCCCAACATCCCAAGCATCGTGACGACCCCAAACAGGACGAGCAGCACCAGCACAATCTTTGTTTTGAGCCGGAGGTTTCGCAACTGCTCTCTCGCACCCGCACGGGTCATGCTGGAAATTGACTTGAAAAAGTGGGCAGCTTTTTTTCTAAAAAGCCTCGACAGGGAAGGCATTTTCTCTTTCGTTGCCACTATTCGCTGGCGTAGGGCATTTCCTTTATTTTTGGAGAAAAAACGCCCCGCACCTTTGGCTTCCTGGCGGAAGTTGGATTTTTTTTCATCCACAGGAAGAATTTGAGTAGGCTGTTTCATCCAAAAAATAAAAAAGCGATGTGAAGTGCCGAATTGGAAATTCAAATGTATGAATCTATTCCAAATCCGTTGCACCGCACATCGCAGCGTGGAAAAATGGTGAATTGGGGGTTGCGGGGCAGAAGCGGTTTAGGAGGGTATAGGAAAACTCGGTTTGCAATTGGGAGAAGGTTAGCCCCGCGCTTGGTTTTTAATTTAGTACAGTGGTATCGTAGGCATAGCTGTATTTGATGGTCTCCATCAATTTTTGCCGGGCAAAGAAGATTCGGCTCTTGACCGTGCCGATGGGCAGGTTCATGTTCTCTGCAATTTCTTCGTATTTGTAGCCCTCGAAGAAAAGCTGGAACGGCGTTCGGTAAATGTTGTCGAGGGTATGCATCATACCGTCAAGCTCTACCATTGTCATGTTGGAGTGGGCGCTGTTGTCCACGGCGTGGTTTTCGTTGACGAAAACGTAGCTGTCGGCTGGCTCCGAGGAAGTAGCCCTGTTCTTTTTCTTGCGGTAAATATTGATGAACGTGTTGCGCATGATGGTAGTCACCCACGCTTTGAAGTTCGTGCCCGTCTCGAATTTCTCCTTGTTGTTGTAGGCACGCAGCGCCGTTTCCTGGATGAGGTCCTTGGCGTCTTCCACGTTGTTGGTTAGTCTGTAAGCAAAGGGCAACAGCTTGTTTTGGAGGCTGTTGAAGTGGCAATTAAATTCGATGGTCGTCATAATCTGAATTTAGGAATTATAAAAAGTTTTTGGAATGGCCTTCGTTGGGGTCGTTGTTTCAAGCTTTCTGCTCGCCGATGGTGGTAAGCGCCACCAGCACCAGAAAAGTCAAAAACATGGTCAGGAAAAAAATAGCAACTACCATTTGGGATGAATTTTGAGTTTCTTTATTTCGCAGTTGTTCCCGCTCATTTGCGGTTCTGAAACCCTGTATGCCAAATGCTGTACCCCGAGGAAGAATTTTTTTTAAATTTTTTACAAACAATTGATTGTCAGTATTTTGTACCTGAAATATTTATTATCCTAAACTCACAAAAAAGAAAAACCCTCTCAAAATGAGAGGGTCAGGTTTCATTTTGAGAGGGTGGCAGCCATTACCTCAAAGCAAACGCAACCCTTAAAAATCAATGCGGTAACTGCAAGATGAAGTGTAAGCAAGCTGGCCGACAATGGCGTTTCCGCAATAGTTCTGCTTTTTCCCTATGTTTAACCCCGATTTGAATCGTTATTTTTCACAGACTACATCCAACATTTCCCAACATGAGAAAAACATTACTTTCCTTCCTTCTGGCCTGCACCGCTGCTTTGGCCATTGCCCAATTGAACATGACCCTGACCGACCAGATAGATTACACCCCGCAGGTGAGCAGCTTATGGGGCTATATTGACCCCGAAGACGGCACCGAGTACGCCGCTGTTGGCGTTTCCACTGGCCTGTCGGTTGTGAACATTTCCGACCCCTACAACGTGCAGGAAATTGCGTTCATCCCAGATGTGAACTCCCAGTGGCGAGAAGTGAAATCGTGGGGACACTACATCTATGCCGTGACGGAGGGCGGCGGCGGCGTGTTGGTGGTCAACATGACCAACCCGAACAACGTGACCAGTACCCACTGGGCGCCCAACATCCCCGGCCTCGGCGTTTTAAACAAAATACACTCCATCACCGTGGACGAGTTTGGATACCTCTATCTTAATGGCTCGAACCTCAACAGCGGCGGCCCGCTCATTGTGGACGTGAGCGCCGACAATGGCAACCCCGTTTATGTAGGGAAGTTGCCACCAATTTATTGCCACGACAGTTATGCTCGGAACAACCGTTTATTCACCTCGGACATTTACGCTGGCAATTTCAAAATCTATGATATCACCGATAAGTCAAACCCCGTTTTGTTGGCCATACAGCAAACGCCCTATAACTTCACTCATAATACTTGGCTGAACGATGCGAGCAACGTGGTTTTTACCACCGACGAAAAGGCAAACGCTCCAGTGGCGGCCTACGATATTTCTGACCTTGACAACATCAAGGAACTAAACCAGTTCCGTCCAGTGGCCACCCTTGGCATCGGCACCATACCCCACAACGTGCATGTCTGGAACGATTGGGTGGTCACGGCGTACTACACCAACGGCACCATCATCATTGATGGATCTCGGCCGCAGAACATGATAGAGGTCGGCAATTTCGATTCCTTTGTTTCAAATCCTGCTGGGTTTTATGGCGTCTGGGGCGTTTATCCCTACTTCCCTTCGGGCGTGGTGATTGCTTCCGACATGCAGAATGGCCTACTGGTGTACGATGTGAACTACGTGCGCGCCTGCTGGCTGGAAGGCAAGGTGACGAACGCCATCACGGGCGCAGCCGTCTCCAATGCCAGCGTGAGCATCGCTAGTACCCAGGCGAATGCTGGCACAAGCAACCTGCTCGGCAACTATAAGACAGGGCAGGCCATCCCCGGCGTGTTCAACGTGACGTTCACTGCCACAGGCTACTTCCCGAAGACCGTACAGGCCACCCTCGAAAACGGTGTGCTGACCATTCTCGACGTGGCCTTGGAGCCGCTCGTCATCAACTCATTTCCAGCATTCACCTACACCGCACCCACGTCGGGTTGCGCACCACTGACCATTGATTTCTTCGAGAACACTGGCATTGTGGCCTCCTGGGCCTGGACCTTTGGCGGCGGTAGCCCAGCCACCTCCTCTGAGCAGTACCCGAGCGTGAATTTCACAGAGCCGGGCACCCATAGCGTCAGCCTCCAAGTGGTGACACAGGGCGGCAATACTTACAGCCTTTCGGCAAATGACCTCGTCGTCATCGCCCCGTCACCCGCAGCGGCATTCAACAGCAGCGTGGACAGCTTGACGGCTACCTTTGCGAATGCCTCCACCAATTACAACAACCTCCAATGGGACTTCGGCGACGGGAACACCGGCACCGCCCCCAACCCGCTGCACCAGTACCAACAAGTGGGCACCTATACCGTGACCTTGACCACCTACGGTGATTGCGGCGTGGCCGTGGCCACACAGGACGTGACCATCGGGCCGTTTGTGCCGGTGGCAAAGTTTGGGGCAAACATGGTGTCGGGTTGTGCGCCATTTACTGTGTCCTTCACCGACCAGAGCGGCAATGGCCCCACCGAATGGGCTTGGTCGTTCCCCGGTGGCACTCCCTCCAGCTCCACCGAGCAGAACCCATCCGTGACCTACTTGGCCAGCGGCAGCTTCGATGTGGAACTGACCGTGGCCAATGCGGCGGGTTCCAGCCAATCCGCAGCGAGCAGCCTCATCGTCGTGGGCGAAAACCCCGTGGCGGGATATAGTGCTTCCGTGAACGGGCCGCAAGTGCAGTTTACCAACACCTCCACTTCGGGCAGTTCCTATACTTGGGACTTTGGGGACGGCGGCATGGCCACATCGTCCAATCCAAACTATACCTATACCGCTCCGGGCAATTATACGGTTGTTTTAACGGTAAACAATAATTGCGGCAACGCCGTATATTCGGAAGATATAACCATATCCGACTTCTTGCCTGTTGCAGCATTTACTGCGAATATCACATCGGGCTGTGCGCCATTGACAGTGGCATATTCCGACCAATCATCGGGGCAGCCAATTGCTTGGTCATGGGCCTTTCCCGGCGGCAATCCGGTCACTTCCTTTGAGCAAAACCCGGTCATCACCTACGACTATGCTGGTACTTATAGCGCCACACTATCGGTCAACAATAGCTGGGGAAATGCGGGAATTACCCAAGCCGATTTAATAACGATTAATGCCACGCCCACGGTTGATTTTGATTTTAGCATAAATGGAACGGAAGTATCTTTTGTCAATAACTCGGGTAATGCCAACACATACATTTGGTCATTTAATGATGGTTCTGGCAATACAAGCACGGAAACAAATCCGACTTATACCTTCCCCAGCACTGGCACCTATATGGTGGAATTAAACGCCACCAATGGATGTGGCACCACAAGCTATATTGCCAATGTGACCATAAGTGCCATAGCGCCAACGGCCGCATTTACCCTAAATCAAGCACAAGGTTGCGCCCCGTTCGAGGTGCAGTTTACCGACCAATCGGCGGGCGAGCCGACAAGTTGGGCATGGTCGTTCCCCGGTGGCAACCCGGCCACCTCCTCGGTACAAAACCCCGCCGTGACCTTTAGCGCCCCCGGCGTTTACAGCGCCACGCTGACCGTGACCAACTCGGCAGGCACGAGCGAGGCCACACAGATGGACATCATCACAGTGAACGCTGCGCCTATCACGGCCTTCTTGTTCACCGTCAACGAACTGGAGGCCACCTTCTTCAACATCTCCGAAGGCGCCATCGGCTATGCCTGGAACTTCGGCGATGGCGGCACCAGCACTGCCGAAAACCCCAGCCATAGCTATGCCGCTAACGGCACCTATACAGTCTTTCTGACCGCCACAAACGGCTGTGGCTCAACGACTTTCGTGTCGGAAATCGTGATTGCGGTGGCTGCGCCAGTGGCCAGCTTCAGCGTCAGCCAGGTGCCGAGCTGCGCTCCATTGGAAGTCACCTTCGCCGACCAGTCCGCAGGTATCGTGGATAGCTGGGCATGGGGATTTCCCGGCGGCACACCAGCTACTTCCACCGAGCAGAACCCGACCGTGACCTATGCCAGCCCCGGCACATATAGCGTGTCGCTTACGGTGACTGGCCCCGGCGGCAGCGACGAATTTGTGCAGCCCAGCTTAATCATTGTGGAAGAGGGCGCATTGGCTGGGTTTACATTTACCGTAAACGGGCTGGACGTGGTGTTCACGAACACTTCGGTGAACGCCGATACTTATTCTTGGCTTTTTGGAGAGGGTGCTGCTGGCAGCACGCTCGAAAACCCGGTGCATAGTTATGCTTCGCCGGGCATTTACGAAGTAGAACTCGTGGCAACTAATGAGTGCGGTGGCTCCGCCATCATACACCTTGTCGAAATACAGGCATCCAGTACGGAAACCCCTAATGGCTATCATGCTTCACTCGTAGCAAGCCCCAATCCGTTCAGCAGCCAGCTCTGGGTGGCCTATGAATTGAAAAATGCCTTTGACAAAGCCAGCCTCGTAGTCACCGACCTGCTGGGCAGGGTGGTCGCCGAAGTACCCCTCCAAGCTGCATCCGGCTCGGTGGAGTTGGGCAGTGCCTTCAAGGGCACGGGCGTTTACTTCCTCCGCTTGGTAGTGGATGGCCGGAATGGGGAAGCGGTGAAGGTCGTTAGATTTTGAGGGCCGACGGGCGTGTGCTGGGAATAGGGCGAGTCATTTCCATGTTGCCCGGCAACTGTTAGAGGAACGAAAAGCCCCTGCGAACAGGATTGTCTGTCGCATCTTCACAGAATTATAGTCTAAAAAGCGGTGGCGTTTTTGATTTGGAAGAAAGCCACAGACCGCCGGAAATCTTTTTGATTCCCAGCGGTCTGTGTGTTTTTAGGCCTTTCTAACCGCTGGCCGGGGGGCGAGCTATAAGTGGATTTTTCATCCTAAAAAAAAGGCATGGCGACTAATCGCCATGCCTTTTTGAAGAAATATTTGTAGTGTAGATACGACAGGCCAACATTGGGACCTGGCTTTACCTCACACTTTCTTTTTCTTGGCTTTCCCTTCGGAAATAGCCAGTTTCAGTACCTCCTCCATCCGGTCCACGTAGTGGAATGTCACGCCATCAATGAAGTCCTTGTTGATTTCCTCCACGTTTTTCTGGTTCTCCTTGCAGAGGATGATTTCCTTGATGCCCGCCCGCTTGGCCGCCAATATTTTCTCCTTGATGCCGCCCACGGGAAGCACCTTGCCACGCAAGGTGATTTCGCCCGTCATGGCAAGGAAGGGCTTCACGGTCTTCTTCGTAAATGCGGAAACAAGCGCCGTTAGCATGGTAACACCCGCAGATGGGCCGTCTTTCGGAATGGCACCTTCTGGCACGTGGATATGGATGTCGTGTTCCTCGATTTCCTTGGGGTCAACCCCCAGTTCCTCGCAGTGCGCCTTGATATAACTCAGTGCCGTGCTGGCCGACTCCTTCATCACCGAGCCGAGGTTGCCGGTCATAGTGAGTGTGCCCTTGCCCTTGTGCAGGCTGGTTTCGATGAAAAGTATCTCGCCGCCAACGCTCGTCCAGGCGAGGCCAATGGCGACGCCATGCGGCTGGGCTTCTTTGTAGAGGTCGTTGGAAAATCGTGGCGGGCCCAGCATCTCCTTCAAGTCTTCGGCCTTGACGTTCACATCGTAGGCTTCTTCCATGGCCACTTTTTTGGCCACGAAGCGCATCACGCCCGCAATCTGGCGGGAAAGACTGCGCACGCCCGATTCACGGGTGTACTCTTGGATGAGTTTGGTCAAGACCGCCTTGCTCAGGCTCACCTGCTTTGGCTTCAGGCCGTGTTCCTTGCACTGCTCTGGTATGAGGTGGCGCTTGGAAATCTCGATTTTCTCCTCAATCGAATAGCCATTGATGTAAATCATCTCCATACGGTCCAGCAGGGCGGGCTGTATGGTTGTGGTGGAGTTGGCGGTGGCGATGAACATGACCTTCGAGAGGTCATACTCCAGTTCGAGGTAGTTGTCGTAAAACGTGGAGTTCTGCTCCGGGTCCAGCACTTCGAGCAGGGCAGAGGATGGGTCGCCCCGAAAGCTCTGGCCCACCTTGTCTATCTCGTCGAGGATGAAGACCGGGTTGCCAGAACCCGATTTTTTCAGCGACTGGATGATGCGGCCCGGCATGGCACCGATATAGGTCTTGCGGTGGCCACGGATTTCGGCCTCGTCGTGCAAACCGCCCAGCGACATGCGGATGAACTTGCGCTTGATGGCCGTGGCGATGCTCTTGCCCAGCGAGGTCTTGCCGACGCCCGGAGGGCCGACGAGGCAGAGGATGGGCGCTTTCATGTCGCCCTTTAGCTTTAGCACGGCGAGGTGCTGGAGGATGCGTTCCTTGACTTTTTCCAGGCCGTAGTGGTCTTTATCCAGCACTTTTAGCACACGGTTCAAGTCGAAATTATCTTTCGTAAAATCTTCCCAAGGTAGCTCCAGCAGCACGTCAAGGTAGTTCATCTGGATGGCGTATTCGGCCACCTGTGGGTTCATACGGCGCAGCTTGTTGATTTCCTTGTCGAAGGTATCGGCGGCATTTTTGGGCCAATTCTTTTTCTTGGCCCGGTCCACCAACACCCGAAGCTCCTCCTCTTGAGGGTTGCCGCCCAATTCTTCTTGAATGGTCTTGAGCTGTTGGCTGAGATAGTAGTCCCGCTGCTGCTTCTCGATGTCCACCCGAACCTTGCTCTCTATGCGGTCCTTCAGTTCCAGCAGTTGAAGCTCTGTGTCCATTTGCTCCAGCAGGCTTTCGGCCTTTTTGGCGAGGTTGTTTTCTTCGAGAATGGCCTGTTTGGTAATCAGTTTCACGCCAAGGTTGGAGGCGATGAAGTTGATGAGGAAGCTGGGGTTGTTGATGTTTTTTATCATCACGACCGCCTCGGAGGGGATGTGCGGGGAGAGCTGGATGATGTTGCGGGCCTTGTCCGTGATGGACGCCATGATGGCTTCGAACTCCAGCTTGTTCTTGGGCATGGTGTAGTTGATTTCCTCCACCGTGCCCTGCATGTAGGGGGTTTCGGACACCATTTTAGCCAGCCGGAAGCGGCGGCGGCCTTGCAGGATGGCTGTGGTGGTGCCGTCCGGCATCCGTATCAGCTTGATGATGCGGGCGAGCGTACCGATGTCGAACAGGTCGTCCACGCCGGGGTTCTCCACTTTGCTGTCCCGTTGCGATAGCACGGCCACGATGCGGTGGTGGTCGTAGGCTTTTTGCACGGCCCGGATGCTTTTGTCACGGCCCACCGTGATGGGGATGACCACGCCGGGGAATAGCACGGTGTTTTTCAGAGCCAGCACGGGCAGCACTTCGGGATAGGGGTCTTTGATGCTGAGTTCGTCTTCCTCCTCTATGGTGATTAGGGGCATGAATTCGCCTTCTTCATCAAACCCTTCCGGCGCATATAATTCATCTATTAATGGCATAACTGAGTTGGGAGGTTGGGAATTGGAAACCAGGAAATTTCGGTGTTGGGGGTCAGTTCCTTATTTTCCAATGGCCAACTATAGGATGTTTGTGTAAAAATGAAACAAGCCCACAAAAATACGACCTTCTGGTTGTCAAACTGTCAGGTGTTGGGAACTTTTGCAGATTTTAGGCAGGAGGCCAAGATTTGTGCCATGGAGGTTTTGGTTTTTGCTGGCGCAATAAATGGCAGGTTTTTGAGGGAAACGGCTGTAAGGATGGCATGGAAGGGCGGGCGGCGTCAAATCGGCAGATGTAACTCCCTGAATAAGTCAGCTTCTTCCAAACACACCAACTTGATATCAGGGTGTCATTTCCTCCTACTTCTCAGAATCTAATTTTAACAGCACACCAATCATGATGGAAAAGGCAAGGAGGCTTGAGCCGCCCTTGCTAAGGAAGGGCAAAGGAATGCCGATGATAGGCATCAGTCCCATCGTCATTCCGATGTTGATAAAAAAGTGCACGAAAAGTACACTGGCCACGCCATAAGCGTAGAGGCGGTTGAAGCCGGTTCGCTGCCGCTCGGCGATAACGACGATGCGTATCATCAAGCCCAAGTAAAGGGAAATGATGAAGATGACGCCGATGAAGCCTTGTTCTTCGCCGACGGCGCAAAAGATGAAGTCGGTAGTTTGCTCCGGCACGAAATTGCCCTGGGTAAAGCTGCCCTCCAAAAAGCCCTTGCCGGTCAGGCCACCGGAGGCGATGGCCATTTTGGAGTGGTTGAGGTTGTAGGCGGCGCCTTGGGGGTCGGCTTCGGAGGGCTTTAGCCAAACAAGGATACGTTCTTGCTGGTGTCGGGGAAGGGCATTGAAGCCCAAATTGGCAACCGACCCGAGCGCAATACTGACAAAGAATGCACCCAGCACGAGGGCGGTCAATCGCTGTTTTTTATGCAACCATTGATAAACAGAAAGTCCGAGCAATATTGTCAAAGCCCCTGCGAGCACAAACATTGGCTGGTCATACTGCAACCCAATCACCGCCGCAGTGGTGAGGATTATGAACCCCGACACCCAGTAAATCCGCTTCTCCGTGTTCCAAACGAGCAGAAATGTGCCGAGGGCTGAAAGCACCATTGCCAACTCCGCTGGTGGGGTCACCAACCCAGCCGCCAACACGGCCCCGGCACATAGTTCCACCAACAAGATTATACCAGGAAGCCCTTCCCGGAAGAGTACCAATTGGAGCGCCAGAAATACCAGTGCAGAACCCGCATCAGGCTGGAGAAGCAGCAGAACCATGGGCACGAGGAAAAAAGAAAAGGCGTAAAGTTGGGATTTGATAGACCTCAGGTTGTTGGCATAAGCACCTAAGTAGCTCGCCAATGCTATGATGGTTCCAAACTTTGCAAACTCCGAAGGCTGTATGGTGACACCGCCCCCAAAGTCGAACCAAGCAGTTGCCCCGTTGATTTCTTTGCCCAGCACCAGCACCAAGCCCAACATCAACATGCACCCAAAGTAGATGATATTGGCAAACGTTCGCCAGAACTTCCCTTCAATCAGGAACGCCGCAAACATCACCACAAGTGATATTATCACCCAGACAAGTTGCTTTCCCGCAGGGTTTTTCAGGAATTCAAAAAAGTTGCCCTCGTAGCCCTTGCCATACCCCACCGTGTATATCATGGCCCAGCCGATGAACACCAGCGCCAAGTAAATGGAAAGGATAATCCAATCAATTTGATGTCTGCTTCGTGAGGCCACGCTTGGAGGGTTTGAGGGTTTGAGGGTTTGAGGGTTTGAGGGGGCGCGGTGCCTTAACCCCTCAAACCCTCACGACCTCAAATCCTTTCTAATCAATGTATTCGACTTTGCGGAGCAGCCGGAACCCTGCGGTGATTTCAAAGGTGACGTTGCGGATTGATCGCTCTTGGATGGTGCGATTCTGTCCTGTGAAAGGGTCTCGAACGTTGGGGATGGCAGGCTGCCGGTACTGGTACGAGAAATCGGGGTTCACGGTAATCTCCAAAAGGGTGCCTACCAGCTCACCCAAGTCAAACTCAATGCCGCCGCCCAGCGTAACGCCATAGTTCCATTTGCGCACAAAAGCGTTGTCGGGGTAAAAAAGGCCTCCGTTGAAACTGTTGGCCTCCTTGTATTTGTCGAGGTTGGTGCCAAGCGTGTAGTCGCCACGAAGCCCAAAAAGGTAGTAGCCCCTTGACACGTCCGAAAGATTGTACTTGCGCTTCCCGCCGAGCACCAGTGAGGCATTTTTGAAAATAAACTCTTGGGCTGCAAGCCGAAAGAAGTTGCCATTCTGGTCCAGGAAATTTTGGTTGCGTAGTGCGCTGCCCTTGAGGTGGTATCCTGCTTGCGCAAACACCGAAAACTGGGCCGTTTCGTCCAAGCTCTCGGCGGAGATGGCGCCGTGGTACTTGAACAAGGGGTCTTGGTCGAAGCCGTTCCATTTCTGGACGCCAAGTGTCAGGCCGCCCTTGAGGCCAAATGCCGTGCCTTGGGCAACCAGGTGGGCGGTCGTCAAAGCGAAAAACACCACTGCCAAAAAGAATTTCACTTTCATCGTATTCGGATTTTTTTTGAAAAAACACAGCGTGCTGTAAAAAGCACAGCCAAACCCAGTGCAAGGTTTGGCTGTGCATCTTGGATCGCAAAGTTAGAAAACAAACCCGAACATCATTGATTCAACCCGCAGCCCCCTGGTTACTTCACTCGCAGCTTCTGGCCGATGCTGATGGTATCGTTGGTCAGGTTGTTGAGCTGCTTCAGGGCATTCACCGTGAGGCCGTAGCGGCGGGAGATGCTGTATAGCGTGTCGCCCTTTTCCACTGTATGGAAGGCCGTCCCTGTTGGTTGTTCAGGCTTTGGGTTTTCGATAGTTGGGGTATTAGGTGTATCGATAGGTTCGGGCGCCACGTCTTCGTCTTGCATGAAGCCTTCGTCGGAATTGAGCAATGGCGGGACGGTTTCCGTTGGCTTAGGCTCAGTAGTCAGGCGTGGCTGTTCGCCTTTGGGGATGTTGAAGCCCCGGAGCTTGAGCCGCTGGTTGGGCTGCAGCTCGGCGTTTTCTGGCACCCGGTTGCGCTTGCGGAGGCGTTTCATCTTCACGCCGTAATGCTGCGAGATGTCGAACAACGATTCGCCCGCTTTCACGTAGTGCCACTTGCTGCCCCCACGCACTCGGCAGCGTTTGGGCTGGATGTAGATACGGGTATCATCTGGCAGCGACGCCGTCACGGTCGGCAACGTTTCGTTGTAGCGCTCCAAGCGCTTGATGGAGATGTTGCTTTTCTGGGAAATTTCCTCAACGGTGACATTGTTTTTGGCAAAAACGACCTTCACGTCGTTTATGCGGCGGAGGTCAAGCCCAGCGATAAAGTCCTTGTCTCTGCTTGGACGGCCTTCTGGGAAGTTGTCGTCGGAGAGCCTGTCCAATTCGTAGAGTTTATAGGTTTCAATGATTTTGATGAGGCGCTCGTCATAAGTCCCAGCGGTGGCATAACCTGATGCTTTGAGGCCCCTTGCCCAGCTTTTATAGTCCCGGACGTTGAGCCGAAAGAGGAACCCGTAGCGGTTGGCCTTGCGGGGGTCCCGCAGGAACTCCGAGTGGGCGATGTAGGATTCCTCTACCGTCTTGTACTTGCGGAAGCAGGACTTTTGCAAGTTGCCAAAGCTGTCGTAATCGTCGTCCTCCAATGAATAAGTTTTTCCGGTCCAGTCGGAGTGGCATTTTATTCCGAAGTGATTGTTAGCTTTGCGGGCCAGCTCGCTGTTGCCGCCACCGGATTCGAGCAGGGCCTGTGCCATCTTGATGCTTGCAGGAACGCCCGCTCGGTCCATTTCCTGAACAGCGATTTTTTTGTACTTGTCAATATAGGCTTGGAAAGCGCTATTTTGGGCGAAAAGCGAGGAGGCGACAAGTAAAACCAGCGCCAACAAACAGGATTTTTTGTGCATGAGGCTATAAAATTGAGTTGTTGATATTGGATGAAAAATGCATGTAACCGAGAATTTGGCAAGTGAACGGCGATAGCAAAAAAACTATTGCCTTGGTCAGTTGGCCATCCGATTTTTTGCAAAGGTAAAAACTGTGGCTTCTCTTTTTATTTCACAAAAATCGAGAGAAAGTTTTACATGTTACCTTCTTGGCATATTTTAGCGTCCAAATTTAGAACAACGGGGCTTAAAAGTCTTTAACCAACAGAAATATTTCACCACACAATCATTCAGGCACCATTCAAAACATGAACACTCAGACCCGTAGATACTTATTTATTGATTACGAAAACCTGCTTCAAGTCAAGTTCAAGAAGCTGGAGAAGGTTGCTTCCAAAATCTTCATTTTCGTCGAATCCAGCCAGGAAACGGTGCCGCTTGCCCTTGTTCGCCAAGCACAGCGCTCTGGCAAGAACCTCCGCTGGATAGTGGTGAACAACGCCGGAGGCGGCAAGCTGAACTACCACATCGCCTTCATCATGGGCAAGCTCCACCAAAAGCTCGAAGCTGACGTGGAGTTCGCCGTCGTGTCCAATGACCCTGAGTTCGACCCCCTCATCAGCTTCATCAACACCACTGGTAGGAGCTGCATCCGCGTCAAGCGCAAACAGGACGAAAGCTCCGTTTACGAAGAATCCAATCTCAACTACTCCAAGCCGCCTGAGTTTGTGGACGAGTTTTCCATGAACAATTTCCACGACGATGATGACAATGGTATGCCAGTCATGGTCGAGGAGGAGCTAATCACCCGCACCGCAGAGGAAACCGTCAAGCGGCTCATCCGCTCCGGCAACCGCCCCGCAGAGATTTCAACGCTGAAAAATTACATAGTTTTGCACAGTCAAGAAGTTTCCCTGCATGGAAATGTCGAGCGCATCATTCAAAAACTGAGGGACAGCAAAGACATAGATGTCCAAAAAGGGGAAGTAATCTACAATTTTTAAGCCGGGCCAAAGGCGTATGCTGGCGCTGCACGATGCTTCAACATCGCCCAAACCCCACACACATGATTTGACTACGCAAAATGGAAGACATTAACGACTTAATGAGGGCTGCCGATGAAGCCATGAACGCCGCCGTCGAGCACCTCCAGTACGAGCTTACCAAAATCAGGACCGGAAAAGCCTCCACCTCCCTGCTCAATGACATTGCGGTCAACTACTACGGTGCCATGACCCCAGTCAACCAAGTGGCCAGCATCTCCACTGCCGATGCCCGCACCATCGTCATACAGCCTTGGGAGAAATCCATGCTCCGGCCCATCGAGAACGCCATCTTTGAGGCAAACCTCGGCATAACGCCGATGAATGACGGCGAGGTCATCCGACTTACCATCCCGATGCTCACCGAAGAGCGCCGCCGTGACCTCGTGAAGCAGGCCAAGGGTGTTGGCGAAGAAGCCAAAATCAGTGTGCGCAGCATCCGCCACAAAGCCCTTGACACCATCAAGAAAGCCGTGAAGGATGGTTATGCCGAAGATGCCGGAAAGGACAAAGAGGACGGCGTCCAAAACTTGGTGAACAAATACGTGAAGTCCATTGACCACCTCATCGAGGTGAAGGAAAAGGACATGATGCACGTGTGAAAAGGGTAATACCTATACAGTAGTCGTCACTTAAGTGAACCTTTTTGGAAGCAGGTGATTAAGCCCTGCGCCCACATTTTCCAGCGCTTTTATGCGGGAAGTTTGGCGCAGGGCTTTTTGCTTTTTTGGAGGGAAAGCGCTGCTCCTCAAAGCCCCTCCCAAAAAATCCCGTAATCTTGCCCACAAAACCATCCCTGCATGGCCACCACCGACCACCATCTTTACTTTACTAAAAACCTCCTCGAATGGCACGTCGGCCACCATCGCCCCATGCCTTGGAAGGGCGAGCGCAACCCTTATCTCGTTTGGCTCTCCGAAATCATCTTGCAGCAGACAAGGGTGGAGCAGGGGCTGCCGTATTTCGAGCGATTCAAGGCAGCATACCCCACCGTGGCCGACCTCGCAGATGCTCCCGAAGACGAGGTGATGAAGCTGTGGGAGGGCCTCGGCTACTACTCCCGTGCCCGCAACCTCCATGCCGCCGCCAAGCACATCGCCCATGAGCTGGGCGGCTCATTCCCAACCACTTTCAAAGGCATCCGCTCGCTGAAAGGCGTGGGCGATTACACGGCGGCAGCCATCGCATCCTTTGCCTACGACATGCCTCATGCCGTGGTGGATGGCAACGTTTACCGGGTGCTGTCTCGTTTTTTTGGCATCGCCACGCCAATTGACACGACGGAGGGGAAGAAGCTTTTTGCGGCGCTGGCGCAGCAGCTCCTTGAAATTGCGGATAGCGGACGGCGGACAGCGGAAGGCCCCAATCCCCAATCCGCAATCGCAAATCCGCAATATAACCAGGCCATCATGGACTTTGGGGCTACCCACTGCACGCCGGCTGCGCCGAAATGCCCGACTTGCCCAATGCGGCCGCACTGCGTGGCTTTTTTGGAGAAAAGAACTGGCGTACTGCCCGTGAAGTCCAAGAAACTGGAGCGGCGGCAGCGTTTTTTCAACTACCTGATTATCAACAGAAACGGCGAGGTTTTTATAAAAAAACGCAGCGAAAAGGACATCTGGCAAAACCTCTACGACTTCCCATTGATTGAAACAGAAAGCTTGCCGGACGACCAACTGTTCTTGATGAAGAACGAAACGGCAGTGGATTGGCTTGCCGACTCGCGCTGGCAGTTGCTGCGGACCTCGCCGCCACAGCGGCAGGAGCTGACGCACCAGCGCATCGTGGCCACGTTCTGGGAGCTGGAGGTCGGAGCCGATTTTTTGCCAAAAGTAGCAAACTGGGTGGCGGTGGAGCGGGGAAAACTCGCCAATTTTGCCTTTCCAAAGGTCATTGATTTGTACATCAAACAGAAGTTTTTACCTTTAGAACTCTTTTGAATAAACATACACCCCCCGGCGATAGACGGGAAGTATGAGAAACTTTAACCACAAACCTGTATAGTTATGTTGAATCGAGTTACGCTCATCGGCCGCCTTGGGAAAGACCCCGAGGTACGGAGGCTTGAAACCGGAGCTGTCGTGGCCAAGTTTACCTTAGCTACTTCAGAAAGCTACAAAGACAAGGACGGCAACAAAGTTGACACCACCGAATGGCACAACGTTGTCGTTTGGCGTTCATTGGCCGAAATTGCCGAAAAATTCCTCAAAAAGGGAATGCTCGTCTATGTAGAGGGCAAACTGACTTACCGGGAGTACACCGATAAGGACAACGTTAAAAAATATTTCACTGAGATAGTGGCCAGCGACTTCCGCATGTTGGAGCGCAAGGAAGGCGGCGGTGGCTCATTCCCAGGCGCAGGCGACGAACCAGCTTACTCCAACAAAGGCGGGAGCGGCGGAACTTCCGTGCCAGAACCCGCAGGTGTTATGGGCGATGTGGGCGACTCCCCAGCCGATGACCTGCCATTTTGAGTTAGACATCAGTTTGCAGTCAGTGACCATTTCCACTGCAATCACTGCCAATTAAATACTCCGACGAGCCGTTTTTATCAAAAAAACGGCTCGTTTTAGTTTCACAAACTATTGTAAATGAGGTTTTTAGCAATCTTTTTCGTCGTACTTTTCTTGTCTTCCTGCGAAGACCCCATTCTCACCCCCAAGCCCCGTGCCTATCCCAAAGTGGTCTATCCAGAGAAGGCTTACCAGCCGTTCACGCAGGGCTACTGCGGGTTCACGTTCGAGTACCCGAAGTACGCCGTCATACAGCAGGACACGACTTTTTTTGACGAAAAACCGGAGCATCCCTGTTGGTTCAACGTCGTGGTCAAGGACTTTGACTGTCGCTTGCATTGCAGCTATGCGCCCATCACCAAGCAAAAAAACGCCGACAAACTGAAAACGGATGCCTTCAAAATGACTGATTGGCACAACAAAAAAGCCACCTATATCCAAGAAACGCCCCTGCTCAACCGAGCGCACAACGTAAAGGGTATGCTGTTTTCCGTGGAAGGCCCAGTGGCTTCGCAATTGCAGTTTTTCCTCACCGACACTTTGGAGCAGCAGCATTTTTTCAGAGGGGCGTTGTATTTTTACACCAAAGCCAACACGGACAGCCTCGCCCCCGTCTATGATTTCATGCGGAGGGACGTGGAGCGGATGATTGAAACCTTTAAGTGGAAGTGAGGGTGGCCGCCCAATTTATTGGGCAGGCCAAATAAATATATGCCGCTGTGCCAACGGCCTGCCCAATAAATTGGGCGGCCACAACATCACCCCCGCCGAAACAACTGCTCCCGCTCGAACCGCATCACCGTGGTGCCTTCCACCTTGCGGAACACGCTGTCGAGGTTGGTGGCAAAGGGAAGCGTCAGTGCCTGGAGTTTCATCGCCAGGTCCGAGTCTGGTACTTTTTCTTCGCTCGTCGGCATATTCATCACGGAACTGGGGAAGCCCAGCAGGTACAGCAACGGGCTGAAAACCCAGCGTACCCAATGCCAAGGGTTGCGGCGGCTGGTATAAACATAACTCGTGGCGGCAATGTCGAGTATGTCCACCTTGCGGAGGTAAAACCGCTTTTTCTTCATCTCCGTCTTGTATTGTTCGATGGTTCGGGCGATAAGATTTTCTTTTACCGTTTCCTCTGGCGATGTTTCTTCCACCAAAATGACCCACTGGCGGGCCACCCGGCACACCTCGTACATGAGGCGCTCCACCTGACCGTCGTCCGGCACGTACTGGAACTCGGACATCACCACCACCAAGTCAAACGACTTTTCGGGAAAGGGCAGCCGGAACACATTGGCCACCTGCACGTCCACTTTCTCTTCCTTCAGGTACTCCCGTGAATAAGCCACCATTTTCTCGGAGCTGTCCACGCCGTAGAGTTCCTTTGGGTTGTACCGGGCTATCTCCTTGAGCAAATCGCCCACCCCACAGCCAATCTCCAGCACCGACCGCCCCTCTGCCAACTGTCTGAGGTTCAGCAACTTAATCAGTTTGTCCTTGCGGTAAATATCGAACGGGGTGCGGGGAATGGGCAGTTGGAGCGCTGGTTTTTCTTCGCCTCCGGGCAACAGGGCGACCTGCCGTTTCTCCGCCCGCTTGAGGAACGACAGCATTTTTTCGGTGGAAATATTTCGAGGTAATTGAAACTTCATCGCCTTGTTTGAACCGGCCAAATGTAGGGGGTTTTTCTCAAAACAGGCAAATGGTAAGCAACGGGCAAGGCTTGCTCATTGGTTGGTAAATTCCATAAAATGAACAAAATGATTGATTTCTAACCTGTAACCGCTATTTTTGTAAAAAAATATTCCAATGGATTTTGAAACTCAAGCCGTCAAAACCACAGATTACGAAACTGAACGAAACAAGCCTATGCCCTCCTTCAACCATGGTTCCATCCAAGCGAACCTCATCATTGAATTAGCCGCATTTAAATCTATATACCGCATCATTTCCGAACTCAGCCTTGACCTTTCAGATTGGCCAAGCGTACCTGATATTTCTCTATTTCCTTGGAAAAAGCTTGACACAAAAAACGACCAAATCAAGGTGTCTGAACCGCCGCTTTGCGCAATTGAAATCCTTTCGCCAACCCAAAGTTTCGGAGATTTGTTTGCGAAGGCGCAGGCCTACTTTTCACATGGTGTCCTCTCCTGCTGGATTGTCCTGCCAGGCGTTGACAACGTGTATGTTTTTTCAAACCCTGACGATTATGAAATTTTCAGGTCAAATGAGATGCTCATTGATAAAAAGCTCAATATTTCAATGCCTTTGCAGGATGTTTTTAAATGATTAAACAAGTATTTGCCGCTATCGGCTGCCAATAGCCAACTTCATTACCCCCTCCACCATCGCCGCCCACGAGAACCGCTGCTTGCCTTCGGCAACGCCCTCAGAAAACGCTGCGGCCCTGTCATTTTCAAAAAAATCAACGATGGCATCGGCAATGGCCGTCGGGTCAACTGGCACGACGTAGCCCGCTTTTCCATGCGGCACAATCTCCGCCAAGCCGCCCACATCGGTTACCACCATCGGTTTTTCAAAATGGTAGGCCATCTGCGAAATGCCGCTTTGCGTGGCCGTCCGGTACGGCTGCACCACGAGGTCGGCTGCGCCGAAAAAGTGCTTCACATCGTCGTTCGGTATGTAATCGCTCCGCATAACCAATTGGTTTTCAATGCCCAAACTTTGGATTTGCGCTTCGTACTTTTCCCTGTTGCCGTAGTATTCGCCTGCCACGATGAGCTTCAAGTTCATGCGGCGGATGCGCTCGTCGGCCATTGCTTCGAGCAGCAAGTCCAGCCCTTTGTAGTCCCGGATGAAGCCGAAGAAGAGCAGGTAGCCCATTGCCGAAGGCAACCCAAGTTGCGCCAGCGCCTCCTCTCGGGGCGATTTCTCCCCATAATTGTCATAAATGGGGTGTGGGATGCAGGCGGCAGGCTTTTGCGTGAACTGACGAAGGTCGTCCATCACGGATTGGCTCATCACCACGAAGGCATCGCAGGCCTTTACGAACCAGCGGGTGAACAGGCGGTCGCCGGGGCGCTTCTCATGGGGCAGCACGTTGTCAGCGATGGCGACGACCATGGTATGGCCGTTGCTTGTTGCCAGCCGCAGGATGCTGCCGAGGCACGGCCCCATGAACGGTAGCCAGTACCGGGGCACGATGAGGTCGGGACGGAGGCGGCGCAGTTCCAGCCCGATTTTGAGCCAGTTGAGCGGGTTCACGGAATTGACGCAGGTGCGGATGGCGAGGCCGGGCGGCGCTGGGTCACTGCTGAACTGGGTCTTGCCCGGGAACAAAAAACTGGGGTACTGCAACGAAAACGAGTAGATGACCACCTCATGGCCTTCTTGCTGCAACTCCATTGCGAAGCGCTCCGTGAATGCGGCGATGCCGCCACGAAGGGGATGGGCAGGGCTCAATAGGATTACGGATTGTGGATTGCGGATTGCGGACATAGCTGCAATGGGTTAAGTCCGTTTCTCTATCACGTACTGGTTCCTAGTCGTCGAATTTCGCACCAAAAGCTCCGCCAAAAAGCCCGTGACGAACAACTGCGTACCGACGATAAGGGTCAGGATTCCGAAATAAAATAAGGGCCGCTCCGCAATACCGTAGGTTTGGCGGAAGAGTTTTTCGATGCTCAGCCAAAGCAGGATGCCAAGGCCGCTGAGGAAAAAAAGCACGCCCCAAGTGCCGAAGAAGTGCATCGGGCGCTTCCCGAATTTGCCAATAAAGGTAATGGAGAGAAGGTCGAGAAAGCCGTTCACGAAGCGGTCGAGGCCGAACTTGGAAACGCCGAACTGGCGGGCACGGTGCTCCACCACTTTTTCACCGATTTTGGTATAGCCCGACCACTTGGCCAGCAATGGCGTGTATCGGTGCATCTCGCCGTAGATTTCGATGCTTTTCACCACGTCGTTGCGGTAGGCTTTCAGGCCACAGTTGAAATCGTGGAGCGGGATATGGCTTATCCAGCGGGTGACGCCGTTGAAGAACTTACTGGGGATGGTCTTCATGATGGGGTCGTAGCGCTTGCGCTTCCAGCCGCTCACGAGGTCGAAGCCATCCTCGACAATCATGCGGCGCAGCTCGGGAATTTCATCGGGGCTGTCCTGCAAGTCGGCGTCCATGGTGATGACCACATCGCCTTGCGCAGCCTCAAACCCCACGAAAAGCGCGGCGGACTTGCCGTAGTTCCTGCGAAATTTGATGCCCCTGACATTTGGGTTTTGCCGCCCCAAGTCTTCGATGACCTGCCATGAGCGGTCCTTTGAGCCATCGTCCACCATGATGATTTCATAGGAAAACCGGTTGGCTTCCATCACACGGCGAATCCAGGCTTCCAGCTCCGGGAGGCTTTCGTCTTCGTTGAAAAGCGGTACTACGACGGTTAAATCCATTTTGAGTTCGACAGCTTGTCCGCCTTTGGCGGGTTCGACAGTTGGCAGTTGGCAGTCAGTACCGAGTAAGCAGTTCTTGACTGCCAACTGCCAACTGACGAACTCCAGACTGGTCTATTTTTTCATAAAATTGGCAACCATATAGGACAGAAAAAATCCCGGAATGAGCATGTAGGCATATTGGAACAACACTTTGCCCAAAGTCATGGTAAAATCCAGCCCTTCTATCTTCCGGCCAGCACCGAGCATGGCTTTTTTTTGCAGTTCCACCAATCCTGGGTCGAGGTAGTTGAACAAAACATAGATGAATACCGTGAAAAAAAGGTAAGCAAGCACATAGGTCAAAAAAGCCAGTTTCAAGGCTTCCCGCTGCGCAATTTTGCCATTGTTGTCAGACCGAACTTTCTTCACGACCAATGTCATGGCCACCACCGACACAATGATTGGACTCCAATAAACCATCGGGTTCAGCAAAAGCTCCCGATTGATTTGGTGAAAAACAAACAGGTATAGCACGATGGCTATACCTGTTATGATACCGTATTTTACTGCGGTTTGTTGCATAGAAGTTGTTTTCGTTAAACGGTGGGGGCGGGGTCCTTCTTCATGATGGCACCAATGATAAGGGATAAAATAAGGCCCAAAAATGCAGAACCAAGAATCGTCGCAAGAGGCCCTATCACTGGGTTCGTCATAATATTTGCCATCGTCTCCATCAGTTCCTCTTGGCCGGGTTGTGCATTTTCTATCATGGCTTCCCGGGTCTGCTCCATTATTTCGGGGGCAATAATATTGTTTTGAATGACACCCCATATTGCGCTGATGACACCTGAAATTACAGCGGTAGCCGTACCTACCCCAATCGCCCTGCCGAGGCTGATAGCACCGCCGAGGTCTTGGTCACGGTGTTTTTTGATGGCCAGTACAAGGCCAACAATCGTAATGATACCAGATAGGCAACCCAAACCCATTGCGCCAGCGCTTTGCTGATTTTCAGGTTCGGTCAGGCCAGTCAGGTACATAATGAGGCCCAACACGACTGCAATACCGCCAAGGATACCACCGTAGCGAAGTGCAGTAGGCCAAATGGAAACAGATTGTGGGTCAACGGTTCTGCGTGGATCATCTAAAGTTGTCATAACGTTTCGAGTTTTGAAAGGTGAAAGAATGGCGGAAAGATAGCTTTCCTCCAGTATTAATCGAATTAAAAATTAGACCAAAGACCTTTTAAATTCAACCATCAGTCCTCCATAACCGCCCTTTGTTCACCACGCCCAACACCTTGCCCTTCATCCGCCAGCCCACCAAGGGAGTGTTCCTCGATTTGGAAAAAATGTCTTTTTTTGAAAAAGTCCATTCCAAGTTTGGGTCAAAAATCGTCAGGTTGGCCTCCATGCCGGGGCCAAGTTTTGCCGGAGGCAAACCCAAAATTTGTCGAGGCGAAATGGCCAACTTTTCCACCAACTGACTGACTGTCAATGAATTGAAAAGGTGCATCCAACTAAGCCCAAATGCCGTTTCCAGTCCAATCGCCCCAAAGTCGGCGAAGGGAAACTCCAAGTTCTTCGACTCTGGGTCGAGCGGGGTATGGTTGGAGGTGATGCAGTCAATGGTGCCATCGGCGAGGCCAGCTTTCAGGGCTTCCATGTCCAATAGCTCCCGGATGGGCGGCATCACCTTCCAGTGTGGGTCAAACTCACTTAACAAATGGTCGTCACAGGCAATGTTCATGGCAGCCACGGAGGCCGTCACTTGAAGCCCACGGGCCTTGGCTTGCCGCACCAGTTCCACAGCGCCCGCCGTGGAAATGTTGAGGGCATGGAAGCGGGACCCCGTGTACTCGGCCAAGTAAATGTCCCGACGCAGCATCAGTTCCTCTGCCAGCGCCGGTATGCCCTTCATGCCGAGGGAAGTGCTCATCACGCCTTCGTGCACCTGGCCGCTTGGTGCCATCGTTCGGTCGTGCGGGCGGTTGAGGATAACGCCGCCAAAGGGCTTCACGTACTGGAGCGCTCGGAGCATGAGGCCGCTGTCCTGCACCGATTTTTTGCCATCGGAAAAAGCCACCGCACCTGCCGCCTGCATGTCGTACATCTCGGTGATGTCCTTGCCGCCGCAGTCGTGCGAAACAGCACCGATGGGCAAAAAATCAACCAAGCTGCCCTGCGAACGGCTGCGAACGTATTGCACCTCCGACTTGGAATGGGTGGCAGGAAGCGTATTGGGCAGGCAGGCAATGGCAGTGTAGCCGCCCGCTGCCGCCGCTTTCTCGACGGATGCGAAATCCTCTCGGTGCTCAAGGCCGGGGTCGCCAACGAGGGTGCCGAGGTCGAGCCAGCCGGGGGAAACACAAGCGCCATTTGCATCGAAAACCGTGGCACCGACAACAGTCAAGCCATTGCCAATGGTCTCAATTTTTCCGTCCGTTATTAAAATGTCTGCCGCTGAACCATCGTGCTGTGAGGCGGGATGCACGAGGGTCGCATTTTTTATGAGTAATTGCATGAATGCGATTTGGGCGCAAAAATAGGTCGGCGGGTTGAAAGCGCATTGAGAAAAATCAGCCCTGCTCCTCCTGCTGCTCCTCTTCCCCTGGGTTGTGCTGCAAAATCCGCTGGTAGAACTTCGCAGATTTCTCGCTCAACACCCCCGCCTCAAAATTGATGTTCTGCAAAATGTCGAGCAAGGTGTTGATTCGGGACTCCGTCTCGAAGAACTTGTTGATTATCACGATGTTGCGTGCCTCCACGATGCAGTAGCCGGAATTGAAATTGCCCTTTTCATAACGGATTACATAGCCCAGCTCCTGAAAAAGGACTTCCAATTTTTGGAGGGAATGTTTGGTAAGGTTTATCATGTTTCCTGAATTTTCGGGCCGCAAATATGCCAAATAGCAAGGGAAGTTAATCCCGATTTTTTAAAACATCACATCAGAACAAAAAACTACCATTGAATTTTATGCACTTCTAAAATTGCGTACTTTTAAACTATTTCGACATTTTTAGCCGAAATACTTGACAAGTCAAAATACATGGTGTACTTTTGGGACGTTCCACTTTTTTTCATTTCCAAAACCATTGCAGCATGAAGACACATCGCAGAGAAATCCTAATTTATTTCAATCCACAATCGAGCAACGACCGCAAAACGGTCGCACATGCTCAAGGTTTGGCACCGTATATCAAAACCTACGCTTTTGACCAAGCACCATCTACTGGCACCAGTTGGCAGCAAATACTCAGTGCCCTCGACCTCCACCCAAAAGATTTAATGGACAAGTCCCATCCATATTACCAAAAAAACATCCGAGGCAGGGCGTTCAACGACCAAGACTGGCTTAATGTAATCATGCACAATCCTTCCCTCCTAAGAGCCCCCATTGCTATCCGGGGCAACAAGGCCGTGCTGTGCAGCAGCGCCACTGATATTTACAAATTGACCACCGACGAGGCTGTCACCTTTTTTTAAAAATCATCGCTGGCCTTGTTTCCATTCGCCAGAGTTTACCTAATTTTGACGGCGAAAATGAAAGACGGAGCAATCCGTCTTTCGTTTTTTTATGGCAAAACAAAGCCCAAAAGGGTCAACAATTCAACTAATCAACTATTCACTATGCCAACCTTTGAAATTGAAGGCAAGCTCCTCCGCAAGTTTGACGCTGAAAGCAAATCAGCCTCCTTTCAGGCGAGGGAGTTCGTCATAGAAGTGCCAGATGGCAACTACCCACAGTACATCAAGTTCCAATTGACGCAGGACCGCTGCGCCGCCATTGACCCACACAAAGAAGGGGAAAGCATCAAGGTCCACTTCGACCTCCGTGGCCGGGAATGGCAGGGAAAATACTTCACCAACCTCAACGCCTGGCGCATCGAAAAGGCGGGAAGCCCTGCATCTGCACCGCCCGCCGCTGCCGACCCCGACTATGACTTCCCAACCGCCAGCGACGAGCCTGCACACGTTAACGAGGACTTGCCGTTTTAACGATTGATGAATTGCGATTGACGATTGACGATTGGGGCATATCCATCGTCAGTCGTCAACCTTCCATCTTAAATCCTTCAATGCCCAAAATTCGCCTCCACTTTTTTCCCAAAGGCATCCTCCAGCCAGAACTCCAACCCCAACCCGCCTTTTTTCTGAAAGTACGCCACTTGAATCGGGTGCTTTCCAGCCGTTAAGGCCACACTCGCTGGTTGTCCGCTCATCCCGTGTATCCCGTCGTTGTCTATCAGCAGCTGCCCACTGAGGGTTAGACGGGAGCCATCGTCGGAGCGGAGGTGCAGGGTGTAAACGCCCGCCGTAGGTATCTCCAACCACCCGTCGAACAACACGCCGAAATCTTCCTTGGCTTCTATTTGCTGCAAACTTATCTCGTTGACAACCAGTGATTTGGAAGGCGTCAACTTGGCAAAGTCGGGCAGTTTGTCCCAAGTGCCTTGATAAACCTTTGCCGAGAGGCCAAGCTGTTTGCCAACTTTGCCCTTCGGCTTCATGGCCTTTGTTTTTGTGATAACATAGCGCTGCTCGTGGCTCCGCAGGCTGTCCGGCCATGCCGCACGGGTGAGGATGGCCGTGGTCTTCTTCAACGGAATGGGCGTGGAATACCGCTGCCAAACCAATGGCCCCTTTCCCGTTTCAATGGCGTATTCGATGGCGGCATTGGGCTTGACGGTGGTCAAAGTCACATTGGTGGATTTCACAAAAAGGTTCGTATTAGTGCTTGGTTTTGGCGGCATCTGGCCACGGTGGGCCAACCGAAGCAGGACGGGGTCGAACTTCAGCACCTTGCGGTCGTAGGTCATTAGGCCATTGTTCTCGGTCTCCACGTCGCTCACCTGTGTATAGACCGCTGCGCTCAATCCCTCCGTTTCCACCAACGAAAACAGCTTTCGGTAAAGCTCCTCATAGCGGGTCAACAGCGCTTCGGGCGTTTCGATTTGTTGGTAGCCCCAGCCCTCCGCAGACCATGAGTGGCCGGCGACATTGAGGCCCAAGCCACCGAACTCGCCCAACACGGCTGCACGGCCATCCACCACTTTGGGGGAAGATGGGCCTGGGTAATCGTGGATGTCCAGCACGTCACCTACCCCGGCATCCGTCCAGCCAGAGGCATTGTTGACGAGGCGGGTGGGGTCCCATTCCCGCAGCCTTTCTACATAAAATGGCGTATCGTGCTGCCCCCAACCTTCGTTGAACGGCACCCACATTACAATGCTGGGGTGGTTGAAAAGATGGTCCACCATCGCCTTCATTTCCCACCGAAACTGCGTCCGCTCGTCCTCCGTCTTGAGGTTGGCACTCGGCATGTCCTGCCAAACGAGTATGCCGAGTTTGTCGCAGAGGTAATACCAGCGAGCTGGCTCCACCTTTACGTGCTTGCGTATCATATTGAACCCCAACGACTTGAGCGTTTCGATGTCGTATTTCATGGCCTCCTCGTTGGGAGCGGTATAGAGGCCGTCGGGCCAGAAGCCCTGGTCGAGTGGGCCGAGCTGGAAGATGGGCTTGTCGTTGAGCATGAGGCGGGTCACGCCCTTTTCGTCGGGGCCAACGCTGGTATTGCGCAGCCCAAAATAGCCCTTCACCTTGTCCACGGGCTTGCCGTTGCTGCCCTCAATCAGGACTTCAATGTCATATAGATATGGGTCTTCGAGCGTCCAAAGGTGGCCGTCCTTCACGAAAACCATGAGCGGCGCACCCGCTTTGCCACTGGCGCTCGATACCACCCACCCGTCTTGCAGGACGTTGACCACTACTTTTTGGTCCTTGGTGATGCCCTCCGTTTCCACCCTAATCACAGCCCGTTTCCTGGAGGCCTGCGGTTCGGCACGGTAGGAGCGGACATAGCTTTTTGGCACAGGTTCCATCCAAACCGTCTGCCAGATGCCGCTGGTGGGCGTGTAAAAAATGCCGCCGGGTGTGAGGGACTGTTTGCCGACAGGCTGCCCGCCACTGTTGGTCGGGTCGGTGACATGGATGGACAGCTCGGCCTCCTCGTCCAGGGTGATGGCGTCGGTGATGTCGAAGTAAAAAGGGTCGTAGCCGCCTTTGTGGTCGCCCACTTTTTTGCCGTTCACGTAGGCGGTCGTGTGCCAGTCCACGGCGCCGAAGTGCAGCAGCACCCGTTGCCCCTTCCAGCGGCCCGGCATGAAAGCCTTCCGCTTATAGACCATGACCTGCGATGGCTCCACCCGCCAGCCGCAGCCCGACAGCGCCGACTCGACGGGGTACGGCACCAAAATCTTACCTTGTTTGACTTTTTCCCCAGTTTTTTCCTCTAAAAGTTGGATGTCCCACAAGCCGTTCAGGTTGACCCAATCGAGGCGGGTCATGGTTGGGCGAGGGTATTCGGGGAAGGGGGAATCCGTGATCACTTTGTCCGTCCACGGGGTGGTCAGGGTGCCAGGCACGGGCTTCCAAGGTTGCTGCGCCCATGACGCAACTTGTTGAAAAACAAAGATTAAGGTAAAGAATAAAGGAAGGTTGCGAAGTGTCATACTACTAAATTGTGGATGAATAGTCGGGCGAAGGTATGCAGTTCTGCCCGCCTTGTTTACGACAATCCGGAAGATTGGTTGCTTTGCGCACGTGCATTGTGGAATCACAAAACCTTCACGAATAGGGCACAAAAAAAAAACGCCGGACTGGTTTCAGTCCGGCGAATGATAATATATAATTCTTCACTAAAAAACCCAAATTGATTACGCTACCGCAAGTCCATTCTGCGTAGCACCCACGCCGTTTGTCGGAGCGGCGGTCACCTCGTTCACGGCATTGTTCAGCACATCCTCCATGGATGCAGGTGGGGGTGTGGCATCTTTTGACATCGCCGCTTCAAGCTCGGCAACGAGTATCGGCTCCAGCGACACGTTCACCCGGCGACCCTTACCCGGCGATACAATCACATTCAATTCCACAGGAACCATACCACCGCCAGCGAAACGCATCCGATAGTTCCCGCCAGCGATTTGGATGTTGTACCGGCCCTTCCCATCGGTGGTGGCCGTCTTGCCTTCCTGGCCCAGCACCTCCACCAGCATGTTGGCGAGGGGCTTAGGCTTGGTTCCTTCCACCAAGGGGCCGAGGTAAGTGTGGCCAGTGATATGGGCGGGGTGCGTGCTGCGCACCTCGTCGAGCACGTATTCCGCCGTGAACAGGTTGCGCAGCTCCGGCTCAAACTCGAACACATCCTTGCCCAGTTGCTGCATATTGCTGATGGCCTTCTTAATCTTTTTAACCCCATCGCGCACGGACTTCGTGCCGAACTTCGCCGTTTCCACCTGGTTGGTAAAAGCGTTCTTCGCCGCATTGAACTCATCGCCCACGTCTGCGAGGTTCGAGGCAAAATCAGCGGTGATGGCACCCGCATCAATAAGGGCCTCGCCGCTGTCCTCAAGGTAGGTAGCCGCCTTGGTCAGGAAAGTGGACACCGCCGCCCAATCACGGGGCGTGGCCGCCCGCAGGGCCGTGATTCCCGCCGCCGTCAGTTCCCCGTGTATCAGTTCGGCCTGGTTCTCATAGGTCAACTGGATGGCACTGTCCAGCAGGTTGGCCTCCGTCATCACCGCCTGGCGATGGGCGCTCAACGACTGCCTCGTCTTCTTGGTCTTGGCCGTGCGCACGTCATTTTCCGGCAGCATCTTCACCGTGTTAATATAGGCCACTTGCGTAGCGATATACGCCAGAGTATAAAGCGGCCTGCGGGCAGCCAGCCGAACCTGGTGGGTGGTCGCATGTTCCCAGGATTTCTCGGCGAACTCCCAGAAGTAGCGCAGGGCGCTGGAGATGTTGACAAATTTTGAAGTTCTCGATTGGGAAACCTTCTGCGTGGCAGGAGTGGTAGGCGAAGCAACGGATTTCTTGGCCATGGGAAAGTAATTTTGAGTTAGTTAATTATTGGGTTTAGTCAGTTGGGAAACTGTCCTAACTCCTTGATACTTATATGATTGCACATGCTGTGCCAATAAATGAAATTTTGCTTATTTGTAAAATAAATATTTAAAAACCAGCTAAGAAGCCCGTGTCCTCAAAAAAGATGACGACATCATCCAATTATCACAGCACGACGGGAAGGAAGAAGCGCTGAAAAACTTATTATCACAGCACGACAGGAGGGAAGAAGCGATGGAAAACCGATTATCACAGCACGACAGGAGGAAAGAAGCGGTGAAAAACTGATTATCACTGCACGTCAGGAGGAAAGGAGGCGGTGAAAGAGCGATTATCACAGCACGTCGGGAGGTAAGAAGCGGTGAAAATCCAATTATCACTGTACGACGGGTGGGAAGGAGGCGACGTGAAAGGCTTAGGGAAAGCAAGTGAAAAATTTAACATGGGTGGTGTGATGGATTCCAACATTTCGCTAACTTGCAGCGCACTAGATAACCAATGTATGAAACCCGTTGAAAGCCCATTCAGATTGACGACAAAACTTGAAGGTGATACCTATATTAAAGGTGTCACTTTTGGGTGCGACTGCCCAGACTTACCCGCCTTGTCCTTGAACAAAAAACAGGACTACTTCACCAAATACGCTGACGAAGGCATCGAAAACCTCGAATCCCCCGATGTGCTAAAAGTACGCCCCATGACGCTGTTTGGCTCCCCTATCGAAATACTGCGGGAGTTTGGGGAAGGAGCGGTTTTTGGCGGGGGTGCCAGCCAGTACGAAAGACAGGCTTATTTGTCCAATAAATTTAAAAATGAAAATGATGAACAGTAAAATATCTATTTCGGAAGCCTTGCAAAATATAGAAGCGGGGCAACCCGTCAGCGGCTATTCGATTGACTTTAACCACATAAAAGTAGCGGCTTTGGACGCCATGAAATTGACCAAAGCAGGGATTGCCGTGCCGGAAGCGGCTATCTATTACAACGATGATGAGTTGCAGTTTGACGAAGATTTTGAAGGAGACTGGGTGAGTACCGCTACTCCTTCAAGCGCCACGCAGACAGCGATAAAAATCAACCTGAAAGCCGATATCAAAGAATGGGCTGAATCCAATAATGTGAAGCTGGACCAACTGTTGGAAAAATTGCTGGACAGCTTTTATCGTGCTCAAAAAATGGTGTCGGAGAAATGATAAGCGCTGATTTCGATAACTTGCAGCGCACTAGATAACTAATGCATGAAACCCGCAGGACGCCCATTCAGATTGACGACGAAAATGGCCCCTCTCGCCAAGGGCTACACCTATATAATATACAACAATTTTCGTGGAGAAGAACTAGCACTTGCAGAGCAGGTACAAAACCGCTTTGTCAGAAATCCACTGTTGAGTCTTACCTTTACGGCTCAGACCAAAGGATTGCTTAATAAGCATTCCTCTACTAGCATTGCACAACAAACAGTGAACAAATTGATAGAGAAAACAGAAAAGGCTGAACAGGTAAAATCTAAAGAAAGGGTTGCCAACCACGGCGAGGTCTTTACGGCAGAGCGGGAGGTGAATGCTATGCTGGATTTGGTAAAACAGGAAACGGAACGAATTGACTCCCGGTTTCTGGAACCTGCTTGCGGGGATGGCAATTTCTTGGCTGAAATCTTGAGAAGAAAGTTGGCCGTAGTTGAAGGTAGGTACGCAAAGAATCAAATTGAATTTGAGCGATATGCCGTCATTGCCGTTTCTAGTATTTACGGCGTTGACATACTGCAAGACAATGTAGAAGACTGCCGCCATCGGCTCTTTGGCATCTTTGACGAAAAATACACTTCGCTTTACAAAAAGAATTGCCAAGATGAATGCAGAAGAAGCATTCAATTTATTTTTAGCAAAAACATACTCTGGGGAGACGCACTTAGTTTAAAAACACCGGATGAAAAAGCTGAACCAATCGTTTTTTCTGAATGGGAAGCAGTGAATGGTAGCATGATAAAAAGGCGTGAATACACGCTTGCCAATTTGCTACTGCCACGCAGTTCAGGTACAAACGACTTGTTTTCAGATTTAGGCGACAAGGCATTTTTGCCAACAACTGTAGCTGAACATCCATTGACCCATTTCTTGAAACTAGGCGTTGATGATAAAGATGAATTACAACCCTGATGTACTGACTTGTCTTGCAAACCTCAGCAACGACGAAGTTTTTACACCTCCCAACTTGGTCAACGAAATCCTGGATTTGTTGCCAAGTGAATTGTGGAGCAATCCTGATGCAAGGTTCCTTGACCCTGTTTGCAAAAGCGGTGTCTTTCTTCGTGAAATGGCGAAGCGGCTGATGAAAGGTTTGGAAACCAAAATGCCTGACCAACAGCAGCGCATCAACCATATTTTCAAAAACCAGCTTTACGGCATCGCCATTACCGAATTGACCTCCCTACTTTCTCGTAGAAGTGTTTACTGCTCGAAAATTGCCAATGGCAAGTATTCGATTTGTGAAACATTCGAGGATGAACAGGGGAATATTAGGTATAAACGAATGGAGCATACTTGGCAGAATGGGAAATGTACCTTTTGTGGCGTAAGTCAGGAGGCTTATGACCGTGATGATGCTCTTGAATCTTATGCCTATAATTTTATTCATACCAACCAACCAGAAAAATTATTTACAATGAAATTTGACGTAATTGTGGGGAATCCGCCATATCAGCTCGGTTCCGATGGCGGGACTCGTGACATTCCAATGTACAATAAATTTGTTGAACAGGCAAAAAAGCTAAACCCACGTTTTCTGTGCATGATTATTCCTTCTCGATGGATGGCAGGTGGATTGGGACTTTCTGAGTTTCGAAGCACAATGTTGGCTGATAGACGAATACGTAAACTTATAGATTATCCGGTCGCTAGTGAATTGTTCCCAGGAGTAGAAATTAAAGGTGGCGTATGTTATTTTTTATGGAATCGGGATAGTGAAGGAGATTGCGCAGTCACAACCATGCGTAACGAGGAGGCGATTGGGCCAGAAAATCGTGACTTAAGGGAATTTGATGTTTTTGTTCGTGATAGTCGGGCGATAAAAATTTTGCGTAAAATTCTTAAAAAACAAGAACCATCAATAATAAGCATATTATCTGTGGACAAAGAATTTGGCTGGACATCCAATTTCACAGGCTTTCATAGCAAACAGGAAAAAGGGGATATACCGCTTCATTATATAAAAAATATCAAACGAAATATTGGTTATATTGCACGCAAGGATATTGTAAAAAGTACTAAATTCATAGACACATGGAAAGTAATGATTCCAAAAGCAGGTTCGGACGGTGGCCAACGAATTCCTGATTCAGTACTAGGACAGTCGCTACTTGCGAGTTCTCCATCTGTTTGTACGCAGTCTTACCTCTTTTTCTATCTCAATACTAAGGAAGAATCCGAGAGCTTAAATAGTTATTTGCGTACACGTTTTTTCCGTTTTCTTGTTTCACTGCGTAAGCTCACACAAGATGCAACTCGTTCAACCTACACTTGGGTTCCAAAACAAACTTGGAACCAAAAGTGGACTGATGATGTCCTCTATAAAAAATATGACTTGACAAAGGATGAAATAGAGTATATCGAATACATGATACGTCCAATGGAGTAATTTTCAATACCATTCAAATGTCAAAAAAGGACTTTTTCCCACCTCGACCAGCGGCCAATCCTACTGTTTATGCTTATGAACTCATAGGCGTAAAAGACCATGAAGGATTGCTAAAAATCGGCTTTACAGACCGTGACGCACAAACCCGTGTAGCTGAGCAATTAAAAACTGCTCGCTTAAAATACAAGATAGTTTTTGAAGAATCCGCCATGCGCAATGACGGTTCCTCGTTTACTGATTTTGATATCCATCGTTATCTAAAGAGCAAGGCGATAAAGCACGCAGATGGGGAATGGTTTAAATGCACGCTAAAGGATGTAAGGAGTGCAGTTTTAGCCATCAAGAGCGGTATCAAGAATGAAGAGAACCGCACCATGAATTTTGGGATGCGTCCAGAACAACAGGATGCCGTTGACAAAACCATTACCTATTTTAATAGCTTCAGGAAAGAGAATCCAGACAAAACCCCGCATTTTCTTTGGAACGCAAAAATGCGTTTTGGGAAAACCTTTGCCAGCTATCAATTGGCCAAAAAGAAGGGCTGGACAAAGATTTTGGTCTTGACCTTCAAGCCAGCGGTCGAGTCGGCTTGGGACGAGGATTTGCAGACCCATATTGATTTTGAAGGTTGGCAATTTGTTTCCAACTCAGCCGAAACTCTTACCTACGAAAAAGCAGACAAAAAAAAGCCGCTTGTTTGCTTTGGTTCGTTTCAAGATTATCTTGGAAGAAACATGAGTACAGGCGGCATAAAAGCAAAGAATGAATGGGTACATGCTACGCATTGGGATTGCGTCATCTTTGACGAATACCATTACGGCGCTTGGCGGGAGAACGCAAAAGAGTTATTTGAGGCAGAGGGTAAAAAAGAAATAGAGTTTGGGGAGGGAGAAGGCATTGAGTATTTTGATGAAGAAATGATGCCGATAACGACCAAGCATTATCTGTACCTGTCTGGCACACCGTTTAGGGCCATCGCCTCTGGCGAATTCATAGAAGAACAGATTTTCAACTGGACGTATTCAGACGAGCAAAGAGCCAAAACAAATTGGGAAGGGAAGAACAACCCCTATGCCTCTTTGCCCAGAATGGTGCTGATGACTTATCAACTGCCTGATTCCATTCGAGAGATAGCCATGAAAGGCGAATACAACGAGTTCGACTTGAATGTTTTCTTTTCAGCAGATGGTGAGGGGAAAAATGCTAGGTTCAAGTATGAAGACGAGGTTCAGAAATGGCTGGATTTGATACGAGGTTCATTCAGTGAAACCAGTATTGATAATTTGAAAATGGGTGCCAAGAAACCGCCACTGCCGTTTTCTCATGCACCCTTGATGAAAGTGCTTACGCATACGTTTTGGTTCTTGCCGAGTGTGGCCTCCTGCCATGCTATGGCCAATTTGATAAAGCAACGGCAAAACAAGTTTTATCACGACTACACAGTAGTAGTAGCAGCAGGTACAAGTGCAGGGATTGGAGTAGCAGCCCTTGGGCCTGTGCTGGATGCAATGGATGACAATCCACTTGAATCCAAGACCATTACGCTATCCTGTGGTAAGCTGACAACCGGCGTATCGGTCAAGCCGTGGACGGGTATTTTCATGCTTCGGAACTCATCAAGTCCTGAAACTTATTTTCAGGCTGCTTTCCGTGTACAGACACCTTGGACTATCAAGAACCCGGACAGCAAATCACCCAACAAAGAGGATATACTAAAAGAGGAGTGCTATGTATTCGACTTTGCGCCAGATAGAGCGCTCCGCCAAATCGCCGATTATAGTTGCAGGCTGAACGTCGGGGAAACCAACCCCGAAGCTAAAGTTGCCGAGTTCATCAATTTCCTGC
This sequence comes from Saprospiraceae bacterium UBA6168, assembly GCA_002435785.1. Lineage (GTDB taxonomy): Bacteria > Bacteroidota > Bacteroidia > Chitinophagales > Saprospiraceae > UBA6168. The sequence continues at coordinate 29,559 of DIUC01000020.1, read as the reverse complement.
CTGTATTGGCCTATGATGGAAGCTCCATGAAGCAAGTGGATGCCGCTGGTATTCTAGACATTGCCATGAGCGGCACCACGGCAACGCTATTGGCAAGGCGCTGGGAGAGTGCTCTGCTGGTGAACGTTGACAATCACACCCTTGCAAGGCTGATGAACAACAAGGCAGCTATGGAAGCGCTAATGAGCATCGAAGGGTTCAGGAACTTGAACCAGGACTTAGAGACTATCATCAATAAATCGGAAGCAGTCAAAAAAGCCAAGAAAGAAGCGGGTGATAAGGATTTGAGCACCAAGGAGAAAAAGGAACTTAGCGACCAAGAAAAGGAATACAAAAGCCTGAGAAAACAGATACAAGACAAGCTTATCAAGTTTGCAACCCGTGTGCCTGTGTTTATGTACTTGACCGATTATCGTGAAAGGAGCCTAAAAGACGTAATCACGCAACTCGAACCCGGCCTTTTCAAAAAAGTGACAGGCTTAACGGTCAAGGATTTTGAGTTGTTGGTCAGCCTTGGTGTCTTCAACAGTGCGCTGATGAACGATGCAGTTTACAAATTCAAGCGTTACGAAGACGCTTCTTTGGAGTACATCGGCATCAATAAGCATGAAGGGGAGGATATTGGGCTTTGGAGTACGGTGCTTAGTGAGAAGGATTATAAGGCTTCGTTTGTGAATGAGCCTGTATGATTTGAAATAAATTTATGAATAGAGAAGGCAATGACAGGCAACAAGTTTATTCCCTTATTAGAAGGTAGGAAAAATTATGAAAAAGAAGAAAGAGTTAACACATAAAGACAAATTGGATTTTTTTCTGAAAGGATGTAAGGATGCTTTCTTTAACACCTATTATATTTTGGCAACCTTTTTTGGCGGTGGAGTGATAGCATTTTTAATATTGAATCAAAATTATAGCTATTCACCTATAAAATCAATATTGTTTGGAATATTTGTTTTTGCACTTGTTTTCTTTATCAGGCTAGCATATATCTTTTACATCATGTTTATTCATGAGGTTACGGAAATCTCAGAATTGCATCCATATGGGGAGGCCATAAAAAAGCTTAGTTACGCTTTTTCAATCATACATAATTTAGGAAGAAAGGAAGAACCTGTTTTTGAAGATGTAATCCATTCAATGGAAGAATTTTGTACTGTGATAAAGCAAACTTTTGATGATTTGACAGGATGCACACATTCAGTATCAGTGAAAATAATATTGAAACCTAAAAGAGGCAATAAGCAAAGAGTCATTACTCTATGTCGAGATTTATTCAGCAAAAATAATAGAGAACCTCATCCAAGCAGAAGTGAGCATTTTATTGAGGACAATTCTTGCTTTCAATATTTTTATATAAATATTGGAAGAGGTAAGGGTAAGTATTACTTAAACAATCATTTGCCAAAAGATACGAGTTATAAGAATAGTAGCTTTAATTATTATGGAGAAGTTCCAAATACAGGAGGCTCCTCTGACGAAGACAGAAGCAAGAACTGGACATTACCATATAAGTCAGAGTTGGTGGTTCCTCTGGCACCATTAAATAGCTCAGACCTAACGAAAGAACTTTTTGGATTCATTTGCCTCGATTGTGACCAAGTTGGCGCATTTCTTGAAAAATACGACCCTTATGTTTTGATGGGTATCGCAGATGGGATGTACAACACAATGAAAAAATTCACGGACAAAAATATATTAAACTGATGACCAACTCAAAAAAAGTATCTGATGTGGATGACAACAATTATGTTGTAGAAGATTTTGACGGATATGCAATTGTTAAAAGAAAGAAGAGCGGTGTACCCAATACTTTGAAAGTCATTCAATTTGATGAATCAATTCTTGTCAGATTGGAACAACTAGAAGAAGCAGAACCTAGTAGGAATGAAAAGTTGAAAGGGTTGCTTGCTAGATGGAGAGATAGTTTTTCTTAGACTAGTGGTTCCATGCTTTCCTTATACTGGTGGGATTTAATTGCCACTGCACGACTGGTGCACACCCTGCCCAACCCTACGCACTGCTCGTTGATAGCATTGCTACCAGCTGGCATCGGGTCTTCCCCAGTTACGCTGGTTCAAGGTCTCCCCAAAGGGGCAAGCAGACTTGAACCGGATATCAGCCTGTCTCTGACAGGCGTAAGCATGCTTTATTTGCCGCCGTCGAAGACGGAATGATAGCGGGAACAAGTCAGGTCCCGAAAGATTACGAGATATTCCAGCGGGGCCCGAAAACTTTTGGGATGTTCCAGCAGGGGTGGTTTGCGACATTACCCATAAACCACTAAATTGCCTGCTCATTTCTAAATATATTTTCCAATATGCGCTTCATCTTTACCTTGTTGTCTAGCCTCGCAATAACTGCCTTCCTGTCAGCTCAAACCCTCGATACTAATGGCGGCGAGCACAAAAACAGCGTGCATGTTTGGGCAGGCGGTGCAGGCTTTATTTACAGCGTCAATTATGAAAGGTTGTTACTCAATGTACCAGAAATAAAACTGGGGGCTGAGGTCGGGGCGGGACTTTACCCAAGTAGTTCCGGTATCGCTGCTGCTTGGATACCCCTTCATTTGAACATGGTGTTGTTTAGGGGCCAGCATCATTTGGAACTTGGCTCAGGGGTGGTGCTCACCACTGAATTCTTTCAAAAAAAGGAGTTCGCTTCGTTTGACCCGAGCTATTTCCTCAATTTTAGGTTGGGATACCGCTACCAAACCTCCAACGGCCGCTATATATTTAGGGCTGCCTTCTCGCCCTTTTTTGAGCCACACTATCGCAATAACAGCGATTTATTTGGGTCATCCAAGACTAGCTTAAAGGACATTACCAACCGAATTCATCCTTGGGGCGGTATCGCCTTTGGTTACGCTTTCTGATGAGGCTTGCGCTAGGTATGAGCTTAATCTTCTGGCAATTGATGTCCAGCTGGCACATGGTCTTCCAGTTATGCCAAGTCTTCTACATCCTATAAGGATAAGCTAAAGTTAAAGTATGTGTAGAACGAAGTGGCACTTGCGGCGGGCCTGCTACACATATCGCAAGTGCCGCTTCGCCCTGCAATTGCTCAAACCTGTTCCTTTTGCCAGTTGCTTACGAGGGTGAAAACTGCCTGGCTTTCGGCATGATGGATTGAACCCAAAAACTTCCCCGTTGGCTTTTGGCAGCTTTTTTACCTTTGTGAATTGTCTTTAGAAAAATAAAAGCACTAGATGAAATTCAAACATAAGCTTTTGCTTGCGGCGTTCGCTGCAATGTTCACCTTAAACATGCTGGCGCAAAGCGTGCCCGTGCCAGCCCCAACTCAAACCCAGCCCATCCTCATCACCAATGCCACAGCGCATTTGGGCAATGGGCAGGTCATCGAGAACAGCTATATCGCCTTCGACAAGGGCAAAATCACCTTCGTGGGCAACATGTCGGCGGGCAGGGGATTCCCCGGCCACCTAATCATAGATGCAGCGGGCAAGCACCTCTACCCTGGGTTCATTGCACCGGACACGGAGCTGGGCCTGCAGGAAATAGAGGCCGTGCGGGCCACCGCCGATGCCTACGAAATCGGGTCGCTGAACCCCAACATCCGCTCCATCATCGCCTACAACACCGACTCGGAGGTGACGCCGACCGTGCGCTCGATGGGCGTGCTCATGGCCGAAATCACGCCGTCGGGTGGCCGGATGCCGGGCCAGTCGAGCATCGTGCAGTTGGATGCGTGGAACTGGGAGGATGCCGCCTACGCCGCCGATTTTGCCATGCACTTGACCTGGCCAAACGCAGGCCGCTTCAACTGGCAGGAGGGCCGCACGGAGCGCAACGAGGAATACGCCAACCAACTGCGGGAACTGGACGACTTCTTCAAGCAAGCCAAAGCCTACGGTGCGAACCCGGCTCCTGCCTCCAAAAACCTGCGCTTTGAGGCGATGCAGGGGCTGTTCAATGGCTCGAAAAAGCTGTTCGTCCACACCAATTCGGCGACGGGCATACAGGAGGCCGTGCTGTTTGCGGAGCGGCACCTGCTGAAGCCCACCATCGTGGGCGGCACGGACGCATGGATGGTGACGGGGTTCCTAAAGGAGCACGACGTTCCCGTCATCTTTGCCACCACCCAACAACTGCCCAGCCGGGAAGACGACGATATAGACCAACCGTTCAAAACTCCGGCCATGCTTCAGGCCGCCGGGCTGCGTTGGTGCTTTGCCCATGAAGGGTTTTGGAAACAGCGCAACTTGGCCTTCCAAGCAGGTCAGGCCGTTGGGTTCGGGCTGGGCTACGAGGATGCGGTAAAAGCGCTCACAGGCAGCACCGCCGAGATTTTGGGGATTGGAAAGACGGTGGGTACGATTGAAGTGGGCAAGGATGCCACCCTGTTCATCAGCGAGGGCGATGCCTTGGACATGCGCACGAGCAAGGTCACGAGGGCATTTATACAAGGTAGGGATATTGACTTGGACAACAAGCAGGAGGCGTTGTACAGGCGTTTTCAGCAGAAGTATAAATCAAGGTGAGTCGGGTTATGGTAAAGCAAATCGTTGATAGTCAATATTTTACAACTTCATCCTAATCTAACTCAAATCAGCGGAACTGCATAGGCATCATTTGTCATGGTTGCTTTTAGGCAAGATGAGGGAGAAGGTAGCTCCTAAGCCCAGTTTTGATTCCACGGTTAGGCTGCCGCCGAGCCGCTTCGCAATTTTTTGGCAAATGGCCAATCCGATGCCTGTCCCTTCGTACTCGCTCTGGTGGTGCAGCCGCTTGAAAACCTCAAAAATCTTGGCTTGATTTTCTTCCGAAACGCCAATTCCATTGTCGGCAACGTGAATGATATGGGCATCAGGGGTTAGCTCTGACGTCACCTTAATATAAGGTACGGTACCGGGCTTGACGAACTTTATAGCATTGGAAAGCAGGTTCTGGAACAGTTGAACGAAAAGCTGCTGCGTCCCTTTCACCAATGGCAGTTCGCCCCTTTCCACAACGGCGTTGGTTTCCAATATCCTGATTTTAAGGTTGGCCATGCTCAGGTTGAACGCATCGTTCAGCGCCACATCCGCCAGCACTTCCTGTGATTGGTTGACGGTGGAGTACCGAAGCAGGCCGTCCAACAGTTTGTTCATGCGGTTGACCCCCTCATTCACGTAGCGGAAATAGTCATGGTTCTTTTCGGAGAGGTGTGGCTTGGCGAGCTTTTCAATCACTTGCGTGAACGACCCAATCATGCGTAGGGGCTCCTTGAGGTCATGACTGGCGATGTAGGCAAACTGCCGTAGGTCATCGTTTACCCTTACCAACTCCTCGTTCTGACGGGTTATCTGCTCGCTTTTTTGAAGAAGCTGCGATTGGTACTCGTTCTCTTTGGTCAGCAGTTCAATCTCCTTTTGTTTTTCACGGGTGGCGTGGCGGATTTCCATGTCGAGGGTATGGCGGCTTTTCTGCACCTTCGCAGCCTCTTCCTGTATTTTTGAGTACCGCTCTAAGCATTCCAATGCCTCCTGGTACTGGCCTTTCTTTTTATAAATCTTGGACAACAGTTTGTAGCCTTTGATTTCGGCGGTATCGTCCTTGATATGTTGCGCCAATTCGATGGCCTGCTGTGCGAGTAAGGCAGCAGCATCGTTCCGGTTCTCTTCGAAAGCCAAGCGGCCCAGGTTCAGTAGGTTGATTTGTTTGCCATTGACCAGCCCACTTTCATCAAATATTTGCTGCGCAATACTGGCATCTACGGTAGCTGGCTCAAACTGGTTCAGTGCAATTTTTGTGCGGCTCAACTGTGCCAGCGAATAGGCCATCAGGTCGAGCAAATCGTTGTCCTTGGCCACTTGGTACGCCGTTTCAAAATATCCTATCGCCGTTTCTGGTTGGTCCGAGGTGAGGTAAATGTTGCCAAGGTTATTGAACACCACGGTTTTCGTCTTAACATCAAGGAACTCACTGTGGTCGGTCAGCACATTTTCATAGCGCCTGATTGCTTCTTCGTAATTGAAGAGGTGGGCATAGAGGGTACCAATATTTATCTGAACCTGCACCACCATCTCCCGGTAGCCAATCGCCTCGCACTTGTCAAGGGCCTCCAAGAAATACTGCATCCCAATCTTGTAATTCGACTTCACCCCGCAGACGACGGCAATATTCCTTAGTGCCACAACTTCCTTTTCCGCATCGCCAAGCTGGCGGCTGAGTTGAAGCAATTCTTGGCTGTGCTCCAAGGATTTCGAATATTCCTGCAACAAAATATAGGCTTGGGAATACAAGTGGCACAATTCAGCCCGGTGCTGTGCATGTGCAGCGCCATATTGTCCCTTAATCAGACTTTCTAACTCCATAGCCCAAGCCAATGTGGAAGCGGCATCGTTCATGGCCAGCGAATGTTGGCCAAGGCAGGCGTAGGCATTGACAATACTATCGAGTAGGCCGTGTTTTTGGGAGTAGTCAAGCACAGCATCAAAACACTGCTTTGATTGCTCAAATTGTCCTTTGTTGAGGTGTATTTTGCCATCTGCAATCAGGATATTGGCCGTCGTTTCAACGGATGGGCGCAACTGATTGAGCGACCTTGCCTTTTCCAAGTAGTACGTAGCCTTGGGGTAAAAGGAAGGTTCGATTTGGTATTTCGCATTGGTGTTGTAGATACAGGCAAGCAGCAGGTGGGCAAAGGCAAGACCAGCGACATCAGCGGAAGCTTGGTTGCCAAAATCGAGGGCAATCTGTGCAGTCGTCAGTGCCTTTTTTAGTTGCTTCCCTTTGAAAAGATTTAGGGAATCATCCAAAAGTGAATGGAGTTGATTACTCATTTGATGGCGTTATAGATAAACAAAATGTAAGCTGGTAGTCAGCATGCCGAGAACGATTAGCCCGTCGAAATGAGATGGAAGTTAGTGCAGCAGAAGGATTGTTGACCCCAAACCAAATAACTTGCCAACTATTGACTAAACAAACCTTTCCCAAGCCCCCAACCTTATTACTTCATTGAAAACCAATTGCTTATAAAATTGGTGAAATTGTTTATTTTTTGATTTCCCCTTACCTTCAACGGCAAAGGAAATGGAAATCCACTTTTAACTGTCTCATCCACGAAATTCATGCGAACTTTGGTTTCGATTTCGGTTCCACCTGTACATTTATGAAAATCAACCTATTATCGTTCGGCGTAGCAAAAGACATCATCGGCCATCGCTTCATGGACTGGGAACTGCCGGAAGGTGCAACTGTGGCTGACCTTCGTACCCAGCTCATTGAGCGGTTTCCACGCTTAGAAGCATTGGCCTCCGTGCGCATGGCCGTAAACAGCGAATACGCTCATGAGGAGCATTTGTTGGAAGCAAACGACGAGGTGGCTTTGATTCCTCCGGTCAGCGGAGGTTGAACCGTACCAAAAAAACTGCCTTTTTATGCTTGAAATAATCCTTACCGACTCTCCACTCAACTCACAACATTGCACTGACTTTGTGGCAAATGACGCATCCGGTGGCATAGCGATTTTCGTGGGCACCGTACGAAACGCCACAAAGGACAAGCCCGTCCTTCGGCTGGAGTTTGAAGCCTACGAACCTATGGCCTTGGCCGAGATGCAGAAAATTGCGGAGCAAGCCCTAACCCTTTTTTCTGTCCAAAAAATCGCCCTACACCACCGCACCGGCATACTTCAAATTGGCGAAGCCGCCGTCATAATCGCCGTGAGCGCCCCGCACCGGGCTGCCGCCTTCGATGCCTGCCGATACTGTATTGACAAGTTGAAAGAAACCGTGCCGATTTGGAAAAAGGAAATCTTCGAGGACGGCGAGGTTTGGGTGGCGGCGCATCCTTGAGTGGGCGGTACGTAGTTGGCAGTTTGAAAGTTGGCAGTTCGACAGTTGGCAGTTGGCAGTCAGTTCGACAGTTATTTAGACGGTGCCGAGGTGAACTGCAAGCGACTAATTGCCTGATAGACTGCACCCTGACTGCGAACTGCCAACTGTCAAACTGTCGAACTCACATCCAGCTCCTGCTGGAAAAGCTCAAAATACCGCCCCACGTGCAGCCCGTCCATCAGGGCGTGGTTGGCTTCCACGGACACGGGCATTTTCCATTGGCCATTTTCGGCAAATATTTTCCCGAACACAATTTTGGGGACGCTCTCCTCCCTGCCAAACCGGCGGGCATGTTTCACTGCCGTGAACGACACCCAAGGCATGATGGAGTAGTGCAACTTGTCGTGCACATCGTCTCCCGGTTCGAGGTGGCGGGTGCGGAGCTGCTGCTCCACGCTTTCACGACCCAAATGCACGAAACGGTGGAGGTCATCCTGCATTTCGAGGTAGCAGAAGCTGAAGGTCTCGTCGTCGTGTAGGACGGTCAGGCTGGGGTGCACCACCTCGTAGCATCGCACTTCGCCACCAACGAGCCGAAGGCGGAACTCCTCGATATGGGCAATGGCCCTCGTGGAGCAATAAATGCTGGACAAGGAGAAGGACAACCCATTCTTTTTGCAAAAATCAAAAAGCCGGGTCACGTCCACGTTGGCGCTGACGTTGAAAAAAGGGTCGTCGAATTTTCGGAAAAACTGGAAAACGTCACGGCGCTTCCAAGTGGTAGTATCGAGTGTTTGGTACATAATAATTGGACAATTAGATTATTGGGTTTTTGGGCTACAAGATTACGCAAAATGCAGGTTTTCTAAAGCCTATAAGTACCCAATCAAATCAAACCCTTTCGTGGGCTATTTTAACCTTCAACAAAATGACCAGTCCTATCAAAAAGAACCCGGCCAGCACCAGTACCGCCACCCGCAATCCGCCTGACAATTGCCCCGTCAGCGCAAAGCTAAAGGAACCGAGGGCGGTGGCCGCCTTTTCCAAAACATCATAAAAGCTGAAGAAAGAGGTGGTGTCCTTCACGCCGGGCGGCAATAGCTTGGAGTAGGTGGCCCTTGATTGCGACTGTACGCCGCCCATCACAAGGCCAACGGCTGCGGCCATGACATAAAACTGGGTTTTACCGTCCACGAAATAGCCGAACACACAGACCACCGTCCACAGCAGGAGCATGACCACGAGGCCAGCTTTGTTGCCAATGGCGTCGGATACTTTTGCGAAGACCCAAGCCCCCACCAGCGCCAGCACTTGCAGCAGGAGGATGACGATGATGAGTTCGTCGGATTCCATTTTCATTTCCAATCCCGCAAAAAGCGAGGCGAGGGCGAGCACCGTTTGTACCCCTGCGCTGTAAAAAAAGAAGGAAAGCAGGAAGCGTTTGAGGTTGGGCAATTGCTTGGCCTGCTGCCACACCTTGTTGAACTCTTGGTAGCCTTTTGACAAAATCTTGAGGTCAAAGGGCCTGTCGCTGTCTTTGGGCAGGCGGGCAAAGGCATATTGCGCAAAGCCAATCCACCACAGCCCCACAGTCAGGAACGAGACCCGAACGGGCAACGTGCCCGCTTCTGACATGCCAAACCAATGCGGGAAAGTGATGACCAACAGGTTGACAACCAACAAGATGACGCTGCCGACATAGCCATACATAAAGCCCTTGGCACTCACCCGATTATAGCGGTCCTCCGTCACGATGTCGGGCAAATAGGAATTGTAAAACACCAAGGACCCTCCAAAGCAGGCCGTGCCAACAAGGAACCCGACCACGCCAATGGTGAGCATTGGCCCCGATTCAATATTATCCCCATCGAAAAAGAACAGCGACATACAGGCCACCGAACCCAATGTGGTGAAAAACCGCATGAATGCCATACGCCGCCCGCTGCTGTCGGCGATGCCAGAAAGGATGGGCGAAATGGCAGCCACGAGCAAGTAAGCCACAGCAACCGTCAGCGAGAACAACGTGGTATTGTACATCGAAAAGCCCCACGGACTTACTTCTCGGGCTGTGACTGCCTCAAAAAAGGCTGGAAATATGGCCACGGCAATGGTCAGTGAGAAGGCGGAGTTTGCCCAATCGAACATCGCCCAACCGTTGATGACCTTCGGGTCGTTGACTTGAAAATTGGATTTCGTTTTGGTCATTCAATTTTGTTTGGCGAAAGGTAAGGGGGATTTTGGATTTGGCGATTTACGATTTACGATTCGTACAAACGTATCCCTTTGGTTCTCGTTTATTTCAAATATTTTGCGGCCTAAAAATCAGTCCACCACAACAAAACCGCCTTTGGGTACTTGACAAATGAACGGCGCACCAATCGCAAATCCTAAATCGCAAAATCGTTAATGTTAAACATCGCCATACTATCCCGAGGCCCCGGCCTGTATTCCACACAAAGCCTGTTCCGGGCCGCCCGGATGCGGGGGCATTATGTGCGGGTGATAGACCACGGGCTATGCAGCCTCGTCATTGAGCAAGGGCTGCCGCAGGTCATGTACGAAGGTACCAGGCTCGTCGGAATGGATGCCGTCATCCCCCGGATAGGGGCATCGGTGACGGACTATGGGGCGGCGGTCATTCGACAGTTGGAGCTGATGGGCATTTACACGGCCACCCGCTCCGAAGCACTCATCATGGCGAGGGACAAGCTCAAATGCCTGCAAATACTCAGTGCCAACGGCATTGCCGTGCCACGCACCGTCATCGCTGGTATGCCGGAGGCGCTGCCCCGTTTGATAGACAATCTCGGTGGGCCGCCCGTGGTCATCAAAATGCTGGAAAGCACGCACGGGGTTGGGGTCATACTTGCGGAGAGCCGTAATACGGCCATCCCCATCGTGGAAGCCTTTACCAAGCTGGGGCAACCGGTCATTTTGCAGGAGTACATCGAGGAAGCCGCTGGCACCGACATCCGGGCCTTTGTGGTGGGCAAACGGGTAGTGGCCTCCATGTTCCGCCAGGCCCAGGTTGGCGAGTTCCGCTCCAACATGCACCTTGGCGCCACTGCTTCACCCATCGCACTGACGCCCGATGAGGAGAAAATCGTGCTTGAATCCGCCCGACTGATGAACCTCGAAATAGCAGGGGTGGACATCCTGCGCTCCAAGCGTGGCCCATTGGTGATGGAGGTGAATGCCTCACCCGGCCTCGAAGGCATTGAGACCACCACTAAAGTGGACATTGCGGGAGCTATCATCGAGAACTTGGAAAGAGGGGTGGAAAAGCACATGGGCAAGCGGAAGTGGCAGTGAATTCAAAAAACATTATCATGACCATTCAAAACAACACCATCGAACCCGGCCAAAACGCTGTCCTCAAACTTGGCGTGGGACGCCTTCCCTCCGATACCCGAATCACGCTCAACGTCCATGTCTTCCGCAGCGGGGAACCGGGGCCAACGGTGCTGGTCATGGCCGGGGTGCATGGCGACGAAATCAACAGCGTGGAAATCGTGCGGCGCACCCTTGCCCAGCACTGGTTCGAGGGGCTGCAGCGTGGCAGCGTGGTAGCCATCCCATTAATGAACGTGCATGGCTTCAACAACTTCAGCCGGGACGTTCGGGACGGCAAGGACGTGAACCGCAGCTTCCCTGGCTCTGCCAATGGCTCAATGGCAGCAAGGGTGGCGCATCTTTTCACCAAGCACATCCTGCCCGTGATTGACTTCGGCGTGGACATGCACACGGGCGGCAACTACAACTACAATTACCCCCAAATCCGCTACTCCGCTGGCAACGCCACCAGCCGGGAACTCGCCGATGCCTTTGGCGCACCGTTCACCATTGCCAGCCGGCCCATCGCCAAGTCGCTGCGCAAGACCGCCCTCGACCACGGCAAGCCCGTGCTGGTGTACGAAGGGGGCGAGAACCTCCGCTTTGACCAGCATTCCATTGATGAGGGATTGGCTGGCATACGCCGGATGCTCAAAGCCCACGACATGTTGCTGGATGCGGCACCCTCCCCCACCCCCAGCATACATTTTGACAAAACGGCTTGGATGCGGGCCGAGCGCCCCGGCATTTTCCGCTGGCTGCGCCAATCAGGCGAGTCGGTAAACGTGGGTGACATCTTGGCGGTGATAAACGACCCCTACGGCAGCGACGAAATCCCGGTAGTGGTAAAAAAGGCGGGACATATCATTGGTCACAACAACAACCCCGTGGTGGGTGTGGGGGATGCGTTGTTTCATATTGGGGTGTGAGGGTGGTCGTTGGTCAATATGGTCATTGGTCATTTACTTTGTGTCATTGGTCATTTGTCATTGTAGTCATTGGGCATTGAGGCAATTTTATCCCATTGACCATTATGACCATTGACCATAATGACCAATAACTATTGTGACCATTTTGACAAATGCAAATTTTGGTTGAATTTTCTGTGACGCCACAAATGTTATATAGTTAGAAATAAATTCTAATCCGTTGCCCTTGGGGTTTTTTACCATCATTTTTCCAACAAGACAAATACAATTGTAGCCAAAAGCATAAATGCAGCAACCATGCGGCTTTTCGTTGTTTTCAATGCCGATTGCTTCATTTTTTATACGGACAAATCGTTTTGCAGCCCGCATTGCAAAGCGTTTTGTACGGACAAATCGTTTTGCAGCCCGCATTGCAAAGCGTTTTGTACGGACAAATCGTTTTGCAGCCCGCATTGCAAAACGTTTTGTGCGGACAAATCGTTTTGCAGCCCGCATTGCAAAACGTTTTGTGCGGACAAAAAAGGATGATTTGTGGGAAAGAAAACGAGAGGTTTGTGACATTGGGAGGGAGAAATTATTTTGATTTTTCGTGCTTTTGTGTGGATAAGTATCTATCATTTTGTAAAAATTACCCAAACAAAATCACGAAGAACCAAAAAACGTTTATCCATCTATGAGCCGTGGAGGTGGGTTCAACTACTTAGGAGAACGATTTGTCATAATTAATGGAAGGAAGAATGCCTTAAAAGCACTTGTTGTTGCCACAACTGAAATTGGAGATGATTATTCTGTAAAAAGAAAATTCATGGAAGGTAGGGACACACTAATCAAAATTTACAAAAGGGACTATCTAATTTTATTAAAGGGGGGCATTGTAGAGGAGGAACTATTTTTTTAACGAGATTTTTACGGTAAGGAATTCCTCGATTTCAAATTGAATTACAGATTGAAATAGCATTGATACTAAACCATCGCCCTCAATGATTCCTCAAATCCACCCCCCAATTCAGTTTCTTCCGCATCGTGTCCAGAAAACTGTCATCCAACAACTGCACAATCTTAATCGGAAAATCGCCCCGGCGTACGGCTATCTTGTTGTCGGTGATGATGATTTCGTGGCGGGAGTCGAGGGTACAGAGGAAGTTTTCGGCACGGCCCACCACCTCGAAGGAGATGGTGGCGGAGTCGGCGATGACGAGTGGTCGGACGTTGAGGTTGTGCGGTGCCACGGGCGTCAGCACGAAGTTGTTGGAGTCGGGAAAAACAATCGGGCCGCCGCAACTGAGCGAGTAGCCGGTACTGCCTGTCGGCGTGGCCACCACGAGGCCATCGGCCCAGTAGGTATTGAGGTAGGCCCCGTTCACGAAGGTGTGGATGGTAATCATGGACGAAGTGTCCCTTTTGAGGATGGTAAAGTCATTGAGGGCAAACGGTAGGTCGCCGAACAGCGGCGGGTCGCTCTCCAGGCGAAGCGTTTGGCGGTCAGCGATGGTGTACTCCCCTCTTGACAATTGGCCGACGGCCAAAGCAATCTGTTCCTTTCCCACCGTGGCCAAAAACCCCAACCTACCCAAGTTGATGCCGAGGATTGGCACAGCCATGTCACGCACCAGCGTTGCCGCAGCGAGTATGGTGCCGTCCCCTCCGAGCGTGATGATGGCATCGAAGTGCCGCACCTTGAAGTCGAGGTGGCTTTCAAAGTTGCCAACATTCGCCTTGAACTGGATTTTGCCATTCAACTCCTGCAAATACGACGTGTTCACGAAGGCAACGATGCCGTTTTCCGCCAACGCATCGAACAGGTGTTGGACATAGGGCAAATCCCCCTCCTTTAAATATTGACTATAGACGACAACCTGCATTTGTGAGGGTTTGAGGCTTTGAGAACTTGGGGGTTAAGGGATGTACTATTCAAACCCTTGAACGCTCAAACTCCTAAATCCTTAAATTCTAAAGGTCCAGTGTAAATAAAAGCCGTATTCCCCAAGCCGGTTCCTACTGACCTCAAAGTTAAAAACCTTGTCGTAAAACACCACCAAATCAAGCCCCAAGGTAGTGCCCCAAAGGAGTTCATTGGCGAGGGGGTTGCCTTCGGCAAAAAATGGGTTGTTCACGTAGCCCAGTTCATTGCGCAACACCAAGAACATTTTCACGGGCAATTCCCTGAACGATTCGAGCTTCATATACGGGCCAAGGTCGAACTTTTTGTTAAAAAGCCGATAGCGGAGCACGGACTTGTTGTAGGCATAATCCAAGCCGTCCATCACGTAGTATTCGTAGCCACGAATAAAATCAGCCTCATAGCCCAGGGCTTGACTGCCATAGTACGGTTGCTTGTTGCGGAGCAAGCCCGCCTTGCCCTTCAACTCAAATCCAGTGCTCCATTTTTTCCCAAAAGAAAAATACTTCTGAAAAGCCACCTGAATATCGAGCGCATTCATGCCCTCGTGGAAAATAAGGCCCCGGCGGTCAATGCCCACATCGAGGAGGTAGCCGTTCATCGGGTAGGGCCTGATGTCCCGTTTGTCCATCACAAACTGGTAGGAAGCACTGATGTAACGCTGCTCCAGGCCGCCGAGGAAGAAGCTGGGGTTCAGTTCCGAGCGCACCGTTTCGTCAATGATGTTATGGTGGAAGGACAGGTTCCAGCGGTGGATGATGTCCAATCGGCGGCGGAGCTGTGCCCCGGTGCCGGCCCGGAAGCGCCGGAGCAGTATCTGGTTGCTGTTGTTGGTGAAAAGCAGTTCGTCGCCTTGGGTAGTGTAGCCGATTTCCTTTTCACGGGTATGGAGATAGTGGAGGTTAAGCCCAAGGGTCTTTTTGCGGTTGACGAAGGGCATGGTGTAAATCAGCTCGTATTTTTTGGTAAACCCCCGCTGCACAACGGCTTTGAGCTGGTCTTTTCGGCCCGTGAGGTTGTGGTGAAGAAACCGGACGCCCCAATTGAGGCGGCTGAGTTCGTGGTCGTAGGTTTCCCACCAGACGTTGAAGTTCCGGTCGGCGAGTTCGAGGATGGGGATTGGGAAAATGTACCAGCCTTCCTTCACTTCGATGAGCAGGCCCACCTCGTTGGTTTCGCCCTTCCATTCCTTGAAGGAGATTTTGGTGGTCATGAACAGCCCGGTGTTGAGGATGTTGAACTCGTTTTGGGCCAATCTTTCTGCGAGCGTGGCCAATGAAATGGTGTCGTTTACCCCAAAGTCCATTTCCCTCAGGATGATGTCGGTCTTGGTGCGGCGGTTGCCCTCAATTTGGATGGTGCGGATGGTAGCAAAGGTGGGCAAGGGCGGTGAGCTGGTGAGCGTATCTACGGTTGCCGTAGATTGTGCCATTACGGGCCATGCCCCGACCATTGCCGCAAGGCAAAAGCTGCTGCGCAGCAATAACCGCAACAAAGCCTGAAAACTTGCCGAAGGTTTACCCAAATTCAAGAATGGCCATTGGAGCTGATTCATAGTTGCAAAGTTACGACTTAGGTGGATTTGATACGGTTTGCGGGCAATGGGGTGGTTCAGATTCTTTGACATAGACCAGAAGGAAACAAATAACCTAATTTTGCCGTCAAAGCTGACATTGGCCGTTTTGCAGTCACGGACTGACGAACGCCCATCTGCGAACTGCCAACTCATGATTCAAGACCCGCTCATACGCATCCTGCTGCTCCCATTTTCGCTGCTGTACGGCCTCGGCATCAGCATCCGTGATTTTCTATATCGGCAAAAGGTTTTGATAAGCGTAAAGTTCGACCTGCCCGTGATTTCCGTCGGAAACTTGACGGTGGGCGGGGCGGGCAAGACCCCGCATATCGAGCACATCATCCGGCTGCTGCGGCCCTACCTCAACGTGGCGACCCTCAGCCGGGGCTACCGCCGCAAGACGCAGGGCCACCAAATCGTGCAATACTGGAGCAAAGCCGACCAAGTAGGCGACGAGCCGCTGATGTTCAAGCGAAAGTACCCCGACGTGTATGCCACGGTGAACGAAAACCGGGCGCTCGGCATCCCGGAAATGCTCCAACACGCCCCCGAAACGCAGGTTGTCCTCCTCGATGACGCCTTCCAGCACCGGGGCGTGTCACCCGGCCTGAACATTTTGCTGACGGAGTACCGGCGGCCATTCACCCGGGACTGGCTGCTGCCAAGCGGTAGGCTCCGGGAGTGGAAAAGCGCCTACCGACGTGCCGACGTCATCGTCGTAACGAAATGCCCCGACGACCTCCACGACGATGAGCGGGCGAAAATGTTGGCGGAATTAAAGCCATTCCCGCACCAGCAAGTGTTCTTTAGCTGCTACCGCTACCTGCGCCCGTATTACGCCCTAAACCCAAACTATCTGATTGATTTACAGGAAGATATGTCCGTGCTAATGGTCTGTGCCATCGCCAATTCGGACTACCTGCGGGACTGGTTAGAGACCCAAGTCGGCACGGTGCGGGTGAAGGAGTACGAAGACCACCACTACTTTAACGAAGGTGATTTGATAGACATTGAAAAGCAGTTTGAGCAGATGCCGGGCAGCAAAAAAATCATTCTCACCACCGAAAAGGACGCCATGCGCCTCGAACTGCTGAGAGATACGTTGGCCGAAAAGAAGCTGCCCATCATGGTGCTGCCCGTGGAGGTTCAATTCTTGGGGCAGGATGGCCAACGGTTCGACAAGTTAGTGAAGGAGTTTTTGATGAATTTTAAGGTGTGAACAGGTTTGCGCTGAATGAGATTTTGGAACTTCTCAATCTTCCGGCATTGGCGGCTTTTTAAAAATATCGTTTGCAGGAAGCTTAAAGTCGGGTAGCACGGGTTCTGCGGAGCATACATCACCAGCTTGGCAACGGGCTGTCTCCTTGCCTCGGGAATGGACATAGACAACCTCTTGTCTGGGATAAACCAACCAAACGACCTGAACCCCAGCCTTCCAGTAATCCATCAACTTATCTTCCAAATCGTTGAGCAAATCGTTGCCTGAAATGACCTCAACCACAAATTGCGGAATTTGCTCTTCGCCATGAGCGGCAAATGCCTGCTGCCTTTTCGTAAAATAGGACAAATCGGGCCGACGGTGCGCCTCTCCAGCAAGAAAAAACGTATCAACTTCCGGCTCGAAATAGCCAGCAATTTTTTCAGAAAAAATGAGCTTATTGAAAAAGTCCCGAAGGTTGGCGAGGATGTACAATTGTTTTTGGTTTATCGTGTGTTTCGTTTTTATCACCTCGCCCCGTACCCATTCGTATTTGTACCCATCCTCCCGGGGCAAGTAACGCTTTTGAAAGTTATCCCATGATATAAATTTCGACTTGCTGACATTTGTAGGTGCAGTAGGTTGACCCATTGATTTCTGAAAGGCGGTTGAGGCCATATTGCTTATTTTTTAGCAAAAATAACCCATTCCTATCGAAAGTACAGCCTCCCTCCTGTCCTATCAAGCAAATCTTTTGAATCAAATCCACTCAAAACCCCGTTTCAGCCACCCAAGCCCCTTACCTTTGTGGCCATTTTCAACGCCCCAATCAATAATTTCCAATCACCAGTCACCAAACCATGTACTACCAAAATATTCTCGAAACCATCGGCAACACGCCACTCGTCAAGCTGAACAAGATAGTGGCCGACATCCCGGCGCTTGTTTTGGGTAAAATAGAAACCTTCAACCCCGGCCACAGCATCAAGGACCGCATGGCCGTCAAGATGCTCGAAGTAGCAGAAGCCGAGGGTAAAATCAAACCGGGCGGAACCATCATCGAGTGTACGAGCGGCAACACGGGCATGGGCCTCGCCATCGCCGCTTGCGTGAAGGGCTACCGCTGCATCTTCACAACCAGCGACAAGCAATCAAAGGAGAAGTTCGACCTGCTGCGGGCAATGGGCGCCGAGGTCATCGTCTGCCCGACCAATGTGGAGGCCACCGACCCACGCAGCTACTACTCCGTTGCGGAGCGCCTCAGCAAAGAAATCCCGAACAGCTACTGGTTCAACCAATATGACAACCTCGCCAACCGCCAAGCGCATTATGAGACCACTGGCCCTGAGATTTGGGAGCAAACGGAGGGCAAAGTGACCCATATCGTTGTGGGTGCTGGCACAGGCGGTACCATCACGGGCGTTGGGCAATATTTGAAAGCGAAAAACCCGAACATCCAGATTTGGGGCATTGATACCTACGGCTCGGCGCTGAAAAAATACCACGAAACGGGCGTGATTGACCAAAAAGAAATCTACTCCTACATCACCGAGGGCATTGGCGAGGACATTATCCCGCTGAACTACGACTTCTCCGTCATTGACCATTTTGAAAAAGTGACGGACAAGGACGCCGCAGTGATGGCCCGCCGCATCGCACGGGAAGAGGGCATCCTGCTTGGCTACTCCGCCGGGAGTGCACTGGCTGGCCTCCTCCAACTCAAAGACCGCCTCAAACCGACCGACGTGGTGGTCGTCATCTTCCATGACCACGGAAGCCGCTACGTTGGCAAGCTGTACAACGACGACTGGATGCGGGAGCGGGGCTTCTTGGATACGGAATTGAAAATCAAGGACTTAGTTGCACAAAAAAACAGCAAGACTTTTTTCAGCGTCAGCCCAACAGACACGGTGCGCCACGCCTTCAACCTGATGAAGGAAAACGACATCTCGCAGCTCCCCGTCATGCAGGACAGCAAAATGGTGGGGGGTGTCACCGAGACCGAGGTGCTGAAATACCTGCTCGACAATCCACTGCTCCATGCCGAAAAGCACGTGACGAGCGTCATGGGCAGGCCGTTCCCCATCGTGGAGGACGATATGCCGTTCCGGCAGTTGGGCAAATATTTGACGAAGGAAATACAGGCCGTGGTAGTACGTGACCGTGCGGGCAGCTTGCACATGCTCACGCAATATGACGTGATTCAGGCGGTGTAAACCTCAGTCTTTGGGGGGATGCCGATTCACTTCTATCAGTTCTTTTCTCATTCGAATCAGGGCGGGACGGTTAAGCTGCAAGGCATGCAGCGTTGCCCTTCCGGTAGGAGTTGAACCCATTATTTTCGTTGAAGAAACTGCATCCCAAGTGAAGTGGTCATGCCAATTTTGGGTTCTGGGGTTGAACAATTGAACTTCAAATTGAGTGAACGGGTCCATCGCAATTGTTTTATCATGTTTGCAGCGATTGCAGCCAAAACAAGCGTAAGCTAGGTTTTCGAGCGCTTCAGAACCATTTTTGGAAAGAGGAACAATATGGTCAATGGTGAAAGGATGCGGAGAAAAATGTACCAAAGCCTTGCAGTACTCGCATTTGCCACCAGCCCGGGACTCGACCAAATCCCTTGTTTCGGGAGAGATTTTAGTCTCTCCCATTGGTCATGCCCAATTCGGCCATTATTTTATCAATAGAAACATTGCGGAGCAAGGCTAGTTTTTTAATCCAACTCAACCGCTGTACGATGAACTGTTCGTATTCATCGGTAAGGGCCGAAAGCAATTTCATGTCTTCTTCGTCAATGCTTGAGGCTTCCAACTTATCATCCAACTCCTGCATTTTGGTCCATTTCTCTACTGGAAAGCCATTATTTATTTTTTCGAGTAGTGCAGTTTCCTTTGTTTGCTTGCCAGCAAGTTGTTTTTTGGAGCGAAGCAAACTGACTTGTTTGACGAACTTTTCGTAATCCTGAAACTCAAGATTTACTGCTTCATTAACCAAGTCATTGAATGAAATTGGAAGGTTCATATTATTCTAATTTTAGTACAAAAATAATAAATAATCGCTCCATTCGTACAGACCTTGCCATTTTAAAGCCGCTATTATCGCAAGCTACCCGCTGCTCCACGCTTAAAAGCACGTGACGAGCGTCATGGGCAGGCCGTTCCACGTTACCGAACTCCACGCCGCCAACTACGGGTGCATGGGGATTTGGTATGGTTTTGAATGCTGGCTGCCATTTCTTTTCGAGGTCAAATGCTGGGGGCTGTTGCATTTACGGTAGATTTGCGCCAGCACAAAAAAGCCCGCATGTCAAAATACCGTAACACTCTGCTCGTCTGCCTACCAATCATTGCACTGCCCCTGCTGATGTCCAACCTCACGCTGGAGCAGGACGACGAAATCCGTAGGTTTCACACAGACCCGGAAATGGCCCATTTCCAGATGGCCATGCTGGACACCACCTTGCCCAATGGCTACAATTACCTTTTTGCGGGAAGCGGCGTTTGCCAAAAATGCCACGGGTTCGACACGCTCGGCTTGGCCAGCGTGGATGCCAGTGGCATGGACGTGAACGTGGTGGACGACTGGCAAGCTACCATGATGGCCAACTCCGCAAAAGACCCTTTCTGGCGGGCAAAAGTGAGCCACGAGGTGCTGCTCTACCCACAGCACAAAGAGGCCATTGAGGACAAATGCACCAGTTGCCATGCGCCAATGGGCCATTTCGATGCCAAGCACCTTGGCGCAATTCACTATGGCATTGCCGACATGGAGGGCGACCCAGTAGCGCTCGACGGCGTGTCCTGCCTTGCCTGCCACATGCAGGAGCAGGACTTGATGGGGCAGTCGTTCAGCGGGCATTTGCAATTCGATACCTTCAAATTGGTTTATGGCCCATACATGTCGCCGCTCGTCAGCCCAATGCTGACGGAGACGGGGTACAGGCCCAAGTTCAGCGCCAAGATGGGAAAGTCAGAAGCTTGCGCCGACTGCCATACGCTTATCACTGAAACGCTTGATTTTCAGGGGAATGTGACCGGGAACAAGTTCGTGGAGCAGGCTACCTACCACGAGTGGCTCAACTCGGCTTACAACGATTCGGAGTCCTGTCAAAGTTGCCACATGCCGAGCTTGGACAAATGGCCGGTCACCATCGTAACAGGTGCGCAGACGGAGCCACGCAGCCCGTTTTTCCTGCACGAGCTGGTGGGCGGCAACGTGACGATGCTCGGCCTCCTTCGGGACAATATCGAGGCATTGGGGCTTACCGCCGGGCCGTCGCAGTTCAACGACGTGATAGCAAAAACAACGGCCCTGCTGCAAAACAAGACCCTCCAACTCGACCTGAAACTGCTCGAACGGGATGTGGACACCGCCAAGTTTTCGCTCAAGCTCACCAACTTGGCGGGACATAAATTCCCGTCCGGCTACCCGTCCCGGCGGGCGTTCATTCAGTTTGTGGTGGAAACGGAAGCAGGCGATACGGTTTTTGTTTCGGGCAAAATGGATAACAACTACGAAGTGATTGGCCAGAACGCCACTTACGAGCCACATTATCAAGTGATTAGTTCACCAGAGCAAGTGCAGGTTTATGAGCTGGTGCTGGGCGACGTGAACGGAAACGTGACCACCGTGCTGGTGCGGGCCGACCATTCCATCAAGGACAACCGATTGCCGCCGCTTGGTTTCACCAAATCGCACCCAGCTTATGATACCACGCTGATAGCGGGAGTCGGCCTCAACGATACCGACTTTAACCACGAGAATGGCGTCGAGGGCTCCGGCTCCGATGTGGTGTATTTTCATGTACCGATGAACGGGGAAAAAAGCCTATTGCACGTAAGTGCCAAAGTGTATTACCAGCCCACGCCGCCTAAATGGATGGAGGAGATGTTCGGCCAAAGCTCCGCTGAGATTGAGATTTTCCGAACCATGTTCGATGCCGCCGACCGTGTGCCCGTGCTGGTAAGGTCGTCGGAGCTGATGGTCGAGCCTATCATCAGTGGCATCAATTCCCGCAGCCAAGCTGCCTTCGTCACGCTTTACCCTACCCTCTCTACCAACGGTCGGATATTTGTCCAATCTTCGCAGGAGCATGACGTGCAAGTGTATGACTTAAAGGGTCGGAAATTGGAAGCCATGCCCCGAAAGTCCGGCAACTACGAGCTGAATATCAGCAGGCGTGGGGTATTCATGGTGCAGTTCACGGGGCGAGATGGACGGGTGCAAATAGAAAAAGTATTGGTGCAATAGTGAGGAATCAATTGTCCTTTTAAACTAAAAAAAACCGTAGATAAATCAACTCAAAATGAAAAATCAGCTACTTCTTTTAAGTATCTTCTTTTTTGCCTTTGGCAAAGCATCCGCACAAGAAGCCGTGGTGATGATACCCAACGGCACCCTGCTCAACAGCATCCTTGGGTTCTCTTACAACAATTGCGTAGTGGACATGAACAACGACCAACTCGACGACGTGGTGCGGGTGACGGACAATGGCCTGTTCATTGACTACCAGCAGCCAAACGGCAGTTTTGCGCAGTCTTTTTTTGGGATAAGCTTCGTGAACGTGCCGTCCTGGAGCATCTGCGCTGGGGACATAGACAACAACGGCTATAATGACCTGCTTTTTGGCGACGGCGATGCGGTATCCTTTGTGCGGGCAAATGCCACTGGCACGGCCTACGCCGAATACGTGATGCCGGGCTTTATTTTCAGCCAACGTTCCACCATGTCCGACATCAACAACGATGGCCATTTGGACGCGTTCGTTTGCCATGACGTGGACCAGTCGCACCCCTACCGCAACAATGGGGCTGGCATAATGGTACTCGACCAAAACCTCCTGCCAACTGCCGACCGCCCCGGCAACTATGCCGCCATCTGGACGGACTACGACAACGACGGCGACAACGACCTCTACATCACCAAGTGCAAGGGTGGCTCCGCACCCGGCGATATTGACCGCACCAATTTGCTATACCGCAACAACGGCGACGGCACCTATACCGAAGCAGGACAACAAGCTGGCCTCAACGACAACGCCCAGTCCTGGGCCACGGTCTTCGAGGACTTCGACAACGACGGCGACTTCGACGCCTTCATCGTCAACCATGATTTCCAGAACCGCTTTTTCCGCAACAATGGGGATGGCACTTTTACGGACATCATCCTGACCACCGGCATTAACCCCAACGACCTTGGCGCCTGGGAAAACGCCTCCGGCGACTTCAACAACGACGGCTGGGTGGACATCCTCTCGCAAATGCAAACGAGGCTCTACCTGAACAATGGCGACCTGACCTTCACCGGCCAATTCCTCCCAGTAAACGGCGGCGGCATCGGCGACCTCAACAACGACGGCTTCCTCGATGTGGTCGCTGGCAACATCGTTTATTTGAACGCAGGAAACGCCAACAATTGGCTGAAAATCAACACCATAGGATTTGCCAGCAACCGAAACGGCATTGGTTCGAGGATTGAGGTGTACGGGACGTTCGGTCAGCAAATCCGGGAGGTGCGCAGTGGACAGAGCTTCAGCCCCATGAGTTCGCTGACGGCCTTTTTTGGCATTGGCCAAGCCACCCAAATTGATTCGGTGGTGGTGAAATGGCCCTCGGGCATCAAGACCACCGTGCTCAATGTTGACATCAACACCACGCTCAACGTACCTGAGGCGGGCTGTTTGCTCCCGCAAACACAGGTGGTGGTTACGGGGGACACAGAGATTTGTCCGGGCGAGACCGTACTGCTTTCCCTGCCCGCAGGCTTCACCTACGAATGGTCAAATGATATGACCACCCAAACGATTAGCGTCAGCCAACCAGGCAGTTACAGTGCGGTCTTGACTGATGGCAATGGTTGCGTTTCCAGTACAAACAATGTGGTCATCACGGAAGTGTCGGAGGTCATCCCTGTCATTTCCGCCCTCGGCGAAACCAGTTTTTGTGAGGGCGGCTCCGTGGTACTGACGATGACTGGCGGCCCCAACCCGGTTTGGTCAACAGGGGCAACTGGCACGAGCATTCTCGTTTCCGCCTCCGGCGAATATTTTGTCTCCACCGATGCGGTTTGCTCCAACGACCCCATCACCTCGGTTTCCGTGGAGGTACAAGCGTTGGGCGCTGCCGAGCCAGTGGTCACGGGTGCTACCATCAGTGCGGGGGATTCCGTGCTGCTGACAGCCAGCGGTTCCAACCTCGAATGGTACAATGCCCCCATTAACGGCCTCTTGCTCGGCACTGGCAACAGCTTTCAAACACCCATCCTCGACCAAACGACCACCTTCTATGTTGAAGCGCACCACCTCTATCCGGGCGAAATTCAATTCGGCGGTAAAGCCGACAACAGCGGGTCTGGTGGGTTGCCGTCGCAAGGCTCCTACAATTTGTTCAACGTATGGGAGCCGTTCACGCTCGTCAGCGTGGTGGTATATGTGCCAAGCACCGCCCCGACGGGGTTGCGCACCGTCCAGTTGTACAATGGCGACGGCGTCCTACTGGATGAAAACGTCTTTAACCTCGGCCCCGGCACACATGAGCTGACGCTGAACTTTGAGTTGGCCGTTGGCAATAATTATTCCCTGCGTTGTGCTCAGAACAACCTTTTCCGAAACACCAATGCTGCTACCCAATTCCCCTACCCCATCGGCAGCTTGGGCGAAATCACCAACGATGCGTTGGGCAACCAATTCTATTACTACTTCTACAATTGGAAAGTGCAAAAAAAGAGCTACGAGTGCATTTCCGACCGGGTAGCCGTCACAGTGGGCGTGTCGCCTTCAGGGGAAATATTGGCGGAGGGAAGCAGCATTCAGGTAAGCCCCAACCCAGCTACATCCGTAGTTCGGTTGGACTTTGTAGGCCGGGAAAAAGCAAACTTCTTGAGGATATTTGATGCTACTGGCCGGGAAGTTTTGCGCCAAGCGCTCACCAGCAATATGGGCAATATGTTCTCTGTCGCCAATTTTGTACCGGGAATATACTTGGTACAAGTTGAGTCGGAGATGGGCGCCAAGTCTGTAAAACTCATGGTGGATTAAAGGAAGGGCTTGAATATTGGGCATATTTACCTTGCTTTCCTTATTATAGTTGTTTGAATAACTGAGTGAGAATATTAACAAGGGGGCAAGCCCCCTTGGAGACATCGAAAGCCCAGTTGGGCAGCAGCTTTTCCAAGGGGGCTTGCCCTCTTGCTAAGTTCAAATACTCACACAGTTGGTCAAACAACTATAAATTAGGGCACAAAAAAAGGGCATTGATACTATCAATGCCCTTGCAATGTGAATTTATGTTAATAGTTATTGTTTTAAAAATTTGTCCCGTTGCAGGGTTTTGCCGCCTTTTTCATAGATGATTAGATACATGCCCGATGTCAAACCGCTGACATTAAGGATGACCTCTTGCTTTTGGCCTCGTTTTATTTCTCCAAACGAGATTCCATTCAAGTTGTAAAGCCGGATGGTTCCGCCCTCTGTGGTTGGGTCGGCAAATTTCACCGTAACCCATTCATAGGCAGGCGTGGGGTAAATGGTAAAGTGGCCAGCTTCGTTGGTCAAGTTCCTTACACTGGAAGTTTGTTGAGTCGTATCGCCCGGCGGCGTGATGATGGTCGTGTCCTGAGTGGTCGTATCACCCGGTGGTGTGACAATGGTCGTATCCTGCGTGGTCGTGTCGCCCGGCGGTGTGATGATGGTCGTGTCCTGCGTGGTCGTATCGCCTGGAGGCGTGATGATGGTCGTGGTATCCTGTGGTACTTGTGAGCAATCCAAGGCATTCCCTGAAAAGTTGCCGGTATAGGTGTACAGGCCCAATGGCTGTACACCAAAGTCAAGCACCGTGAGTTCGTTGCCGGGGTTGGAGCTTGCTGAGTTTGGCAGTTGGTCGAATGGGTCAACGCCGTTGGCGATAAGTTCGGGAGCAGTGGTTACGCTGCCGTTCAACTTGAAGGTGAAGAGCAAGCTCTCCGAGTCCGAAAAGTAAAAGATATGGGGGCTGTCCGAGAGGAACCCAACGGACGCATAGACTTTGCCGGGAGCTTCTGGTGGGTTGATGACCATGGCATTTTGCATCCATGTTCCACCATGTGAGGTCAAGTTTGAGAAGGAGAGGCCCGTTGGGAACTTAATGGTCACTTGGCCAGAGCCAGTGATGGTGTTGCTGCTGGGACTGATGTTCTCACAGACTTTGGCGTAAACCCCATAGGTATTGGCAGCGCCGGTTATGGGTTCAATCTTTAAATGTACCTGTGCATCGGCAAAATTGCACACCGCAAACAGCGCTACGATGAGATAGTATAGGCGAGACTTGTTCATTTGTTGTAGTTTTTGTTATCCAATATTGACATGCAGGGAAGACAGAAGGAAGGTATGCTTTAATGGCAATGTTTGTGCCATTTTTAGGGGGCCTATGGCGATGGGTTTTCAGGCCAACAGAATTTTTGACGGTTTTTGGTGATTTTTTTTGAAAAAAAATGATAAAAATTCTGTGGAATAAAAAATTGCCATACCCCTACTTATGAGAAATTATTTTCTTTAAAACCACCAAGTATCAAAATCCTTGTACAATTTTTCATAAAAACACTTATCACCACAAGGTGATAATTATCATAACCGATTGAAATTCAAAGAGATAAGTGTGTAAATTGATCGATAATGCTTACCTTTGTGGCGCAATCAAAAATCGCCTCTCAAAGCATTCTAATTGAGAAAAACGGCCCGGCTGCAAACATTTCCGACAAACACTACATAACGGAAGCAGTCAACAAACCTTTCCGGCCTATATTACCTTAAACAAATAGCACTAAACTAAAAATACCAACGTACTACCATCACCATCATTCATAAACCATTATCATTATGTCAACCATGTTGAAAAAAGATTTTTCCAAGACAAAGCCTGTCTGCAAGGTAACTTTCACCCTGCCACTTGAAGCTGCCAAAGGCGGCAAAGAAGTGCGCATCCTCGGCGACTTCAACGAATGGAGCTGGGAAAAAGGCTACAAGATGAAAGCTCAAGATGCAGCTTTTACTACCGAAGTTGAACTGCCTGCTGGCAAAGAGTACCAGTTCCGCTACCTCATTGACAACCACATCTGGGAAAACGATTGGAATGCCGACAACTACGAGGTAACGCCTTTCGGTGACTACAACTCCGTAATTTCACTCCGTGAAGTTGCCGCTGCCGCTGCTACCAAGGCTGCTGCCACAAAAGCAGAAGCCACGCCAGTTGCTAAAGTTGCCGCACCAAAAGCAGCAGTTGTTGCAAAACCAGCCGCACCAAAAGCAGTAGTTACTAAGGCTGCACCAGCACCAAAAGCTGCCGCAAAGACTGCTGCACCAAAAGCTGCTGCTGCACCAAAGGCAGAAGCCAAGCCAGCCGCTCCAAAGGCTGCTGCGAAACCTGCTGCAAAAGCCAAGGCTACCAGCGAGGTTAAAGGTGGCAAGAAGTAATCTTTGCCCAACCGCATTTCCAAAAATAGGCCGATGAAACGGCCATTACGACGGCACCTCCAACGAGGTGTCTTTTTTTTTGTTTTTTTGAAAAAAAGAAACAAAAAAATGCCTTATTGAAACAAAACATTTCAATACCTTCGACCCAGTTTTTCAACCAATTTTTTCACAACTAAAATCTATCTCACATGGAATTCAACTTACCTGCTATCATCGTAGCGGCACTCGTACCCACTGTAATCGGGTTTATCTGGTACCATCCAAAAGTGATGGGCACTACTTGGATGAAAGCCGCCGACATGACCGATGAAAAAATCAAGGGCGGCAACATGGCCTTGATTTTTGGGCTGTCCTTCTTTTTCAGTTTGATGTTGGCCGTGGAAGTCAATTTTTTGGCCATCCACCAAATGAACATTCCTGGCATTTTTGCGGGCGCCAATGGTGCCGAACCCAGCGCTGAAGATGCGCAATTCCTCGCTGACTTCATGGCCAAATACGGCTCCAACTGGCGCACCTTCTCGCATGGAATCGTGCATGGAATCATCAATTCCCTGTTCTTCGCCCTGCCCCTGCTGGCCACCAACGCCATGTTTGAGCGCAAAGGCTGGAAGTACATCCTCGTGAACTTTGGCTACTGGCTCTTGACCATCTCCATCATGTGCGGCATAGTCAGCGCTTGGGTTTAGTAGATTTGCTGGCAAAGGTTTAACGGTTGGCCCAGTGCCGTGCACTGGGCCAACCCCAATCCCCAATCCAAAACAAAATGACCTTCACCGCCGAACTCGAAAATTTCAACACCGCACTGTGGGGCTTCCACATCGTCGTGCCAGCACCACACGCCACCCCATTCCTGGATGGCAAAGACCGCCGGGTGGTCTGCACCTTAAATGGAAGCCTGGAATTTCAATGCGCCCTGATGCCCAAGGGCGATGGGCATTTTTTCATCAACATCAACAAAAAAAACCGGGATAAGCTCAAGCTGCAGCTCGGTTCCCAGGTTGAGGTTTCGCTCCGCAAAGACGAGAGCGAATACGGCTTGCCCATGCCCGAGGAATTGGCGGAAATGCTGGCACAAGACGACGAAGGCAACCAGCTCTTCCATGCACTTACCCCCGGCAAACAACGCAACCTGCTCTACATCGCTGGCCAGCCCAAAACCTCCGACACCCGGCTGAAACGGGCGGTCGTATTGGTCGAGCACCTAAAGGCCAACAAAGGCAAGATTGACTTCAAGCAACTCAACCTTGATTTGAAGGAAGCCAATCGGTCCGGTTTTTAAAAGAATTTTTACCCAAAATACATTTAAGAATTTTGCGCCCGATGCCTACATTTGCAGCCGTTTTCAAAAACTGGCAAACGGAGCAGCGGGGATGCGCCCTGCCCATCCTGCTGCCCATCAATCCTACAATCCTTCATCATGGGAAGAGCATTTGAATATCGCAAGGCAACTAAAATGAAACGCTGGGCAGGCATGGCCAAAGCCTTCACCCGGGTGGGCAGGCAAATAGCGCTCGCCGTGAAATCCGGTGGCGGCGACCCACACTACAACCCACGCCTCCGAATGGCCATCCAGAACGCCAAAGCAGCCAACATGCCCAAGGCTAACGTGGACAACGCCATCAAAAAAGCAACCTCTAAGGATTCCGAGAACTACGAAGAAGTCGTTTACGAAGGCTATGCCCCCCACGGCATCGCCATATTGGTGGAGACCGCCACCGACAACCCGACCCGCACCGTGGCCAACGTCCGGCACGTATTTTCAAAATACGGCGGCTCGCTCGGCACTTCCGGCTCGGTGGACTATATGTTTTCCCGCAAGGCCATTTTCGCTGTCGCAAAAACCGCTATCACCGACATGGAAGAGTTCGAGTTGGAAATGATTGATGCGGGCCTGGAGGAAATCCGGGAAGAGGACGAGCAATTGTTGCTCTACGCTGCGTTCACCGACTTCGGCACCTTCACCAAGGCACTTGAGGACAAAGGCATAGAAGTGCAGGAGTCGAGGTTCGAGCGCATACCAGCCATGCTGAAAAAACTCAGCGATGAAGAGGTCGAAGACGTTATAAAGCTGATTGAAAAAATGGAGGAGGACGACGATGTTCAGTTCGTTTTCCACACCATGGATATGACCGAGTAAATGAAAATGGAGAATTGAAAATTGAAAACTTGCAACTCGAAATTTTCAATTTTCAATTCTCCATTTCCTATTAATTCCTCACCACTCCAAGCGGCAACCGCCCATCGTATTTTCCCGTCAAAACTGGCGTTTGCGCACCCGCTGTATAGCCTTTTACTTTCGATTTCACAAAAGTGAACAACTCCTCAATGGAGACGATTTTGTCTTTGTCGGCATCGGCCTCGCCCTTGAGGCCACGGATAAGCTCGACTTTAGCCAATTAAGC
>DIUC01000019.1 GCA_002435785.1 Saprospiraceae bacterium UBA6168 | reverse complement strand
GTCAGAATTGATTTGACTAACTACTCAGTGACCGGATTGGCCGGAAATATACCTATTCCATTTTCTTCCTCTTGGGGGCGCTGCTCTATTTCCTGGTGCCACTCACTGGGCAGATGGGCAGTGTGGTTGGCTTCGTGGCGGCGTTCTGCGTTATCATGAGCATGTACGGCGGCGGCTTTGCCACCATCCCGGCCTACCTGCGGGACATGTTTGGGGTGATGGAAGTCGGGGCCATTCACGGCAGGCTGCTGCTGGCTTGGTCGGCGGCGGCCATCCTTGGCCCGCAGTTGGTCAACCTGCTGCGGGCTTGGCAAATCGAGCAATTGCAACTGCCCGCCGCCCAAGCTTATTCCGTTACCATGTACCTTATGGCGGGGCTGCTGTTGTTGGGGCTTGTCTGCAATCTTTTTATAAAACCCGTTGATTCGAAGTTTCACCATAAAAATGTTTAGAGCGTTTAGAAGGTTTAGAGGGTTTAGTTTTGCACTCAATAAACCTTCTAATCCTACTAAACCCGCTAAACCTTGTGATATGAAATACTCCCTGCGCTTGGTGCTGTATTGGACCTTTGTTGGCATCCCGCTGCTGTGGGGCGTGGGGATGACGGTGTTGAAGGCATTGGCGTTGTTTCGATAGAAGTGTTCACCGCCTCTCATTTTTTTCCTTCCTTTGCCCCCATCAAAACAACTAATCATGCCCAACCATTTAATCCTTGCCGTCCTTTGCCTTTTGGCCATTTCCACCCCTTTATTTGCTCAAAAAAAGAAAAAAGCAGAAGCCAAACCTTCCCCTACTTCGATTGTGAAATTTGAGGAAAAAGCCTACTCCTCCCTGCAATGGCGCAGCATTGGCCCCTACCGGGGCGGTCGCTCGGCGGCGGTGACGGGGGTGCCTGGCAAGCCCAAACTCTTCTACTTCGGTAGCACGGGCGGCGGCGTTTGGCGCACGCAGGACGGCGGCATCACTTGGGAGAATATCTCCGATGGCTTCTTTGGCGGCTCCATCGGGGCGGTGGCGGTGAGCGAAAGCGACAATAACGTCATCTATGTCGGGGGCGGCGAGGTGACGGTGCGGGGCAATGTCAGCTATGGCTACGGGATGTGGAAAAGCGAGGACGCCGGGAAGACCTGGAACCATATTGGCTTGAAAAATAGCCGCCATATCCCCCGCATCCGCATTCATCCGAGGAACCCAGACTTGGTCTATGCTGCCGTGCTCGGCGACCTTTTCAAAGACACGGAGGACAATGGGGCAAGCCCCATTGGAACCAATTCATTGGGGAAAGCCAATTCCAATGGGGCTCGCCCCATTGAGACAGGCGAACGAGGGATCTATCGCAGCAAAGACGGCGGCAAAACTTGGGAGCGCATCCTCTTCGCAAACGCCGGGGCCGGGGCGGTTGACCTCACATTCGACCCAAACAACCCACGGGTACTCTATGCTTCCACTTGGCGGATAAGACGCAATCCCTACAGCCTCAGCAGCGGCGGAGATGGCTCGGCGCTCTGGAAAAGCACAGACAGCGGAGATACTTGGGCGGAGATTTCCAAAAACGAAGGCTTTCCGAAGGACACCCTCGGCATCATTGGCGTCACCGTCTCACCCGTAAACAGCGACCGGGTTTGGGCCATCGTGGAGGCCAAATCGGGCGGGGTGTTCCGCTCCGACGACGCCGGAAAGACCTGGCAAAAAGTGAATGAAGACCGCAACCTGCGCCAGCGGGCGTGGTACTATTCCCGCATTTACGCCGATACCAAGGACGAGAACACGGTCTATGTGATGAACGTCAGCTACCATAAAAGCACCAACGGCGGGCGTAGTTTCCAATCATTGAACGCCAACCACGGTGACCACCACGACCTTTGGATAGCGCCGGAAGACCCCCGCCGCATGATCATCGCCGACGATGGCGGCGGCCAAGTGAGCTACGACGGCGGCGATACCTGGAGCACTTACGAAAACCAGCCGACGGCGCAATTCTACCGGGTGACGACGGACAACCATTTTCCCTACCGCATCTATGTTGCGCAGCAGGACAACAGCACGCTGCGCATCCCGCACCGCACGCTGGGCGGCAGCATCGGCACCGACGACTGGGAGGGTACGGCAGGCTGCGAATGCGGCTTCATCGCCGTTGACCCGAGCAACAGCGACATCGTGTATGGCGGCTGCTACGACGGCATCATCGAGCGGCAGGACCACAAGACGGGCTTCAACCGCAGCATCAACGTCTGGCCGAACAACCCGATGGGGCACGGCGTGAAGGACATGAAATACCGCTTCCAGTGGAACTTCCCCATCTTCTTCTCCCCGCATGACCCGAAGAAGCTCTACACGGCCAGCAACCACTTGCATGTAACCACCAACGAGGGGCAATCCTGGGAGGTCATTTCGCCCGACCTCACCCGCAACGACCCCACGAAGCAGGAGTCGTCCGGCGGCCCCATTACGAAGGACAACACCTCGGTGGAATACTACTGCACCATTTTTGCGGCAGCGGAAAGCCCACGGGTGCCGGGCCTGCTCTGGACGGGCAGCGACGACGGCCTCGTGCAGGTGAGCCGTGACGGCGGCAAAAATTGGGACAAAGTGACGCCCCCCGGTATGCCCGAATGGATAATGATTAATAGCCTTGAGCCAAGTCCCTATGAAGATGGCGGCTGCTATGTGGCAGCTACCAACTACAAGAACGGCGGCTACCAACCGTACCTCTACAAGACCAGTGATTTTGGAAAAACTTGGGTGAAAATTGTAAACGGCATTGACAACCAGCATTTTACGAGGGTGGTCAGGGCTGACCCCAAGCGCCGGGGACTGCTCTATGCCGGCACCGAGAGCGGCATGTACCTCAGTTTTGATGATGGGTCAAACTGGCTGCCGTTCCAACTCAACCTGCCCATCGTGCCCATCACCGATTTGGCCATCAAGGAGGACAACCTCATTGCGGCCACGCAGGGCCGCAGCATTTGGATAATTGACGATTTGACCGTGCTGCACCAGCAAGCGGATAATATTGCTGCGCAAAAATTCCACCTCTACAAACCAAAGGATGCCTACCGCATGGACGGCTTTCAGATAAAAAACCTCAAAACCGAAGGAACGAACCACCCCGGCGGCGTGAATGTCCATTTCTATTTGCCCTACGTGGACACCGCTAAAACGGAGATAAAACTGGCCTTCCTCGATAGCCGGGACAGCGTCATCCGCCAGTTTTCCACGAAAGCCAAAGAGGCAAAAGACAAGTTTTCGGTGAAAAATGGGGGCAATACCTTCACTTGGAACACCCGCTACCCTGACGCCAAATCGTTCGAAGGGATGATACTCTGGTGGGCTGGCACGGCAGGGCCGAAGGCATTGCCCGGCAACTACAAGGTGCGCTTGACGATGGGCGAGGAGGTGCAATCTGCCGATTTCCGCATCTTGAAAGACCCTCGCTCGCCAGCCAATGAGGCCGATTTGAAGCGCCAGTTCGACTTCCTGATGGGCGTACGGGACAAGGTGACGGAAGCGCACAAGGCCATCATTGACATCCGTGACTTGCGCTCGCAAGTGAAGGGCTTCACGGGCCGCCTCGACAAAAGCGACGCCAACCACAAGCCACTGCTCGACCTCGCCAACCAGATGGACTCCATCATGACAAAGGTGGAGGAGTCGCTGTATCAGACAAAAAACAAGTCCGGCCAAGACCCGCTGAACTTCCCCATCCGCCTGACCAATAAGCTGGGCCACCTCACGGCCCTCACCTCCGGCGACTACCCGCCCACCGAGCAGGCCGTCGCTGTGCAGCGGGAATTGACTACGGAAATTGACAAATGGCTCGGTGAGTTTGCGAGGGTGAAAAACGACATGCTGCCGAGATTTAATAAGCTGATACGAGAGAAGGAGGTAGATGCGGTGCGGTTGAAGAAGGAGTAGCTATACTGCGAGCCGTTTGCTTTTGGCTGTTTGCTGTTTGCCAAAAGCCAATAGCCAAAGGCTAAAGCCACCAACAAATGGACAAAACCTGGCGCTCGAAAGTATAACATAAGCCAACAACGCAAAAGCCCCGAAAACCTATCCGAAGTCATGCGCTGAGTTGTGGTGCCTCCAACGAATGGATGCTAATACTCCAACATAAACTTGGACAAGTTTTGCCCAAGGTCCAACCCCAATTTTTTACGTAGGCGGTAACGGGCGATTTCCACGCCCCGGAGGGAGATGTTCATGAGGTTGGAGATTTCCTTGGTACTTAGGTTTAGCCGCAGCAGGGCACAGAGCTTTTGTTCGTTGGGCGTCAGTTCTTGGAACTGCTCCCTCAAGCGGTTCAGAAAATCCCCGTGGACCTGGTCAAAATGATGTTCAAACTGTTTCCAATCTTCCTGAAGCTTTAGCGTAGCGTCTATTTCCTTTTCGATTTTCTCCAATGCCTGCTTCGTTTCCGTGCTTTTTCCTTTTCGCTTTACTTCCTTAAGTTCTTCCTTGATGGTTTCCATGAACTCGTTTTTCACAACGAGGTTCATGGTGGAGGCGGCCAGCAGGTTGTTGAGGTGCCGCAGCTCGCTTTTCATGTTGTCTTCGGCTATTTGACGCAAGGCTTGCTCCTTTTGCCGCTCTATTTCTATCAATTCCTGTTGTGTTTTCAGGAGTTCCCGCTGTTTTGCGGCTTCCACTGCCGATGCCTTGAGGCTGTACCGGTGCTTTTGCAGCCTTGATACCATCAGCAGCGAGAACACCCCGAGTGCCACGTACAATATCCGGGCAAACAGGCTCCTGTGGAACGGCGGGTTTACCTTTAAGCGAAGCGGCTGGCTGGTTATGATTTGTCCCAAGTAGTTTTTTGTCTGCACACTAAACTCGTATTCACCCTCTTTTAGGTTGGTATATTCCTTCACCGTGGCGTAGGTCCATTCCCCAAAGTCTTCGTCAAATCCTTTCAGGCGGTAGCGAAACAGTTGGTTGCTCACTTCATTGAACTGAAATGCCTCCACCTCGAACTGCAATACTCTTGCCCGGTGCGAAACGGTCAACTGCACTGGGCTTTCCAGTTTTGCCTCAAATGGTTTCCTTCGGTACAAAATGCTGTCTTCCGCCACATTCACCACTTTGCTTACAATCAGTGGCTTTTCTGCTGCCAAACGGTTTTCCAGTTCGGGGCTGTACTGGATGAAGCCTTCGTTGGCATTGAACATCACGCCGTTGCCGGTATTCACCGAAATGTTCAGCAGGTCGTTGTTGAAGGAATACCGCAACTGGAACAAAGATGACGGCACGAAGGTGTAGTTGCCGGCACTGATTTGCCTAAAGAAACCAGCGATGTCCTCTGTGTAAACATGAACATTTTTTTGTTTGTCCTGCACCAGCAAATAGACCTGTTGTTCCCCGATAACCTCGGAGAACACCTCCGACTTTCCGATGCGGTTGTTTGTCTGGTCAATCTTGAAAACCCCTTTCGGGGTGCCCAAGTAAAGCTCGTTGTCAATGCGGCTCAAAACAAGTTGCTCATCCACCGGGAGGCCCTGCCCTACGGCAATTTTGTTGGTAATGGCTGCCCTTAAATCGGGTGAAAGGGTCAGTTGGTACAAGCCTTTATAGAATTGTCCGACCCAGATTTTCCCTTGCTGGTCTTCCTCAAAAAAGCGGCTTGATTCCTCAAAGCCACCTATTTTCCCGACACCCTGCAATTCCATTTTTTCGTTCATCCTGAATAAGTACAAGCCCGAATAGGTGCCGCCGATGGCAAATTTCGGGTCAGACTGCAACTGCTTAACCTGCCACAATCCATGCGTGGTGGCTATCCGTTTTGCTGTCCCGTTTGCCAGCAGGAAAAGCCCTGTGTGGTGCCCGGCGTATAGTTTTCCGGCTATGTTTTGCATACCGTAGGCGGGCCCTTCCGTGCCGCTAATGAACTGGCTTTGGGCAGCGTTTTTCGCCAAAAAGTAGATGCCGTTGGAGGTGGTGTAGTAGCTGCCTTCCTCGCTTTTATACGCCTCATAACCACTTCCCTGGACATTGATTTCCTGGTTGATGAAGCGCATTGGTGAGTTGATTTCGATGAGTGCTATCCCGTTTTGCATGCCCACCCATAGGTTCCCGGAGAAGTCTTGAAATGCCCGCAGGCAGGCGTTGGACAACAGGCCATCTTGGGTCGTAATGTGCTCGATGGACTGGGTTTGCAAATCGAACAGGAACAAGCCAGCCGTCTGGGTGGAGATGGCCAAGCGGCTGTCGGAGAGTTGCAGCACATGGTTGACGTACTTGCCCTGCAAGGCATTGCCCAGGCCCTCGTACCTTCCCTCCACCCCAAATGAAGTGGCAAATTCGGTTTTCCCTGAATTATATACCAAGAGGTACCCACCGTCCTGCGAGACGACCCCTGCGATGGTTTCGCTGCTTGAGTTGCGCAGATAGGGAGGAGCAATGAGTTCCTGTTCCCTGATTTCAAGCAACTGTCCTTGCCTGCTTTGGGCAAATAGTTTTCCGTTGGCCTGAAATGTACGGTTAAAACCCTCCTTTTGCCCAAGGACGGAAATGGACTGGCCATCATAGACGTAAATACCTTGAAAGGTGCAGAAATAGACTTTCGAGTTGGAAATGAAAACATCCCATACCTCATCGAAATCGGGGGAAGGTTGTGGTATTTTATCTAACAGCGACACCATGTTCCAGTCGCCGGTGAAGTAGCCGAAGTCCCCCTGCGAACCGAAATACAAGCGGCCAGCTTTTTCGTCAAATGCCATCGAGCGTTGCTTTTTGCCAGTCTTTAAAGCATGCCGCTCCCATGCCTTTCCATTGTAGGAAAGTACACCAAGGTTGTTTGCCACAAACAGTGTCATGTCCTTGTTTTGGGCAAACCCGATGTTCTGTATCCCCGCTTTATAGTCGGAAGGCATGAAATTTTGAATCGGGTATTTCCCTGAAAAAGCCCAGCAGGGCAGCCCTTGTGAAAAAGCAAGTAGCAGACACAAAATGTACTTCGTGTTGGCTGAGTAGCAATTGCTGTGAAAGTGGCTAAATGTCATAGTTCACTAATAATCAACAAATTAGAATGGTGAAAGTACAATTTTGTAGTAATCAAAATAATTTTTGATGAAATTTTTGATGAGGTGTTTTTTTTTATTTCGGAGGAAGTGCAGTGTTACATTTGGCCCATCGGTTTGGAGCTGCCTTGAAGCTATTAGATTCTGGGTTCGGTACAATCGGTATCACGATGATTTCAAAAAACACCGTGCTGAAGTCTTCTAATAAATGGTAATCATGAAAACAGCATTACAAACACTCGTCCTATCCTTTCTCGCCATTTCAGTCATGGCCCAGGCTGACAGGGTATCCGTCACAAACGACCAAGATGGGATGAAGTTAGTCGTCAACGGCAGCGACTTCTTCATCAACGGCATGAACTGGGACTATTTTCCAATAGGCACCAACTTCACCTACAGCCTGTGGAAACAGCCCGACGACATCATACGGGCAGCGCTCGATGCCGAAATGTCCATGTTGAAAAACATGGGCGTCAATGCAGTAAGGCAGTACACTGGTGTGCCTGCCCGATGGATTCGGTACATCTATGAAAAGTATGGCATTTACACTATGCTCAACCACTCCTTCGGGCGCTACGGCCTGACCTTGGGCGGTGCATGGGTGGGCAACACGGAATACGCCGACCCCCGCACACGGGATTTACTGCTTTCGGAGGTGAAGGCGATGACCGAGGAGTACAAGAACACGCCCGGCCTCCTCCTATACCTGCTCGGCAATGAAAACAACTACGGCCTGTTTTGGGAAGGCGCCGAAACGGAAGACATCCCAGTTGAGGACCGTAAATCCACCGAACGGGCTACTGCCATGTACAAACTGTTCAACGAGGCATCGTTGGCAATGAAGGGCATTGACAAATCGCACCCCGTGGCCATGTGCAATGGGGATTTGCTCTTCTTGGAAATCATCGTGAAAGAATGCAAGGACGTGGACATCTTCGGCACCAATATGTACCGGGGCGTCTCTTTCGGGGATGCGTTCGAGCGGGTCAAAAAAGAATACAACAAGCCCATCTTGTTCACGGAGTTCGGGGCGGACGCATTCAATGCCATTGCCAATGAGGAAGACCAGCAATCACAAGCCTATTATATGGTGGGCAACTGGAAGGAGATTTACGAGAATGCGGCAGGCTTGGGCAAAGCTGGCAATAGCCTCGGCGGCTTCACTTTCCAGTTCAGCGACGGCTGGTGGAAGTATGGACAGACCACCAACCTCTTTATCCACGACAACAACGCCTCGTGGAGCAATGGCGGCTACCGGGAGGATTACCAAGAGGGCGAGAACAACATGAACGAAGAGTGGTTCGGCATCTGCGCCAAAGGCCCGACCAACGAAAGGGGGCTTTACCAGCTCTACCCCCGTGCAGCCTATTATGCCTTGAAGGAGGCCCACGGCATAAACCCATTGGCAAAAGGCACTACCCTTTCTTCAATAGAAAACTGCTTCTCGAACATCTTGCTCATGGACGCCGTGCTAAAGGCACGGGGAGACAAGGCGGCGCTGACGGGAGAGCAGTTAAAAAAGCTGCGTGTCAGCCAACTTCGGGCAGACCTTTATACCTTCAGCACTGGCGGCGAGCGCATTTCCACGCCTAAAGACCCCGTTCCCGGCAGGACATCCTACCCCGACCAGTTGGGATTCGACCACATGCAGTCCTTCTTTGTTGGCATAGAGGCAAAACCCTCCGAAAGCTTCCGGGCAAACATTTCTTTCAACATACTTGGGAATGTGGCCGAAAACCCCATCAATGAAATCTTTTACGAAAACCGGGGCCGAATCAGGACTTTGCAATCCTTCAATATTGGCAACAACACCAACAGTGCCATAGAGCTTTCGGATGCGGAGCGCCTAAAGATTTATCAAGGTGATATTAGCTGGAACGCCAAGCATTTCGACCTAAAAGGCTTTTACCGCACCGGGCACTACCATTGGGGCTACGAGGGCGACTTCTTCGGCTTTTACCCAGAAGCCAACTACGGCCCCAACATTGACATCTACAACGGCGATGCACCGTTCGGCTTTGAGATGACGGGCAAAAAAGTGTTCAAGGATTTCAAACTGGCTTTTGGCCCTCAACTGTGGTGGGGCGCCAACCCGGCAATCCTGGCGAAATACAGCAAACGAATCGGCAAGTTTGACATATCGGGCATTTTCCATGAAGACATTGACAGGCAAGCGCCCGCTGTGAGTTCTTTTGCGGTGCCAATTCCACCCACCCGCAGGGCCTCGCTCCACCTCAAAAGAAAAGTAGGGAAGGCCGGCATCGAAGTGGGCAGTATCTGGTCCAACTCGAACCGGGTCGGCGAGGTGTTCCAAGTGACCAGCAAAACAGCGGAAGGGAAATACGAGGTGTTTCAGGATGAAACCACTATGAACGACACTTGGGGTGGCAAGGCCAAGTTGACCTATGCCTCCGGGCCTTTCCAATGGTATGCCCAAGGAGCTGCGATGGGCATCCTCGCACAGGGAGGGGCAGATTACACCAAAACCTACACCGGATGGCGATTGAAAGACAGCGGAAGCGGCAACCAGTACAACTTCCTCATAGGCTTCACCGTCGGGTTCGGCAACCTTCAGATTGCCCCGAACTTCCTCTGGCAAAAGCCCATCGAAGACCCCATCCCGGGCGATGTGACTGCCCCGGGAAGACCGAGGAACATCCTCGACGACCCCTTTGCCGTTCGGTCGAACCGGGAGACCATTGCCGGAGAAATCCTTTTCACCTACGACCCAACGCCCGGCACTTGGATGTATGAATGGGACAACGACATGGCCGAAGATGCCAAGCTGGCCGTCAGTGCTGGCGTGGTGTACCGCCACCTGCCCACCACGATGGATGCGGCCATCGGTATTTTAGGCGACGGGCGCTCCATCTTCGCTTTTCCGGGCGCAGCCCCACCGCAAGATTTATGGGAGGCAAACGTCCGTGTCGTTTCAAAACTAACGCCTGATTTTGGCCTTATTGCCAACCTGTTTGGCGGCACTGCTCAAGCCAACGGCAGTGACACCCGCCTGATTAAACGCTACGGCGGTGACCTCCGGATGGTTTACAAAAAAGTAAAACTCACCTCGATGGTTAGGGTCAACGATTGGGGGCCTTATGATTACCACCGGGACTTCAACTTGACCTTCCCGCTCCAGCTCATGGCCGATATTTCCACCAACCTTTTCAAACCGTCTTGGTTTGAACTGCCAAATTCCCGTTTGGGCATGCGCTACACTTGGCGCTCCCTTGACCAGTATTCGCCCCGCTACTGCCCAGCCACGACGCTCAACGACCGGGGCCAGCCCGTATGCGACCCCACCGCCATCGGGTTCGACTATGGACGGGAATGGGAAATTGCGACCTATTTGCAAATCAGCATCGGTAACTAACCAAAATCAAAAAAACAGCCATGAAAAATATCAGCCACAATTTTATACCATTCACACTACTGGCATTTGTGACCCTATTTACGGTAATCAGTTGCAAAAGGGACCTCGACGACCTTGAGCCAGCCACTTTCCCCACGACCGCAGAAGTGTTCATTGACGGGTTCGCCGCTGGGCTTAACTACGGTGCTTTCGGCGGCTCAAAGGTGACGGCCTTCGACGTAGACACAGAGATTAAATATAAGGGTACGGCCTCCATGAAATTTGCCGTACCGGATGCCGGAGACCCGCAAGGGGCTTATGCGGGCGGGGCCTATTTCACCTCAACCGGACGTGACCTGACGGGATATGATGCGCTCACATTCTGGGCCAAGGCATCTAAAGCGGCAACGATTGATGTGGTCGGTTTTGGAAACGACTTTGGTGAGTCAAGGTTCCTGACGGTACTGAGGGACGTAAAAGTCAATACCAACTGGCAGAAATACATCATCCCCATCCCCGATGCCTCAAAACTGACGCAGGAAAAGGGCATGTTCTTCTACTCCGAAGGCCCTGAAAACGGCCTTGGCTATACCTTCTGGATTGACGAAGTGACCTTTGAAAGACTGGGCACGCTCGCCCATCCAAGGGCGGCCATACTGGATGGGCAAGACCAGGTGTTCGTGGTAGAGACCGGGCAGACCTTGAGCATCGGCGGAACAAAGGCCACCTTTAATTTGCCGACCGGCGTTGACCAAAGCGTGGATGCCGCCCCATCCTATTTCAACTTTACATCCTCCAACCCCTCGGTAGCTTCGGTCAGCAGTGCGGGCGTCGTCACCATAGTGGATGCCGGCTCGGCAGTCATCACCGCCACATTGGGCGACCAAGATGCGGCCGGCTCAATGACCGTCACTTCAACGGGGCAAGCCGTTGGCCCACAAGCCCCGGCGCCTGCCCCGACCGCCAGTGCGGACAGCGTGATTTCCATGTTCAGCAATGCTTACAACAATGTGCCCATAGACACTTGGAACACGGGCTGGCAGTTTTCGACCGCAGAGCTTTTGGAAATCCAAATAGCCGGGGATGACGTGAAGCGGTACAGGAACCTCAATTTCGTGGGCATTGAGTTTGCGTCACAAACCATCAATGCATCGGCCATGACGCATTTCCATTTGGATATTTGGACGCCAGATGCCACTGCCCTCCCAGCGGCCTTCAAGGTCTTGCTGGTGGATTTTGGGGCAAACAGCACATTCGGCGGCGGCGACGACTCGTCGCATGAGCTGACGTTTACCAGCCCGCTCCTGCAGACCGGGCAATGGGTTGGCATAGATGTGCCCTTGTCCAATTTCACAGGTTTGACGAACAGGGCGCACCTCGCCCAGCTTGTGCTGTCCGGCGACTTGCCCAATGTATATGTGGACAATGTGTACTTCTACAAATCCGGGGCAGTGACGACGACGGGGCCAACGGTTGCCGCACCTACACCGACCCGCAGTCCAGCGGATGTTATTTCCATTTTTAGCGATGCCTACACCAATGTGGCAGGAACGGATTTCAACCCAAACTGGGGGCAGGCAACTGTCGTTTCGCAAGTACCAATCGCAGGAAACAACACCTTGCTTTATTCAGGCTTGAACTATCAGGGAACCCAATTGGGGAGCAACCTCGATGCCTCCGGCATGACCCACCTGCACCTTGATGTTTGGACCAATAATTCATCTTCCCTGAACGTATTTTTGATTAGCCCTGGGCCAGTAGAAACACCGTTCGCACTGGCAGTGCCCACGTCGGGCTGGGCAAGCGTGGACATTCCTTTGTCCAGCTTTTCCCCGGTTGACCTTGCCAACATCATCCAGTTTAAATTTGAGGGCAACGGTGATATTTACCTGGACAACATCTACTTCTACAAACCTGGCAGCGGCGGCACTGTGCCAACGACCGCAGCTCCCACCCCTACTTTCAATGCGGCCAATGTCATCTCCATCTTCAGCGATGCCTACACCAATGTGGCCGGGACAGACCTCAACCCAAACTGGGGGCAGGCCACCGTCGTCACCCAAGAAGCCATTGCGGGGAACAATACGCTGGTTTATACGGGCCTGAATTACCAAGGAATACAATTGGGCAGCAACCAGAACGTGTCGGGCATGACCCACCTGCACCTCGATTTTTGGACGGCAAACTCAACGGCCCTGAACGTCTTCCTCATAAGCCCAGGCCCCATTGAGACGCCCTATACGCTGACCGTGCCGACCACTGGCTGGACGAGCTTGGACATACCGCTGTCGGCGTTCGCCCCGGTGGACTTGACCAACGTAATCCAGTTTAAATTTGAAGGCAACGGCAATGTTTACTTAGACAATATTTTGTTCCATAATTGACACAACCAAATCATGGCAATATTCAAATATCGCCATGATTCAAATCCTTAATTGACATGAAGCTTAATAACCTGCTATTTACAGCTACGACCATATCTTTTGCCCTATTTTTCCTGTACACCAGTTGCCAAGACGACGACAATGCCATCGTGAAGCGCAACTGGCAATTGGTGTGGGAAGACGACTTCAACGGCAACGCCGGCCAGTCGCCCGATGCGACCAAATGGGCGTACGACATTGGAACAGGGGACAATGGCTGGGGAACCCAAGAATTGCAATACTACACCGACAAACCGGGGAACGTGTCGCTGGATGGGGGGGGCAATTTGGCCATCACTGCAAGGAGCGAGAGCTTTGGCGGAAGTGGGTTCACCTCTGCCCGCATCAAAACCCAGGGTTTGTTCGACCAAGCGTATGGCCGTTTTGAGGCACGGCTCAAAATGCCCTGGGGGCCTGGCATCTGGCCCGCCTTCTGGATGCTGGGCAGCAACATAAACGAAGTCCCCTGGCCACAATGCGGCGAAATTGACATCATGGAGTACCGGGGGCAGCAACCCAACCTCATTCATGGCTCCGTGCATGGGCCGGGCTATTCGGGCGGCAATGCCATCACGAAGAGCTTTGGGTTTGAAAACGACCGCTTCGACGTGGATTTCCACTTGTTTGCCATTGAATGGGGGAAGGACTACATTGATTATTACGTGGATGACCAGCTTTATCAGCGGATTACACCGGACAAAGTAACCGGTGAATGGGTATATGACCATCCGTTTTTCATCATCCTGAACGTGGCGGTTGGCGGCAATTTCGTGGGCTTCCCGACGCCGCAGACTCCTTTCCCGCAGACCATGTTGGTAGATTATGTCAAGGTATATAAAGAAGCTAATTAATTGTAAATATGGAACTACAATATACTCAAATAGGGGTTGAAAGCTTTTTTAAAATAACGGACAGCGATGGGCTTCGACCGTTTTTCATGAGCATCGTCAGCGACTCTGACCACTGGATGTTCATTTCAAGCAATGGTGGGCTAAGTGCAGGGCGAAAAAACGCCGACTATGCGTTGTTTCCGTATTACACAGATGACAAGATAACCGAGTCCACCGAAATAACGGGCAGCAAGTCCATATTTTTGGTTCATCATGGCGGTGCCCAACATATTTGGGAACCTTTTTCCAGCCGACATGAAGGCATACACCGAACCAGTCGGAATTTGTACAAGCATATTTTCGGGAATAAAATCATTTTCGAAGAAATAAACCATGACCTGCATTTGACCTTTCAGATGGAATGGAACTCCAGTGATAAGTTCGGTTTTG
Organism: Saprospiraceae bacterium UBA6168; assembly: GCA_002435785.1. Classification (GTDB taxonomy): domain Bacteria; phylum Bacteroidota; class Bacteroidia; order Chitinophagales; family Saprospiraceae; genus UBA6168. The sequence continues at coordinate 44,794 of DIUC01000019.1, read as the reverse complement.
TCAGGAAATCAAGGTTGATAAACAATGCGCCGACCGAGGTCAGTATCTCCCTATTGGATGGCATCCAAAATATATTGCCTTATGGTGTACCCAGCAGTTTGCAAAACACTGCCAGCAACTTGGTGGACGCTTATAAAAGGAGCGAATTGGACAAGGCAACGGGCTTGGGGATCTACGCGTTGAGCGCCATCATCGTGGACAAGGCCGAACCCAGTGAGGCGCTGAAAGCCAACGTCGCTTGGTCGATCGGCCTTGAAAACCCGACCTATTTGCTTTCCTCCTTACAGCTCGGTTCATTCAGGAAAGGCATTCCGCCACATCAGGAAGAAGATATAAAGGCAGAAAAAGGAGCCTATTTTCTCCATCAAAAAATATCACTGCCCGCCCAAGGCGAAAAGGCATGGATGATCGTTGCCAATGTGAACCATAGCCATTCGGCGGTAGCACAATTGTTGGCATTAATTAAAAATGAAAAAGGATTAATCCAACTTGTAAACGATGATATAGCAGCTGGTACAAAACGCCTGCTTGCACTCAACGCCGCCGCCGATGGGCTTCAACTGACCGCTGACCACCGTCGAGATGCCCGCCACTTTTCAAATGTGCTGTTCAATATCATGCGGGGCGGTATTTTTGACGATAATTATCAAATCGAAAAATGGGATTTCAGTCATTATTTGTCCATTGCCAACAAAGCCGTTTTTGAAAATGAAAAGGCCGTCATTGATAAATTGCCAGCTATTTTCTCATTTTTTGATTTAAAGGAAATAGCACAGCAAAGTGGGGATGCGCATTTCACGAGGTTATGCCTCGAATATATGCCGCTCAAATTCAGCCGCAGGCACGGCGACCCCAGCCGCCCTTGGAACTGGTTTTCCATCAATACCCGAAGCGAAAAGGACGGCTCGAAAATATTGGATTACCAAGGCAATTGGCGGGATATATTTCAAAACTGGGAAGCACTCGCACACGCCTACCCGGCCTTCATCGAGAGCATGGTGCATAAGTTCTTGAATGCGACCACTTTCGATGGCTACAACCCCTACCGGGTAACAAAAGACGGTTTCGATTGGGAAACCATTGAGCCGGACAACCCTTGGTCTTATATCGGCTACTGGGGCGACCACCAGATTATTTATCTGCTCAAATTCCTGGAGTTTGCGGAAGACCATACGCCCGGTCAATTGAGCAGCTATTTCAATAAGGAACGCTTTGTATATGCCAATGTGCCGTATAAAATAAAAAGCTACGAAGCCATCCTGCAAAACCCCAAGGATACCATTGAATTTGACGAAAAACTCGACCATAAAATCCGATTGGAAAAGGAAAGTTTAGGAGCGGATGCTGCTTTGTTGCGGGATAAAAACGGCAATATCCATACGGTAGCATTTTTAGAGAAAATATTGGCAACGGTATTGGCCAAATTGTCCAATTTCATTCCCGAAGGCGGCATCTGGATGAATACGCAGCGCCCCGAGTGGAACGATGCCAATAACGCCCTCGTGGGCAATGGCGTCTCAGTAGTGACGCTGTGCTATTTGCGGCGGTTTTTGCACTTTTTCAAAGATATATTGGCTGCTTCTGAATTGGAAAATGCCAGTATTTCCAATGAATTGGTTGCTTTTTACAATAGCGTATCACAGACATTGAAAACTAACCAGCATTTGCTTGCTGGAAAAATGAATGACAACGACCGCCAACAGGTACTGGAAGGTTTGGGGAAAGCAGGCAGCGAATACCGCAACCATATTTACAGCCAACCGTTTTCAGGGGTTAAAAAGGCTGTTTCCTTGACTGAAATCGGGCAATTTTTTGACCTTAGCCTCCGCTACTTGGAGCATACCATTGATGCCAATAAAAGGGCGGACAATTTGTACCATGCCTATAATTTGATGACAATTGAAAGCCCTGATAAAGTTTCCATTTCTCATTTGAGCGAAATGCAGGAAGGACAGGTGGCCGTTTTGAGTTCCAAATATTTATCGGGCAACGAGGCATTAATGGTTCTGGATGGTTTGAAAAAAAGCAAATTGTTCCGCCCCGACCAATACAGCTATTTGCTATACCCCAATAAGGATTTGCCGGGCTTTTTGGAAAGAAACAATTTGCCCAAAGAAGCCGTCGAGCAGTCAACTTTGCTAACCCAATTGGTAGCCGACGGCAATGCGGATATTGTTGAAAAGGACATTAATGGGGTGCATCATTTTAACAGCAATTTTAAAAATGCCAACGACCTGAATGCCGCATTGGACGAACTGGCTAAAACAGGATATGCGGCCTTGGTTGAAAAAGATAAAAAACGGGCACTTCAAATTTTTGAGGACATCTTCAACCACAAAGCGTTCACTGGGCGGTCGGGTACTTTTTTCGGCTACGAAGGCTTGGGTTCCATTTATTGGCACATGGTGTCGAAGCTGCTGCTGGCAGTGGAGGAATGTTGCCTGAAAGCCGTGGCTGATGGGGAAAGCCCTGCGGTTATTGGCCAATTATTGGCGCATTATTATGAAATAAACGAAGGCATTGGCGTACATAAATCGCCGGCGCTATATGGCGCATTCCCTACCGACCCGTATTCCCATACGCCCGCTGGAAAAGGCGCACAGCAACCCGGCATGACGGGGCAAGTAAAGGAGGACATTCTGAGCAGGTTCGGCGAATTGGGTGTTTTTGTAAAAAAAGGCCAATTGCTATTCAACCCCTGCCTACTGCGGAAAAGCGAGTTCTTGGAAGAAGCCAAGATATTCGAATATGTTGACGTTCATCAGGAACAACAGGAATTACCGCTCGAAACTGGGTCGCTTTGTTTTACTTATTGTCAGGTTCCAATCGTATATAGCTTGGCTCAAGAAAACAGCCTGACAATAACGCATAAAAATGGCACGTCCACGACTCTTGATGAATTGCATATAGATGAAATCAACAGCCGGAAAATATTTGAAAGGACTGGCGATATTACTCAAATCAACGTTCAAATCAATGCCTCAATCTTGAAATAGCATGAAAACAAAACTATGGCAAACTTGGGCAATTGTGTTGGCATTGATATTCAATGTTGCATGTGGCACAGGCATGGGGCGGCATCAACAACCACGACCATTAAATAAAAAAGCATTGACAGCAAAGGACATATTGGGCAACCCAAAATATTTGGCCATTTCTTACGGTGGCTATCGGGAAAACAGCCGTGACATACAGCCGACGGTGGAGCAACTAAAAGAGGACCTAAAAATCCTCGCTGCCATGAATATCAAAGTGCTACGGACTTACAACACTAAGTTAGCAGAAGCCTCCAACCTATTAAAGGCTATTCATGAATTAAAGCAGCAAGACCCCAATTTTGAAATGTATGTCATGCTGGGTGCATGGATTGATTGCAAAAAGGCTTGGACAAATCACCCCCACCATGATGAGGAAGATGCAGAAGCCAACTCCGCCGAAATTCAAAGGGCGGTGGATATGACCAACCAATACCCTGACATCGTAAAAATCATAGCCGTTGGCAATGAGGCAATGGTGAAATGGGCCGCCAGTTATTTCGTGCAGCCTTGGGTGATCTTAAAATATGTCAACCAACTGCAAGAGCTAAAGAAAACAGGGAAATTGCCCAAAGACATCTGGATTACCAGCTCCGATAATTTCGCCTCATGGGGTGGTGGTGGTGACGAGTACCATGTCGAAGATTTAACCAAGTTGATAAAAGCCGTTGATTATGTGTCCATGCATACCTATCCCATGCACGACACCCATTACAACCCTGATTTTTGGGGCAATTTCGAGGGGGAGGAAACACTCACCGATACCGCCAAGATTGCCGCTGCCATGACCCGTGCCAGGGACTATTCCGTCGCACAATACCAAAGCGTAGCCAAATACATGAAAGGATTGGGCATTGAAAAACCAATTCATATCGGTGAAACGGGTTGGGCCAGCTCCTGCAACGGGCACTACGGGGCGGATGGCTCAAAAGCTACGGACGAATACAAAGAAGGCTTGTATTATCAAATGATGCGGGAATGGACCAACCGGGAAGGCATCGCCTGCTTTTACTTCGAGGCTTTTGATGAGATATGGAAGGACGCCGCAAATCCCGGAGGCTCGGAAAACCATTTTGGATTGTTCACCATTGATGGCCAAGCTAAATATGCGATATGGGATTTGGTGGACAAGGGCATTTTTAAAGGACTGACCAGGAGCGGAAATCCCATTGTAAAAACTTATGGCGGAAACAAAGCGGCATTGCTCCAAAAGGTGCCACTTCCTCCAGCAAAACAGGGGAAGGCAGGAGAAAAATGATTATTCGCTTAAAATGTTCAACATGACCGCTTTAATAAAAAACGGGTTTATATTTTATCTGATTGCCATGCTCAGTGCTTGTACTACAATGGATAAGGAATTGGACGTGGAAGTATTTGAAACTTCCGCAAGTGGCAACATGCTCCAGCGATTAACGGAGTTCCCCGCTGGTGACGCCGCCGTGGCCGTGGCCATCAAGCTATTGCCAGATGAAAAATTCCAGACCATCACGGGGTTCGGGGGTTCGTTTACGGAGTCATCGGCCTCGCTGTTGAACAGGTTGGGAAAGGAAAACCGAAACAAGATTTTGGAAGCCTATTTTGGGGAGAATGGCGCACGCTACTCCCTTACCCGCACCCATATCAACTCCTGCGATTTTTCTTTGAGTCAATACAGCTATGCTCCCGTGGAAGGCGACACATTATTGAATAGTTTTTCCATCGAAGAAGACCGGGACGATATTATCCCCATGATTAAGGATGCAATGGCCATTTCCAAAGACGGCTTTAAAATCATTTCCTCTCCCTGGACAGCCCCGCCTTGGATGAAGGACAATAAGAAATGGGTAGGCGGAAAATTAATGCCGGAATATTACGACACATGGGCCTTATTTTTTTCAAAATATATTGACGCATATAAAGCGGAAGGGATTGATATATGGGGCTTCACCGTCGAGAACGAGCCGTTGGGCAATGGCAACAACTGGGAGAGCATGCACTATACCCCGGAGGAAATGACGACGTTTGTGCAAAACCATTTAGGCCCAAAATTAGAGGCAGACGGCAAAGGCCATATTAAGATTTTGGGCTATGACCAAAACCGGGAGCACCTAAAGGAATGGGTGGACGTGATGTACCGGGATGAAGCCTCCACAAAATATTTCGCTGGCACGGCCATCCATTGGTATGCCAGTACTTTTGAAGTGTTTCCCGATGCATTGCAATATGCGCACAACAAAGCCCCCAGCAAACATCTGATTCAATCGGAGGCCTGCGTGGATGCCGAAGTACCCAAATGGCAGGACGATACCTGGTATTGGAGCAAGGAAGCCACCGACTGGGGCTGGGACTGGGCACCGGAAGCGGACAAACATTTGCACCCAAAATACGCTCCGGTCAACCGCTATGCGGGGGACATCATCGGCTGCCTGAACAATTGGGTGGACGGCTGGGTGGATTGGAACATGGTGCTGGACAAGCAGGGCGGCCCCAATTGGTTCAAAAACTGGTGTACCGCCCCCGTCATCGTTGACCCGGAAAAGGATGAAGTATATTTTACGCCCATTTTTTACACGCTATCGCATTTCAGTAAATATATCAGGCCGGGCGCACAGCGGATTGGTTTTGAAAATCCGGATACAGAAATAATGGTGACAGCCGCTCAAAACCCCGATGGTTCTATTGCGGTGGTGGTTTTTAATCCCACAGAAAAAGAAAAGCAAATGACGATTTCGCTTGGCGAAAAATCCACCCAATTGAAAATCAGCGACAAAGCAATTCAAACCATATTAATCAACAAACGAAACAACTAACAACAATGAGCAATTCAAGAACAGCCGCACACAAGGTTCCTTTCGGGCAAAAAGTTGCCTTCGGATTTGGCATGCTCGCCAATCAAATGTTCCCTGCTGCCTTGGGAATATTCATGGTGGTATTGGTACAAAATTTAGGTTTCCCGGGTTGGATGTGGGGAGTTATTTACTTCTTCCCAAGAATTTTTGATGCCTTCACTGACCCCATTATGGGTTTCATCTCGGATAACACCAAATCCAAATGGGGCAGGCGCAGGCAGTATGTTTTCATTGGTGCTATTCTCATGGGGATATCCTTTGTGATCATGTGGCAATTATATAAAGAGAGTGGGGTAAATTATAACTTCTTATATTTCATGTTCTGGTCTTTTATGTTTTATTTAGGGCTTACCATATTTAGTGTACCTTATGTGGCCATGGGATATGAAATGAGCGATGATTTCCATGAGCGCACCAATATCATGGCCATTGCCCAGTGGATAGGCCAATGGGCTTGGGTCATAGCGCCTTGGTTCTGGGTAATCATGTACGATAACGGCCCGGATGGATGGTTCCCAACTGCGGAAAGTGCCACAAGAACTCTGGCCGTTTGGACAGGTATCATCTTGATGCTCATTGCCATCATACCGGCCATATTTATAAAAGGCAAATCCACATTAAACGAAAAGTATTCGGAATTGACCCTGAAAAACATTGGTGGAAGTTTTAATGAAATCATCCAAGGTTTTAGGGAAGCACTTAAGATTGAACCTTTCAGAAAACTATGTATCGCTACCTTTTTTATTTTTAATGCCTTTAACACCGTAGCAACATTCACCTTCTTTGTGATTGTTTACCATTTATTCAATGGAGATGCAGCCGCCGCCAATGCAGGTTTTTGGCCAACGCTTTTCGGTAGTTTAGGTGCACTATCCACTACGTTTATCGTCATTCCCACTGTTACTTGGCTATCTCGCAAATTAGGAAAGAAAAAAGCCTTCCTTTGGTCGCAGGGAATTTCCATTATTGGTTACATCATGCTTTGGTTTCTCATTATTCCCGGAAAACCCTATATGTTCATCTTTGCCCTACCTTTCTTTGCATTTGGAATAGGAAGTCTTTTTACGCTAATGATGTCCATGACTTCCGATGTTATTGATTTGGACGAATTGAATACCGGTAAGCGGCGAGAAGGTATTTTTGGTGCTATATATTGGTGGATGGTCAAGTTCGGTTTTGCTATTGCTGGAGGTTTAAGTGGCGTTATTATATCCATAGTTGGGTTTAAAGAAGGGGTTCCGGGGGTTGATCAGGAAGGTGCTATCACCGGACTGCGTGCTTTCTTTTCTGGACTTCCCATAGTAGGTACTCTTATTGCGATGTATGTGATGCGCAATTATGATGTCACCGAAGAGCGGGCGCTTGAAATACGGGCAGCCATTGACCAGAAAAATGCAGCCAAATAAAATTCATCCAATGAAAATGAGATGAAAAACAAAAATTCATTTCATCATTTGAAATGGCTTTCAAACTTTAAAACGAATATGCTATGTCATTAAGACCAGGAAAACATTTAATCCTCTCGGGAATAGACCATTCCGGCAAATCGCCCGAACAGTTGCAAAGCCTTTTCCAGCAAACAATGGAAAATGGCATGCACGGCCTCTGTTACAGCGCTTATGAAGAGGGGCAACAACCAGGCGATGTTTTAACGGTGGAACAGATACGGCGACGGATGAAAACCATTGCCCCCTACACCAAATGGGTACGCTCATTTTCCTGTATCGAAGGCAACGAACTGGTGCCTAAAGTGGCCCGTGAGTTCGGGCTAAAAACTTTGGTTGGCGCTTGGTTGGGAAAAGACGAAGCGTTGAACGAACAGGAAATAACCGGCCTGATACAATTGGCCAAAGAAGGTTACGTGGACATTGCAGCCGTGGGCAACGAAGTGCTCTACCGGAAAGACCTGAGCGAGGAGCAACTCTTGGAATATATCAAACGTGTGAAAAATGCCATCCCGGAGGTAACAGTCGGCTATGTGGATGCCTATTACGAGTTCACCGATTGCCCAAAAATCACCGAGGCATGCGATGTCATTTTGGCCAATTGCTATCCCTTTTGGGAGAGTTGCCATATTGATTACTCATTGGTCTATATGAAACAGATGTACCAGCAGGCCGTGCAGGCCGCCAATGGCAAAAAAGTAATCATCACCGAGACCGGCTGGCCGAGCCAAGGAAAAAACCTGGATGGCGCTGAACCGTCCGCTGATAATTTTATGAAATACTTCATCAATGCCCAGCAGTGGTCAAAGGCGGAGGGTATCGAGATGTTCTATTTCTCCTCCTTCGATGAGTCTTGGAAGGTGGGGCCAGAGGGCGATGTGGGCGCACATTGGGGGTTGTGGGATATGCACCAAAACCTAAAGTTTTAACGCAAATACGGGAGCAGGAGATTGATGCGTTGGGATTGAAGAAGGAGGGTGTGTCAAAACCTAAGAGCGAGAATCCTATATTTGCCGCATGACCGAAACACAACCCTTCTCCCAGCCCACCCGCCAGTCGTCGGCAGCCATCCTCTTCATACTTGGCGGGGTGCTCAAGATGCTGGTGCGGCAGCTTTGGGTGGTCATCCTGGTGTTCGTCTTCAACAAGAAAAGCAGTTTCGACACCTACACCTTCATCTTTATCGGGCTGGCACTGTTCACGTCGGCCATGTCGCTGCTCAACTATTTCAACCTCTACTTCTACATAAAGGACGGCGAACTGGTGCTGGAAAAGGGCGTGTTCCGCAAATCCAAAATCAACGTCCCGCTCGACCGAATCCAGACCGTTAATTTTCGCCAAAACATCGTCCACCAGCTTTTCAATGTCGTGGCCGTGGACATAGACACGGCAGGCTCGGCGGGCAAGGAATTCAGCCTGCACGCACTCAGCAAGCCCGACGCCGAGTTGCTGCGGGAATTGGTTGGGAGGCAGCAGAAAGAAGTTGGCAGTTGGCAGCCTAACTTGACGGGCGAAGAATGGCAAGGCAATAGTGCTGAGGCACCGCCCCAATCCGCAATCCGCAATCCCCAATCCGAAATCTTCCGCCTCTCCCCCCTCGACCTCGTAAAAATTGGCGCCAGCCAAAACCACCTGCGCACGGCGGGCATCCTCATGGCGTTCGTCATCAGCTTCGCCGACGACGTGGAGCGGGCGTTGGGACTGGATTTTGAGAAGGAAATGACCTGGTGGCTCGGCACCACGGACGGCTCTGACCTGATGTCATGGCTAGTGGTAGGGGTGCCCTTTTTGCTGTTCGTTTCGTTTTTGGGAACCCTGGGCCGTACGGTCTTGCAGTATTTTGACCTGCGTTTTTTGCGCACCGACCGGGGCTTCAAAATCGTGAGCGGGCTTTTCACGAGGCAGGAAGTATCGGCCATTTTGACCAAAATCCAGTACGTGCAGTGGAGCAGCAGCCCGCTCATGCGCCTGTTCAACATGGTTAAAGTCAGAATACCCCAAGCCGCCAGCGTACAAGTGGCGGGCAAGCTGTCGGTGGGCTTGCCCGGCTGCTACGAGCCGCAATTGACAGCGGTGCGAACAGCCTATTTCCCCGAAGAAAATGACATGTTTTGGGAGCGCCACGGTATCGCCCCGTTCAATATTTGGCTGCGCTTCCTCAAGCTCGGCCCCTTGCCAGCCTTTATTTTGGTGCAAATCACGAAGTCGTGGATGGGCAGTTGGTCGCTCGTTTGGCTGGCTTGGCTATTGGTGGCGGCCCTGCTGGCTTGGCGCTGGCAACGTACCTGGCACTGGCACGTGAGCGAGCAGGGCTTGCTGGCGCAATGGGGCGTCCTGCAACGAAAATCCGTACTGCTCCAATGGCACAAAATACAATCGGTGAGCACCCGGCGGGGCTTTTTCAGCAAAGCGGATGGCCTTGCGCAACTGACGTTCCACACGGCAGCGGGTGCGGTGCAAGTACCATATATCCCCGTACCCAAGGCGGCGGCAGTGCAGGATTTTGTGCTGTATAAGGTGGAGGTTGATGAGCGGGAATGGATGTGAGGCGTTACATTTGCCCCCATGAACACAACCCGAACTAAAGTAGGAATCCTCGGCGGCGGGCAATTGGGAAAGATGTTCGCCCTCGCCGCTCACAATTGGGACGTGGAGACTTGGGCGCTCGACGCCTCACGCAGTTTCCCGACAGGCCCAGTCTGCTCGCATTTTGTCGAGGGCAACTTCAACAATTATGACGATGTCTATGCCTTCGGCAAACAGGTGGACGTGCTCACCATCGAAATCGAGCATGTGAACACCGAGGCACTCCTCCGGCTGGAAGCGGAAGGCGTGAAAGTCCACCCCGCCCCCGCACAACTCAACCTCATCAAGGACAAAGGACTCCAGAAGGAATTTTACTTGAAAAATGGCCTGCCCACCTCCGATTTCCAACTGTTTGAAAACGGTGAGGCCATCAAATTGGCCCTGCAAGCCGGGCAGCTTTCGTATCCTTTTGTGCAAAAATCCCGCACGGCGGGCTATGATGGCAAGGGCGTGGCCGTGATAAAATCCGCCGCCGACTTGCCCCTGTTGCTCCCCGATGCCTCCGTCGTGGAGGACTTGGTGGACATCCAAGTGGAAATCGCCGTGGTGGTCGCCCGCAACGAGCGGGGTGAGGTCAAAGCCTTCCCTGCCGTAGAGATGGAGTTCAACCCGGTGGCCAACCTCGTGGAGTTCCTCGTTTGCCCCGCCGACCTCGACCCGGCCATTGAGCAGGCCGCCGAAAAGCTGGCGATGGACACGATTGCTGCCTTTGGTATCTGTGGGTTGCTGGCCGTCGAGTTGTTTTTGACAAAAGACAACCGCTTGTTAATCAACGAAGTAGCACCCCGACCGCACAACAGCGGCCACCACACGATTGACAGTTGTTACACCTCGCAGTTCGAGCAGCACCTCCGGGGCATCCTCGACCTGCCGCTGGGAAGCACGAAGATGAAAACCGCTTCTGTCATGGTCAACCTCCTCGGCGAACCCGGCCACAGCGGCCCCGTTCGGTACGAAGGTTTCGAGGAGGCCGTGGCGATGGAGGGCGTGAAAATACACCTCTATGGGAAGGCGGACACCAAGCCCTATCGCAAGATGGGCCACGTCACCGTCCTCGCCGAAACCCTCGAAGCGGCCAAGGCCAAAGCGAGGAAAGTGCAGGGGCTGATAAAAGTGGTTTCGGAATGAATGGTTTTTGATTTAAGATTGCAGATTACATGATTTAAGATTTATGATTNNAATCATAAATCTTAAATCATGTAATTTCATATCGTCAATCAAATCCCATGGGTAGTGGTAAAAGCTCAAATAGCTGAATCAACCATAAAATTGCAATGAAAAAAGTATCCATCATCATGGGAAGCGACTCCGACCTGCCAATCATGCGGCAAGCAGCGGAGGTCTTAAAGGAACTGGGCATTGAGACCGAAACCACTATCGTTTCTGCCCACCGGACGCCGGAGCGGATGTTCGAGTTCGCCAAAAACGCCCACGGGCGGGGGGTGAAAGTCATCATTGCCGGAGCGGGCGGGGCGGCGCACCTGCCGGGCATGGTCGCTTCACTGTCGCCGCTCCCGGTCATTGGTGTGCCAGTCAAGTCGTCCAATTCCATTGACGGCTGGGACTCCATCCTGTCCATCCTCCAGATGCCAAACGGCGTGCCCGTGGCCACCGTGGCACTGAACGCTGCGAAGAATGCGGGGATTTTGGCGGCACAAATCATTGGGACGAGCGATGCGGAGGTGTTGGAACGGATTGTTCAGTACAAGAAAAAATTGGAGGCGGAGGTGATGGGAAAGGTAGAGAAAATGGAACGGGATGGGGTTTGAGAATTACTGCAACAGTGCTACAGTCCCCTAAAACACCTTCTCCGTTCCATTCATAAATGTTGTTTTCACTCGCTGAAAACGCTAAAGCTTCATGCTTTTTTTGCTCCCACTTTTATCTCTTCTACTACTTCTGGGTTCAGCAGGGTCGAGGTGTCGCCAAGGTTCGAGGTGTCGCCCTCGGCAATCTTTCGCAGGATGCGCCGCATGATTTTGCCAGAGCGGGTCTTCGGCAGCCCGGTCACTATCTGGATAACGTCCGGCTTCGCAATAGGCCCGATGATGCGGGTGACGGTGGCCAGCAAATCCTTCTCGAACTTCGCAACATCCGACACCGTCCCTTCCGTGATGACATAAGCATAAATCCCCTGTCCCTTTATCTCGTGCGGGAAGCCCACCACGGCACTTTCGACGACATGCGGATGCTCGTTGATGGCATTTTCCACTTCTGCCGTGCCGATGCGGTGGCCACTGACGTTCATCACATCGTCCACCCGCCCGATGATTCGATAGAAGCCGTCTTCGTCCCGTCGGGCACCATCGCCAGTAAAGTATTTGCCCTCAAAAGTGGCGAAATACGCCTGCCTGCACCGCTCGTGGTCACCAAACGTGGTGCGGATGATGCCCGGCCACGGGAACTTCATACAGAGCATTCCCTCCACCCCGTCGCCCTCGATTTCGTTGCCGGAGGCGTCCACCAGACAAGGCTGCACTCCTGGCAGCGGCAGTGATGCGTAGGTGGGCTTCATCGGGGTGATGCCCGCCAATGGCGAGATGAGGATGCCGCCAGTTTCCGTTTGCCACCAAGTATCCACGATGGGACAGTGGCCCTTGCCAATCTTGTCGTGGTACCAATGCCAAGCCTCCGAGTTGATGGGTTCACCTACCGAGCCGAGCACCCGCAAGCTGCTCAGGTCGTGGCCCTCGGTCCATTCATCGCCAGCAGCCATGAGCGCCCGGATGGCGGTGGGTGCGGTGTAGAAAATGTTGACCTTGTGCTTCTCGCAAACTTCCCAAAACCGACCTGCATCGGGGAACGTCGGCACCCCCTCGAACATGAGCGAGGTAGCGCCATTGAGCAGCGGCCCATAGACGATATAACTGTGGCCCGTAATCCAACCCACGTCTGCCGTGCACCAGAAAATTTCGCCTTCGTTGTATTGAAAAACATTGGCAAAAGTGTACCCCGCAAACACCATGTACCCCCCGACGGTATGCACCACGCCCTTTGGTTTGCCCGTGGAGCCAGAGGTGTAGAGGATAAACAGCATGTCCTCAGCGTCCATTTGTTCAGCCGGACAATTTGCAGCCTGGTTGGGCACGATGTCATGCCACCAAACGTCCACCTCGGGATTCCAGTTGACGGGGTCGCCCGTGTGGCGCAGCACCAACACTTTCTCAATGCTTGGGCAGCCCATTGCAAGGGCATCGTCCACGACTTTTTTCACGGGAATGTTTTTGTTGCCACGGGCGTTGAAGTCGGAGCAAAGCACTGCTTTGCAGGCAGAGTCGTTGATGCGGTCGGTCAGCGACTGCGCCGAAAATCCGGCAAACACCACGCTGTGTACCGCACCGATGCGGGCGCAAGCCAGTACGGCAATGGCCAATTCGGGCACCATCGGCATGTAGAAGCAAACCCGGTCGCCTTTGCCGATGCCGAGCGACTTGAGTGCATTGGCCGTTCGGCAAACCTCTTCGTACAATTGCCTGTAAGTCAGTCGAATAGCCTTGTCGCTGGGGTCGTTCGGCTCCCAAAGGATGGCCACTTGGTCGCCCCGAGTTTCGAGGTGGCGATCGAGGCAGTTGTAGGTGATATTGGTCTTGCCCCCTGCAAACCACTTGATGCTGGGGGTCTTGAACTCCCATTCCAACACGGACTTCCAAGGCTTGAACCAATGGAATTGCTCCGCAACGCCTGCCCAAAACCTTTCGGGGTTTTCGACACTTTTTTTGTAAACGGATTTATATTCTTCGAAGGTGTTGATGCGGTATGACATTGTTGTTGATTTTACTGTGTCTTTAGTTGGTTTACAAATTTTGAACAAATATTCGGTAATGGCCTTATCCTATTGATGATTTTTTTTAGCACAAAAACTGTATTTAGTCAATTTCCCCGGTAGCATGGCCTTTAGGCCGTCCGGCCGAAGGCGTTTACGCCGCAAGCGCCCTAAAGGGCTTTGACGGGACGGCCTAAAGGCCATGCTGCCGGAGAAATCCAATTCTTTCATGGTTGACAACCCAGTTTTCAAAAAACCAAGTAGTGATAATAGACGCCCTCCCTACACTGGACCGGTCAGCCACCAAGCACCTCCTCCAGCACCTCGTGGGAATGCACCTGCTGGAAGTTCTCGATGTGCAGCCGATAGAAAATCAGCAAGTTTTTGAGGAAGGACCGACGCTCCTCCCGCTCGAACGGCACCTCGTGACAGCGGTCGAGGGGGAGCATGAGCAGTCGGTAGCACTTGCTGCTGGCCACCTCCGAAAGCCAGTGGTGGTGCATGGGCTTCTCATGGGTGAAAACGCCCTCTTGCAAATCAAAAAACGGCGATTCCGCCCCAAAATCGCCGCCAGGCAGAAAGCCGAGGTACTCGGTCATGTGCAGCATGAAGTGCAAATGCAGGTTGGCAATGGGGTTCGTCGTTTCATCCAGAAAGACAAAATTGCGAAGCAAAAACTCAAACAAATCGGGATTGGCCTCGTGGCCCTGCACCGTGTTGCGAGCCACCTCCACCATGAACAATCCCACAGCGCTGCGCCGGATGTCGAACGGGATGGCATGAAACACATGGTGTGGCCGAATCTCCTTCAGGCGGGTGAGGTCGTGGTCCTCCCGGTGGTAGGCCACCAAATCCACTGGCGTCATCGGCTGCAACAGACCGGCACTAACCGTGGGCCGCTGGGAGCGCACCCCGCTAACGATGTAAGAGCGCAGCCCCTTTTCCTCTGTGAAAACATCAACAATGACGCTGGTTTCCGAGTATTTCTTGGATTTAAAAACGATTCCACGGGTTTTTATCAGCATGAGTTGAGGGTTGAAAGAAGTAACAAAATGGGCATAGCCTTCGTCCCTGGGGTGAGTTTAGTTTTTTTGAAGAGATGGACAAAGTTGCCTCCTAAAAATGGCTTCTGTGAACAAAAAGTTAAAATATGGTCCGTTCGTCGAGAAAACGCCTACGCACCTCCAGTGGCATTTGGAAAGAGGCAACCTTGGGGGCATACCTTTGTCCATGTCTTCAAGAAATCACCCGACACCTAAAAAGGAAATGGGCAGTCCACAACAGTTTCTCTGGATTTAAACAATTGATTTTCAACATTTTGTAAAAATCATTTCTAAAAACAAAAGACTGTTCAACGGACTGCCCCACTTCCGCCCCAAGTCAACCAAAAATTTTTTAAACTAAAATCAAGATGAGAATTTCTTCATTCGTTCTTCTGCTTTCCTTGCTTGCCAACCTGAGTTTCGCAAGACTTTCCGGCGACTCACTGACCACGCAAGCCAATTTTGAAAACATGGACACCGTCAGCCGAGATGGCCTGAATATCAGCTTGGTAGGCGACTGGACCAAAATCGGCCAAGACCAAGGGCCGCAGAGCTTTGCCAGCCTGAGCATTTTTGCCGATGGCAAGTTCAAGGGAGTCACTGGCGATGGCCAGCGGGTATCTGGCGATTGGGAACTTTCAAGTGATGGCCAGTTCATTGCCCTGCACAAAATATCTGAAGAAACCGGGAAAAGATTGGAAACCGTACTCGCTCAAATCGAGCTGGCCGATGGCCACACATTGACGCTGAAATCCACGAACGTGCAGGCCAAATCACAAACGTTCATCCAGTAAGTTTTTCCTTCAAAAGAATATGAGTAGTGTAAAATAGCCATTTACGAGAAAGGGCGGCCATGTTGGTCGCCCTTTTACTTTTGACGCCGCTGCCTCCTCAATACTTCACCAACTTGCCCGTATTCGGTGGATTTTTGCCCACCTTCAATCGGTAAAAATAAATACCAGCGGGCGCATCGCCGCCATCCCAATCCATTTTGACCACCTTTGTGCTCAGATAAAAATCCTTTTTTTGTTGGACAAGTCGGCCCTGTCCGTCAAATATTTCCAGTAAAACCGGCTGGTAGGCATTGGCCTTAAAATAAAACTCCACGTTGTCGTGGAAGGGGGATGGGACTGCAATCGGTAGTTCATTGCCGGGAGGGTCAACGATTATGGTGGTGTCAACGGCTACGAGCGCCTCCATCGCGCCGTCCATCCACTGTAACCTGTTGATGAGCCAAGTGCGCATCCTCTCCACTTCGGCAGAGTAGCTGCCCGTAACCACGGGGTTCGGCCAGACGTATTCGTTGAGGGTTGGCCACCGCACAAAATTGCGTTGGGCAGGCTGGGTGAGGAGATTTTGCAGTGAATCCACGAGGTGCAGGATGCGGTCGTTGCTGAACTTGTCCGCCCTGAGTTCCACCCAGTCGTCGCGCATCTGCTGCGCAAAAGCAGGGTCTTGCCACAGCTTTTTCCACCAAAAATGCACCACCCAAAAGTCGCCGGGACAGAAGTTGTTGAAGTCCATCGCCCAGCCTTGGTACGACGGTCCGATGCAGTAGTCCACATTGCTGAAAGCAAGGTTGTAATCCCAAACGGGACCTAGGTGCAGCCGGTTGTCAATGCTTTCACGGTCCTTGTACATGAAGGTGCTGAGGCGGTAGCCGTCCACGTTGCGGCCAATTTCCTGGATGAAAATCATTTGAATCACGGATGGCACATCGAGCACACTGGCGTAACCATTGACCGGGTCGGCAAAGCCCGGCGATGACATGATGTTCTCAAAATTGGCAATGTAATTTTGGATATAACTCCTTTGCTGAGGTGTAATCTCGTCTGGTTTCGGGTAGTGGTATTGGTAAGTGGTGCCGCCAGGCAAGCCGCCGGGCATAGCAGGATAGGCAGATGGAAACCCTCCAGACACCAGTCCATCGAACTTGTCAAACTTTAGGATATACCCCCCTGTCAAGTTGTCACCACTGTTGTCTGCTGGTTCCAATTTGCTGATGTCCACCCGGTTTTTGTCCCTTTTTATTTTTTCGGTGAAAAGGTAGACGCCACGGTAATCGCCATTGATGACCACCTCGCAAAATCGCACCCTTGGAGCGTAAGGCATAATCCAACTCCCCAGGGTGTAGGCCAAGGCGTTGCGCATGAGCGTTTTGTCACTATATGGGCCGTGCAGCACCCAGTCGTTTTCCTTCGGAAATCCCAAAATGGAGACGTTGTTGGTCATGGTATCCGGGGTCAGGGTCTCCATTGCGTAATTTTTTTTGGGAAAACTCTGCGAACTGCTCCCCCTGATTTCGATGCCAATTCTGCCGTCGTACTCGTTAAAGGGGTCGGTAAGGTAGTTGGTTGCACCGTCTCCGTTCCAGATAATGCCAAGGTGGGAGATGACCTTTGGCTCGTCAACGATGGGAATCCCGTTCGGGGTCGTGATAACGAATATGGGAAGCGTAGAATTGGTGAACTGCTGGGCAAACAGAGCAGGGGTTGCAAGCAGGAAAAGCAGGAAAAACCGAGATTTTAGCATGTCGTTTTTTTGAAAAAATTAAATCCAGCGCATTGAAAATCAATCAGTTGGGTAAACAATGCCAGCCTCCTTGCGCACCCGGTCCATCGTTTCCATGAGCAGTAAGCTGAAATCGAGGGGCAGCTTTTCGCTCTCTATCTTGCCTTGACGCAAACAGTCGTTTACCTCCAGAATTTCGTGGTAATAGCCGTGCCCCGTCAAGGGCAGGTGAAAGTGTTCGCTGCTTTTTTCATAAAAAGTGGCGGAAACGTCTTGCGTGTTAAGGAAACGGTTGTGAAGCCGAAGCGTCCCGGTTTCACCATATATATATGCCTCAATTTCGGTTTTCAGGATCAGCGAGCAATCGAGGATGGCCAGCCGATTGCCGGGGTACTCGAAAATCATGGCACAACTATCGTCGGCACCGAGGCTGCTCATGGTGGCCGTGGCCTTGATACGCTCCGGCCTACCCCAAAGCCAAGTCGCCAAAAAGATGGTGTAAATGCCAACGTCCAGCAAGGCCCCGCCGCCGAGTGCAGGATTGAAGACCCGGTGTTCTGGCGGGAAGTCGGCCTTGAAGCCAAAGTCGGCCCGAATGGTTTTCAGCTCGCCGACATAGCCCTCGTTTGCCAGCCTCATCGCCTCCTCGAAGGCCGGGATGAATCGGGTCCAAATCGCTTCCATCAAAAAAACGCCATTCGCCCTGGCACAGTTCACCATTTGGCGCACCTGGCCAGCATTCATGGCAAATGGTTTTTCGCACAGGACAGCGATGCCCCGCTCCAAGCACATCATTGTGTGCTCAAAGTGGCCGACGTGTGGAGAGGCGATATAGACCACATCAAGCCCCGGGCAATCGAGCATGGCTTCATAGCTGCCAAAGGAGTGAGGTGCGCCGTACTGCCCAGCAAAGTCAAGCGCCCTTTGGTGGGAGCGGGAGCCGACCGCCAGCAGTTTTGCCCCTGCCACCAGCTTGAGGTCGTGGGCAAATTTGTGGGCAATGCGCCCTGGGGCAAGGATGCCCCAATTGATGGTTGTTTTCATGACAAATTTGATTTGGCGAAAAGACTGGGGGCGAATTTAACTAATCAATGCTTTCATGCATGGAATTGATTTGCAGGAAATGGCACAATTTTTCACCAAAGTAAATTTCATTCCAAAGTATTTGAATAATTTTGCTTTATAGCAGAATGCAAGCGCTACACACACTTGAGCCTCCCGGACAATAATTTTTCAAAAAGAAAACGGTGATAAAAACTATCATGGCATTCGTTCCGGCAATGCTCTTCTGCCAGTTGGGTTGGTCGCAATACGCTGCCGACACGGTGTTTACACATGTAGAAAGGATGCCCCGTTTTGCCGGGTGCTCAGGCATGGAAGCTGATAGCGAGGCTCAAAAAAGATGCTCCGACCGAGCATTGGTGCAGTTCATTTCCCGCCACCTCGAATACCCGGAGGAGGCAAAAGCCAACCAAGTGGAGGGTACAGTTTATGTCAATTTTGTAGTGGATGAATACGGTCACGTTCAATCTCCTACCCTATTGATGGACATTGGGAGCGGCTGCGGGGAAGCGGCTTTGACCGTCGTTCGGGCTATGCCAGCCTGGGTGCCTGGCCTCCAATCGGGCAGTCCGGTCAAGGTCAAGCTCAACCTACCGGTGCAGTTTTCGCTTCGCAACGCCGAGCTTGCACTGGCCGAAAAATTCACCATTACCTGGGGCGACATCGTTGGGGACACCGTGTCGGTGGAGCAACTCAAGCGCAACCTGCCCTTCAGTGTTTACGTGCGGGGCCCAGAAGGTGATACCCACTATGTGGACGAGCTTGCATTTACCTACTCTACCCGCAGCAAGCGCAAAACGACGGCGGCCAGCCGTGGCGGCATCAGCGACGAACTAGTAGCCATTGTTGAAAAATCAAGGCGTGGGGGTGATTTCACCATAACGGCCTCTGTACAGGAAAATGGTAGGTTCATCGCCGTTTCTCGCACTTTTCAGGTAGTAAATTGATTTTCAGCAGCTTTATCCTTTAGTTATACTCCAATATCAATTAAAACTATTTGAAAGTAGGGTAACAAAAATAATCTCCAGTCTTTACCTTTGCCAACGAACAAAGTGGATATTTGCCACTTCATAAATGAATGACAAGACAAGGTTGAAAATAAGTGCCTTCTTTTTTAAGAGCGTTGGTAAAATTTCGGGCACATCATCTACTCCGTACTTTTTCTTAACTCGTTTTCAATCTTCCTTGGCCTTTTTTCTAAATTATAAAATAAATACTTAAAATGAGAATGAACTTAACACTTCGTTTGCTGACAATTTTGATGGTAGTTGCTGTTGCACTGCCTTCTTGCGTTTCTAAAAAGAAATTCCAGCAACTGCAGGATGAAAAAACTGCAATCGCCAACTCCCTTGCAGAGAGCCAAAAACAAATTAACAATTTGGAAGGCCAAGTAACGACGCTTCAATCCGACATGGCCAGCCAAAAATCAAAGTTTGAGAGCGACATCAATGGCCTTCGCAAGGATGTGGACTCCGCCAAAATGGAAGCTGACAAAGCTCGCAAAGCTGCGGCTGACAGGGATGCAGAACTTGCCCGCATCAAAAAAGAAATCAAGGATGCATTCGGATTGGGCAGCGATGTTGCCGTCACTAACCAAAATGGTGAGATGGTCGTTACACTTGCAGAACCAGTAAGCTACGCCAGTGGTTCTGCCTCACTGAACAGGAAGTCTCGCAAATCAGTTGAAGCATTGGCTAAAACAATGAAGAACAACCCGAGCATGCACCTCTTGATTGAAGGCCATGCCGATTCGGACAAATACCCTGGCAGTGGCTACAATAACTGGGATCTCAGTGTTGACCGCTCCATGAACGTAGTAAAACGCTTGATAAGATTGGGCGTTAAACCTGAACAGCTGACCGTTGCTGGCCGTGGCGATAGCACTCCCGCTGTCCCAAACAGCAATAAAACAAACAAAGCGAAGAACCGCCGCATAGAGGCCAAGCCTTCTCCAAAGACTGGCCCAATTTATCAAATTGGCAACTAATTGCCAGGCGTCACAAAAAAAGCCGACCAAGGATTCTTGGTCGGCTTTTTTTTTGCGCCTATTCAAAAAAAAGTGGCAAGCGTTTGATTATCAAGCACTTGCCACTTTTCATTTTGTAGCCCCGACAGGGATCGAACCTGTATCTTAGGTTCCGGAAACCTACATACTATCCATTGTACTACGGAGCCGTTTTAAATCGAAAAACAAGTGGCACCTAAAATTAGGTTCCCCAAAATTGTTTTCGGGCGGCAAAGTTAAAAACTTTCCACTCAAACCAAACTAAACGAGGCTTTATATAAATCCGCTGTCCTTTAGGGAATTCTTCGAAGCCAAGAATTCCTCTACGGTTAAGCCTATCTTCTCATTCAAATAAATTCAGAGAATCCGGTTTCCGAAATCTAGAACTATTCCAAAATCTTAGCCGATAACCAAGGATAATTTCTCTGCAATCAATCCAAATTGTATCGAACAAAATTATATTTCAGCGTGTTGCAATAAAATTGCAGAAGGTTGCTAATTTTGCATCGCAATTTCTTGCAAATCAACCATTTCTATCTTCACTTAACTTAAAAGAATTCTACAATGAAAAAGGTGTTAACTTTCGTCGCCATTGCGTTCCTTTTTGGCGCTTGCAACAGTGTTGCTAAATTCAAACCACAAATTGAAGAGCTTTCCAAGACTTGGGACAGCACAACTTCACAAGTTACCGAGTTTGCCACGATGTTAAAAACTGAGCAGTCCTCTTGGGCCAATGCCGCTTCTGCCATGACCGTTGCACCAGAAGCAATGGCTAAGTGGGACGCTACTGCAAAGGCAAAGTATGCTGAAATCCAAGCTGCTGCCAATGGCAGCTCTACTGGCATCGCTGGCATAGCTGCGGAACTTGATGGTTTTCTTTCTTCTTGGACAGAAAAAAGCAACACCATGAAAGCCCTTAACGATGGCTTGGCTGCTGGTAAAATTGAAGGAGACGTTCCTGCACAAATCGCTGACCTTACCGCTGCCAATACGGATGCGGCTTCCAAATTGGAAGGTTGGAAAACCAAGTTCAACGAGGTAAAGGCAACTGCCTCCAATGCCCAACAAATGTTTGCGGACTTTATGGCTGCAAGCGCTGCTCCGGCAACTACTGGTAAGAAGTAATACCACGATTCCTTCTATCAAAAAAACCGCTGTGAAGAACACAGCGGTTTTTTTTACGCCATATTGATAACGATTTTTCCAAACTGCTCGCCCGCTTCCATCCGCTTAAATGCTCTATCGCCTTCCTCAAGCCTAAACACCGAATCTATTATGGGTACAATTTTGTGAAGGTTTACAAAATCAAGCATCTTCGCAAAATCACGGTCGCTGCCCATCGTTGAACCGAGAATGGACAACTGTTTCCAAAAAATGGGCTGAGGGCTGAAATTTGGAATTGAACCGGTAGTGCCACCGTATATGCCAATCCTGGCTCCAGGGTTGCACAACTTGACAAGTTGGTTGAAACTGGTCCCACCAGCTCCGTCTATAATTACATCAAATCCTCCTGATTGGCTTTTCAGGCTTTCCGCCCAAGTTTCCACTTTGTAGTTGACAGCCCCAGCTACCCCAAGTTTTTTAGCTTTCGCTATTTTTTCATCAGCACCAGAAGTGGCATAAACTTCCAACCCTGCTTTCAGTGCAAATTGGATGCAAAAAAGCGCAACGCCACCACCAGCTCCTGTCACAAGCACTTTTTCTTCTGGCTGCGCCTTGCAACGTGCAAACAGAACCCGATAAGCGGTAAGCCCTGCCAATGGCAATGCCGCAGCTTCCTCCATAGACAAGTGGGCTGGTTTGGAAAAAACCTGCTGCTGCTGTACTGCTACCTCCTCCGCAAAAGTGCCATTTTGTGGCAAGCCGAGAATCTGGTATCCACTGCCTTGAAAACCCTCATGGTCGCCCCAGCCAACACCCGGTTGTATCAACACCTCTTTCCCGTCCAAAAGACCTGCGCCGTCTGAACCAAGAATCAATGGATACTTTATCCCTGGGTATTGCCCCTTCATTATCCAGACATCCCGGTGGTTCAGGCTGGCTGCTTTGAGTTCGACCAAAACTTGGCCTTTGCCGACAACGGGATGCGCTACCTCTACCGTTCGCAGTGGCAAATTCTTTTCTTCTAATACGAGTGCTTTCATGAACCAAAGGTAAATGATTACAGAATTCCAGAAGGGCCTTTACAAAAAAAGGGCATGGCTACGAACCACACCCTTTGCTAACAAATAAAACCAACTAAAAACTAAGTAAATCCTTGTATAAATTTGGATTTTTGGAAGTAAAACCATTGAAACAAAAGAATGGTTCACGGTTTAACAAAAAAAAAGTCGTTCCAAAGGAACGACTCTTAACATTATTATCCCATGAACATATCCAAAACAAATAATCTTTTTTCTAAAAATAATTTGAAAGGCTTGGTGGTGTCCCACAAATGCCGTTACCTTAGCGCCAAGAAGTTTCAAACATACTTCGACAGAACGCTTGCTATTTGCAAATTATAGTCCCATGAACATGTCCTAAACTGAGGGCTGACTTGTAAGAAGTCAGCCTTTTTTTTGTCATCCCCGAAGGGAATCTATTTTTAAAGGATTGCAATTGCCATTGGCAACTTTAAAGAAAATAGAGAGCCGCCCCCAAACAGAGATGGGACGACCCACTATTAACAAATTATAATCCCATGAACATAATCTAATCAAGTTGGTCGAATCCACTTCCATTCTCCCCTTTGTCTTCCTTCGACCGTTCACCCCTACTTTTGAGGTGAAAAACAGCAGACCGCTTAAAACCAATGCGGCCTGCTATTAACAAATTATAATCCCATGAACATATTCAAATTTGTGGTTCCCACTTCTTTTTGCGGGAAATCTTGTCGCTCCCCTCGTTATCCATCTTTCACGATACAAATATGCAAGCATGAAACGCCTTAGCCAAAGACAAAATTATGGGCTTGTAATATTTTTATATTACTAAATTGTTTAAGCTCATTTCTGCTAATCGCTTGCTTTTCAATTAAATACAATTGAAATAGAGATTTTGTTCGTTAAGAATTGTGAAAATAACCTTAATTAAAAAAAGGGGAAATCTAAAAAAAGATGGGAAAAAGAGGTGGGCTGATAGCAAAAAAAAAGTCGCACAAACGGTGCGACTCACTAGCAATGATAAAATTCCACGAATATGAATAATGTCTTTCGTTCTAAAGGGTTGTTGGTTAGCGGATTACTAAACCCTGAGAGTTAGTAATCCGCTCTCTCTAAAATTATCGAATCACTTCTATCTTCTTGTTCAGGACTTCTCCATTGGCAAGTACCTTGACGGTGTAAACACCAGTCGCAAAATCAGCAACGTTCACCATCATGCGCTTGGCCGTCATCTTGCCAGAGTCATATACCAGCCCTCCAGTCATACTGTAAACCATCACCCGCTCCATTTCGTGGCCGAAACCATTAAGGTGAAGCGTAAAGGCTTGGCTGGCTGGGTTGGGATAGACGATAAGCTGGTCTTCTGCCACTGGTTTCACTTCCTTCTTCCCGCTACCACCCAGTTCGATGGTAAAGCCATCACCGCCCAGTCCGAGGGTCTGGCCATTGCCGTTCATTAGGCCGAGGGAGTTAAGGGTGACTTTGGAATTCAATTTATCTGGACGCCCACCTGAAACATCATCAATCACAATAAATTCAGCTACTCCAATATGCCCAAACCCACTTGCTGCCACCCCACTGGTGCGGGTATAGGCTGCATCTATTTTACCAGCCAGTGGCCTTTGTGTTTTGGAAAGGATGGGTGAATTATAGTCCATCCAGGTATTGTCGTTGAATAGGATATTGACTTCAAAAATAGCGGGGTCATAAAGCAGTTCAAAGGCCAAGCCGTAAGCATTGATGGCAGGAAAACTTGCATTGCCAAGACCTATCGGCGCATAAAATACATCACCAACTTCCAGGTTTTGTGGAAAATTAGGCTCTTCAATATAAAATGGAAGGTCAGACAGCGCTTCCACTGGTGTAGGTGTCAAGTTGTGGTAATTGCCATAGAATTCACCGATGGCTGCTGTATCCAAGGAGCTGATGATACCATCACCGTCCGAATCTATGTGCTTGGGGTCGTAGCCAAGCCCCGTCACAAAGAGGCTGTTCCAATTGTTGGCATGCTGCCCGTACCAGGCCACTGAACCGTTGGTGCGGGTAACACCAACCTCGCCCATGCACATTCCGATGGGCAATACGTCCCGTACATCCACCATGCCATCCATGTTGGTATCACCAGCCCAGACGCAAGATTTTCCAGCGCAAAGCACAGGTGCCTGAGGGTTGCTGATTTCGACAATGTTGACTACCACCTTGACCAATCGGCACCCGCCGGGAATGCCATTTGCGCAATACTCAAACTCAAACTCGTCAACCCCGGTTGTATCCGCTACTGGCTCGTACACCAACATGTTCACGCCGGTAAATTCTTGGCCAAACCCACTGGTAACGGTGTTCAAACCCGGATAGAAAGTGACGGAACCTTGGCCTTCGTTTATTTGGGTATAGGTGTATCCACCAAAAGGCAAGTGGTCGCCCAATACCAGCGGCGTATTCCTGGGTGTGGTGATGTTAAAAACAGGCAGGACGGGGTTCAGGTCATCCACAATGATGTAGCACGTGGCCGTATCATAAGGGTTGTTCGGTGCCATGGCACGGTAGCGAAACTTGTCCACCCCTTGAAACCCTGTCGGTGGTGTGTAGCGATACACCCCTTTGCCGATGTTGGGCAAATACACCAAGGTTCCCCCTTTTTCGGTGGTAGTGCCGCCAACTACACTGACGTTTACGAGGTAAGTAGCACCGTTGTCGTTGTCCAACAAGTGGATTTCATCAATCACCTCATTCTTGGGGGTGAAGACGATATCGTTGAACAACAAATTGCTGGCAGTAGGCACATTGAATACCCTAATTTGGACTACCCGGGTATCTCCATTGGCATTTTCGAATCCGATTTGGTCAGCACCTGTATAGCCTTGGTTGGGAACATAGACCAAGGTTTGGAGGGTATCCAAACTGCCATGAGAAGGATAGCCTGTCACATAAAACCCGCTGTTCATGTCGGAAAGCACCACTTGCGGCACATCCTTGTTGGTGAACAACAGAATGGTATCGTGGGCAGGCGGATTGGCTGGAACCACACAAATATTGACGACGGCAAAAGAACAAGAACCTTGGGCATCGCATATCGAATAGTTCAAGTTTGCGATTCCCGTAAAACCAGCTTCTGGTGTAAACAAAACCTTGGTGTTTCCGGATGTCATCACGGCTGAACCATTGTTGATATTGGTGATGCCAGCGATGACCTGATTGGTGCCATTGCCAATGTCGTTTATCAACACAGGTATTTCGATGGACTGCCCCTGAAGGGTTGAAACAAAATCATTCTCAGCCTTCAAAAAGGAAGGAACCACCGTAAAATAAAAAATCTTGCGAGCAACTTGATTGCTCCCGTTGCCATACTGTTTGTAAAATTCAACAACCACTGTATCCCTGCCTATGAAGTCGGTATTAGGTTTGTAAAAAAAGTTGTTTACTGCTGGATAACCCTTGGCCCCGAAAGGACCATTGTTGTTGCCATTGTTGGAAGGATTGAAGTAGGAAGTTCCGTGGTTGCCAGTCACATTGCGTTGAGGCCGAACCGAGGCGTGGTAGTGGTTGAACTGGTGGGAAAAGACCCCATTTTTCAGAACAGATTCTTGGAACACCTCAATGGTGGGTGTCTGCCCTATCGCCTCCGAAAAAAGCCAGCAACTTGCCAGCACAATCAGAAAAAATTTTTTTTTGTAGAACGGTACATTCATGGATTCGTGGATTTTCATTGCTAATTAAGTGTCTCAAGTCTGTTACGAGCCTTTTCCCCGTCGAAGTTGCTATTCTAAATTCGTGGTACAAGTCTAAGCCGGAAATCAATAAACAACAAACACAAAAAATTCCGGGTGTGAAAAATTATTCAGTATTCGTGTGGAATCAAATTAACTCACAAAGTATTGATAATCAATATCTTACGAAATATTTCTAACAAATTCAAAAATAGACTTTGTGAAATTTTTT
Source organism: Saprospiraceae bacterium UBA6168 (assembly GCA_002435785.1). Classification (GTDB taxonomy): domain Bacteria; phylum Bacteroidota; class Bacteroidia; order Chitinophagales; family Saprospiraceae; genus UBA6168. The sequence goes on along the minus strand of DIUC01000019.1, from coordinate 18,436 downwards.
ATTTTCACCTATTTTTGAAAAACTTTGCTTTTCACTTCATCTTTTTGGTTCAACCTAAACGACAAAATGTTGAATTTGGGTTTCCCAGTAGAAATCAGAATGAACCAAAGCTCTAAGTTAGAAACTTTTTTCTAAAATGCAAAATAGCAAACTCTATTCCATACTTTACAATTTTGACAAATATGAGCAAAATAGGCTCAAAAAATTTTTGTCTTCCCCCTATTTCAACAGAAACGAGGCCTTGGTTTTGCTTTTTGACTTGCTGATTTCGCACATCAATGAGAAATCACAAACAGATTTGGAGAAAATTAATCTTTGGAACAAAATCTATCTTGGCGAGTCTTACGACGATGTACTGTTCCGCAAAAATTGCTCCGATTTGCTCAAGCTGGTGGAAGATTTTTTGGCGCAGCAGATATTCGAAGAGAACCCAATTCACCAAGCTACCTACCTAATCGAGGCAGTGGCCAAAAAAAAGTTGGAGAAGCTCTACAACAGCACCATGAAAACGGCAAGGCGATTGACGGAGCAACAACTTTACCGCACTGCAACCTATTACCTCTCCCAATACCAAGTTGAGAAAAACTACTTTGATTTGTTAGGGTTGGAGCACAATAGGACTTCAAAAAAAAATGAGGAGGCTGTTTTGAACAACTTAGACCGGTTTTTCATCGCGGAAAAGCTTCGGTTTGCTTGTTCTGTACTAAGCCAAAAGATTCTTGTTTCACATGAGTACACCCTTCTTTTCATGGATGAAATAGCTGCACAAATTGAAAGAATTGGATTTGAAGACGTACCACCTATCTCAGTTTACTATCAAATTTATTTGACTTATGTGGAGGCAGAAAATACCGCCCACTATTTCAAATTGATGGCTACGCTCGAAAAGTTTGGTGACCTTTTTCCAAGAAATGAAGCAGAATTCATCTATCAGGCAGCTTTGAACTACTGTGTAAAAAAGCTTAATCAAGGCAGCCAACAGTTCTTGGAAGAGTATTTCAATGTTTTTGTGATTTTGCTCGAAAAGCAATTATTGCTTACAGATGGTGAGCTCTCTCCTTGGCATTTTAGAAACATAGTAGTCATAGCCCTAAGGCTTGGAAAATTTCAATGGACTGAGGAATTCATTAATAGGTATAAGGCATATTTACCAGAATCCATGCGAGAAAATGCTGTGTCATTTAATTTAGCTCAACTTTTCTTTTATCAAAAGAAATATGACCAAGTGATAAGCACCCTACAAACCATTGAATATGAAGATTTTACTTATAATCTTAACTCAAAAGCATTCCTATTGATGACTTACTATGAAATGGACGAAGTTGAACCGCTCTATTCATTAATGGACAGTTTCAGAACGTACCTCAATAGACATAAAGACTTCTCGGCTGCCAAACGAATTCACTACACTAATCTTATAAAATTCACAAAACACCTCACAAAAATTATCCCAGGCGACAAAATTGCCATTGAAAAGTTAAAGAAAGAAGTTTTGGAAGCCGAACCAAAAGGCATAGCATCTATGAACTGGCTCAAAGAAAAAATCGCCGAACTCGAATAAAAAGCGCAGCCCCAAACCCTTCAGTGGCCACGAAGACGTCACAATTGACCTTATACTGAGGTCTTTCTTCCTAAAAAAATGTTGCGGCATAACGTAAACACAGGAATCCACCCGTCACCCATGAGCCTTCCCCGTCCAATAATACGACCACCCTTCATTCCCCCAAGCCATGGCCACGTGCACGAGGAAGGCAATCCAAATGGTGCCTGTCTGGTAGGTGAGCAGGCAGAGGACGATGCCGAGTGGTACGGCACCCACCACTTCCTTCCAACCCTTGGCCACGTGGGCAAGCATGTAAATCGAGACGTTGATAGTGATGGCCAAGGGCAAATCCATGACCTCCAGACAGGTAAAAAACAGGAAGCCCCGAAATGCAAACTCATAAGCCAACAGGTAGGCGGCCCAAGTAAGGGCGCTGTTGATACGAAGGCGGCGAGGCCAAGGCACCGGTGTGCGTATCATGGGGTACATCGCCAGGTTGTCAGGGGCACGGGCAGCGAAGTAGTTCAGCACGACGACAACGGTGCCAAGGCCCAATGTCCAAAGCAAGGTCGGTGTGGGATTCTTGAAACCAAGTCCAACGGCCTGTAAATCAATGCCTTGCACCAGACAAATAGCCAGCGATACTATCCCGAAAAAGAACACCCCTACCCACCGGACAAAGTAAATCCAGTAGATTTTCGCATTTTCTTCTCCCCATTTTTTGTCAAAATAATTGCGAAGCGAAGGAGAATTCCAAGCAAAATAATAGATACAATATGCCAGTGTAACGGCTGAAATGGAGAGGATGGCGGGTGACATGCGATTGCAGATTGCGGTTTGCGGATTGCGACAATGACTGCCGTAAACCAAAAGCCTTGGTGATTTTTGGCCAAAGGTAATTTTTGGACAAAACTTCCAGCGCTTTCTGACCAAAATCATCTTTCCGGAATCGCTAACTTTTACTCCTGCCTGAGCAACAGTTTGATTTCTACCCGCTGGTTTCGGCGGCGGTTTGGGTGGCTGAGGTCCTTGGTCACGACGAGCTTTTTCCCAAAAACTTTCCGGGTAAGTCGCTCCTCGTCAATGCCCTTGCTGGTCAGGTAGTTGATGGCGGAATCTGCCCTTGCCTTGCCCAGCTTTTCACAATAATCGTCAGAAGGGATGTTGTTCGTATGCCCCTCCACCAGTGCGATTTGCTTGGGGTTCTCGTTCATCAACTCCACCACTTTCTGCAAAGTCTCATAATCTTTTTCCTCCAGAGAAAAGGAATCCGCCTTGAAGTAAACGGTGGCTATGTACTTCACATCGTAAGTGACCACTACCATCGTAGTATCGGCGCTGGTCGTGCCCGCATTCTCGACCTCCACCGATTCTGTTGGCTCCGACCCCGACGATTGTGTTAGCGAAGAGGGCGACTCTGTTTCTTCCGTATTTGAATCCTCGGTACTTTCCGTAACCTGCGGTTCAGCTACCGGAACGGGCGGTGGTTCCGGTTCCTTCTTCGGTTCCGGTCTTGGTTTTTCTGGTTTCGGGGCAGGAGGATGAGGAGGTGGCGTATCGCTGACTTGCACTTCCCGCACCTTGGTCACTTTGCAGCCGTTGGCCGTTTCTATGGAGAGCGAGATGGATTTTTTGCCACCCGAAGCATAAGCCACGGTATGCGGCCCCTCGCCTTTGGCTTTTTGCGGGGACGCCCCCACGCCAAAGTTCCATTCCCAGTTTTTAATGCCGCCCCCAAAGGTGCTTGCATTCTTGATGGTCACGCTCTCACCCTTTCCCACTTTCAGTTTGCTCACCGTAAAATGCGCCACTGGCCCCACAAATGACCCCTCGCCACCAAATTCCACCGAAAATCCATTGCCCGTGTTCTGGTAGTTGTTTACCATGAGCGCATAACTCTTGCCTGCTTCCATGCGCAGTGGTGCCAGGTAATTGTCGTTGTTTTCGTCGCAGCCCTGGTCTTCCACGATGTCCGTAGAACCACCGGATAGGCCAGTGGCCCCGGTACAGCGTTTCCAGGTGGAGTACGGTGCACCGAGGTTTTCGCCAGCGGCCATGCACCGCACAGGGATTTTCATCGAGCAATCGGTCACGCCGTTTGGCAACAAAAACAACACAAAATCAAGGTCGTCGCTGGGGTTGCTGGGCTTCAAGTTAAAGGTCAACAGCCCTGATTGCTCGCAAGTCCATTTGTACCAAGCCGATTGCGACTCTTCTGGCACACATATCCCTTTGGGCAATTCGGAGGTGTTGCGCCCTGCGTTTTCCATGCTCGGCACAGTGAAACTGGATTTGTCGCAGAGTACCACAGCCGACGAACAATCGGAAGAGGGCGATGGCACGGGATTGAAGTTTTTGACGCAAAGCTGGAAAGACCCGGTCCTTTTGTTGCGGCCATCCACCCGCAGGTAGTAGGTCTCCCCGACCACCAAATTGCTGATAAAAGTCTCCACGATATTGTAGCCCTGACCGTCGGAAATGCATCCAATTTCAAAAAGGGCCTTGCATTCGCCCCGGTAAAGCGCCAATTGCGGGTACTGCAAAGTGCCGCCAGGGTTAATTTTAATGGCACCAATCACGCTAACATTCACCACGCTGGCAACGGCGGTGAACTTGAACCACACATCGTTGTCTGTATCATTAATATAAGGTGGGAAACATTTGGCAGGGTCGGGGCCGCCCGGCGTGGCCTCGAAGTTGGTGAACTGGCGGGGCGAACTGCAATAATTCGTCACGTCCTTCAACCACATGGCCTTGGAGCAATGGTCGTTGCCAGGTGCGGCGAACAAGCTGCCCATTGCGGAGCAAACAAAACTAAAGGCTATAATAACGGGCAATTTGAAGTTCATACTTTCTGGTGTACAAAATACAAGGGCAAATGGGAATGGCCAAACGGCTGGATTATAAAGCAACAAGGGCAAAAATAGGATGATTTGCCTTCCCAAAAATCTAAGGCTGTGTTAACATCTCAACTTGGTTTTCGACCAATCTGACTAACTTTCCCGCCAGCAAACCAATTTTTGATGAAATACATCCTCACTTTCCTCCACATCTCCATGACAATCAGCCTGTTAGCACAAGCAAGCGCATCGGATGAGGCGCTCCGCAAGCAGGCCGACGAACTTGCCCACCGTTTTATCATCGTGGATGGCCATGTTGACCTCCCCTCGCGGCTTTCCGTTAAGAACTTCCGACTCACCAAAGAGTTCATCGGCATGCCCATCGAAACGAACGAAGGGGACTTTGATTATGTCCGTGCAAAAAAGGGCGGCTTGGATGCGCCTTTCATGTCCATTTACATCCCATCCGGGCACCAGCAACGGGCAGATGGCGGGCGTTCCTTCGCCGATACCTTAATAAATATGGTGAACAACATCTCGAAAATGCACCCCGACAAGTTCGCCCCGGCCTACTCGCCGGACGACATCGAACGCAATTTTGCAAAAGGCCTCATCTCCCTGCCGATGGGCATGGAAAACGGGGCACCCATCCTCAAAATCAGCGACCTCGCCTATTTTCACAAACGGGGCATCCGGTACATCACCCTCACCCACGGAAAGGACAACCTCATCTGCGACTCCAGCTACGACACCACCCGCATCAACAACGGCCTCAGCCCCTTCGGTCGGGAAGTGGTTTTGGAAATGAACCGCCTTGGCATCATGGTGGACATCTCGCACATGAGCGACGCCGCATTTTACCAAACCATTGGCGTTACGAAAGCCCCGGTCATCGCCTCACACTCGTCGTGCCGAACGTACACGCCTGATTTTCAACGAAATATGAGCGACGACATGATTCAGACTTTGGGCAAAAACGGCGGGGTCATCATGATAAACTTTGGCAGCACTTTCCTTGACAGCCGGGTGTCCAAAAGTCGGGAGGCCATGCGCTCCAAACTGCTGGCCCTGCTCGAATCAAAGGGGTTGAAGGAAGAAGACGAGGCGGCCAAGCCCCTTGTTCAGGCATTTACCGAAGAAAACCGAGACTCGCTCTTCTCCGACGTGGAGATGGTGGCCAACCATATTGACCATGCCGTGAAGCTCGCTGGCATTGACCACGTGGGCCTCGGCTCTGACTACGACGGGGTTGGTGACTCGCTCCCGACGGGCCTCAAGGACGTGGCCGCCTTCCCAAACCTCCTCTTCGTACTCCTGAAACGGGGCTACTCTGAGGAGGACATCGCCAAGATTTGCTACAAAAACATCTTACGGGTTTGGAGGGAGGTGGAGCGGAAGAAGGAATAGCGTTCCCACGACTGTGAATTGCGTTCCCGAAGGTGAAAAAGAACAACTACGATACAAAATCAATTCTCACGAAAGCAAATAAGGTCCTTTAGGATAAAACTCAATTCAACAGATAAAAATGTGGTTTAGCGCCACGAATAAATAAGACAGACATGAAAAACTTACTCACCATTTTCGGTTTTTTTTGTGCTTCGAATCTGCTGCCTGCGCAAAACGCAGCCAGCGATATCGAAACCGCATTGTTCAACCTGCCCGATGTCAGCTTCAAAAAAATTGACAGTCCCGATGGCTTCGAGGCGGCCTATGAACTGAAAATCCGGCAGCCGCTCGACCACAAGCACCCGGAGAAAGGGCATTTTTACCAGCGGGTGTTTCTCACGCACAAGGGTTTTGACCGCCCAACCGTCATTTGCACGGAAGGCTACGACCGCCCCACCAACCGGGTCTATGAACTCAGCCGCCTGCTCAACGCCAACCAACTCGATGTGGAGCATCGCTATTTCGGGGCGAGCATTCCCGAAAAGCTTGATTACCAATACCTTAACCTTGAACAAGCCACTGCCGACCTGCACCATGTTAACGAGATTTTCAGACAGATTTACAAGGGCAAATGGGTGAGTACGGGCATCAGCAAGGGCGGGCAGACAACGATTTATTACCGCTATTTTTACCCCGCCGACGTGGACGTGAGTGTGCCTTATGTGGCCCCGCTGAACTTGGAACTGGAGGAAAAACGCATCTACTCCTTCCTTGATACGGTTGGCTCACCCGAATGTCGGGCAAAAATCAAAGCCGTGCAGACCCGCCTGCTCAAGAACAGGCAAGAGGCATTGATTAAACTCCACTGGTTTGCCAAAGGCGCCAATTTGAAGTTCAACTACCTGGGCTTTGAGCAAGCGTTCGAGTATGCCGTGCTGGAGTACGAGTTCTCCTTCTGGCAAGCTGGCCACGACTGCGCCAAAATTCCGGGCGACAAAATGCCACTCGACAGCACATTAACACATTTCCTCAGTGTGTCCGGCCTCGACTTTTTTGGCGACGAGGTCATCGCTGGCTATGCCTCGCACTACTACCAAGCCGGCGACGAAATGGGCTACTACTCCTATAAAACCGATGACTTTAAGGGCTTGCTAAAGGCATTGCCCATGAAGCCAAACCCCAGTGCCGTGTTCATGCCGGGCAAGCAGCCCACCAGTTTCGATGGCGACCTGCCCAAACGGGTGGCCAAATGGATTGACGAATACGGCCACAACTTCATTTACATCAACGGGGACTCTGACACTTGGTCGGCAACGGCAGTTCGGCCTTCGGGAAAGACCAACGCCGTGTTTTTCTTTATGCCAAAAATCGACCACAGCAGGGCGAGAATCAAGAACATGACGAAGGCGGAACGGGAGAAATTGGTGGGGACGCTGGAGAAGTGGTTGGGGATGGAGATTGAGTAGGTTTCTGTTTTAAAGCCTTTCCAATCGAAGAAATACCTTGTCCAAATGGTCGAAATCATGGTCGGTTGTCAGCAAAACAGCATCTGCAACGGATGCTGTGGCCGCAATCCAAATATCGTTTTTGCCCATGTTGCGTGGGGTAAGGCCCAAGGGGCGTTCTGGTAAAAGGTTTTGACTGTATGCGTCAATTTCGGCGTACCTATCAATAATCGGTCTGAGGTTTATATCGAGCAAAACAAACTGATTCAACAGGTTTTCCAGTTTTATGAGTTTGGCCGCTCCCCAATGACGTTGTTTGGCAAAGGATTTCAATTCACCCACAACCACAACTGAGATACAAGCAAAATTACCGGGATGGAAAGGCGCGTACCTTTCGATAACGGCTTCAAAAAGTGAAGACTCCCTGACGAAATGGATAAGGATATTGGTATCGAAAAGGTATTTCATCGGCTTAGGGCAGCAAGCATTTCGGCTAAATCATCTTTTATATCAAGCTCCCTTATCAACTTCCTTATTTTAGCAGTGCTGGTTCCTTTATAGTTCTGTTCTTTTAGAATCTGCTCAAAATCAAATCCTTCTTTCATGGGCCTTGCCATCTCAAAAAATACAGCATCTTCATTTGAGTCTGGCCTCTTTTTATCCTTTTCGGCTGGCTCAAATTCGCCATTACCTGTCAACTTGCGAAAATCATCAATATTCACACCCAAAAACTTGGCAGCATTTTTCAAAGGCAGAAGTCCAGCCTTATAAAGGGCAATAGCTACCTCCCGGCGGATTTCATCCCCTGAATTTTTTGTTTTTAAAAGATGGACTGGAATTTCGATGACCATGATATTGATTTTGCAATGAATTAATGACCCATTTGACAAAGTCACGCTGCTGTTTTCAAAATAATTCTACGAAAGCAAATTGTCCAAATCTGCCCCAATGGAATGGCAAAACGAACTGTTGTCCTCTAAAAAACTACCATCTAACAACCGAAAGTGGTGCCATTCCGTACGCTTGTAGTCAAAGACAAACCCCTCCGGCACACCGTAATCGGACATGAGCGTTTTCAATTTTTGAATGTCTTTTTTCACGCCCTGCGTATGGGTGATTTCGATGATAACTTGGGTCAAATCAGACGACGTATCAATCAGCATGATGTCTGGCACAGGGCTGGTTTGCCCTTCGTCAATCATTGTTTCTGGATAGGCAAAATACTTTGACTGGCCTGTTTTGTAAAGCTGAGTAAGGCCATAAATCAAATGTGTAATAATTTTTTGATGAAGGCGGGGAGCATTTATTCCCATTATTATCAGGTTTTCATTCATGTTCAATTTTTTTTCAAAATTATACTTTGTTGCCCAATGCGCCTAATTTTTCAAAACCTTAAACCACCCCACATCCGCCCGCTGTACCATCCTCACCCAAAAAACACCGCTCGGCAAACCGCTCAAATCAAGTTGAATGGTCGTTTTTTCACTCGCCTTCCTTTCAGAAAACGGAGCCACCACCAGCCTTCCCACCACGTCGAAAACGGCAATCTCCGTCGGGCCAAACCATTGATTGTCAATGCTTAATGCCACTATTCCATTGGTCGGATTGGGCGAAATCCGCACGGTTTGGCCGCTCAGGAGCTTTGATTCCGTGCCAGTGATGCCCGTTTGTACTACTGCTACATTGCTGTAAAGCGAGGAAATACTCCCAATAACCGCTCGTACCCTGTAAAAATAAGTCACCCCATCTTGCACCGTGTTGTCATAGTGGGTGGTGCTGTTGGCGGGTAGTTGGGCGAGGGGTTGAAAATTGCCATCGGTATTAACAGAGCGCTCCAGCACAAACCCCGTTTCCCCAACTGCGTTGTCCTGCCAACTTAGGCCGACCAGGCCCTGTCCCACGAATGTCACTGCCAAAATGGTGGGTGCTGCGGGTGCTTCTGTGTCGCAACCCGTCGCTATTTTTTCCTGCGTGTCCAGCCGGACATTCGGCAGCAGCGGGTAGAACATATCGCCGGGGCAAGAGGTGTTGCAGCCATCCCGGTGGCCGGAGATGTTTTTTAGCGTGAGGCCAGAGCCGCTGTGAAACGAGGTGCCGAGCGGGTCAATGTTCTCGTCGCAAGTCTCCCAAGCAAGGAAGTTGGCGAGGGTGTTCAGCGCAGCAGCCTGAGGCGTGATGGCTGTGAAATCGCCCATCACGCAAATGCCCGTCGTGTTGCCGTTTTGGGCGCAAAAATGGGCACCGAGCCTACCATCTCCCCTACCCTCGTACAGTATGCCATTGGGGTCAATGAGCCAATTGTAACCCACATCGTCCCATCCGTTCACGTTCACGTGGAAGTCCCAGATGGAGCGCACCACGGCGGCCCAGTCGCTGGAAATGTTCGTGCCCGCCGTGTGGTGGATGATTACGTGGGTCGGGTTCGGAACGAATTGCGGCGTTGGGTCGGGGGGGCAGGAGCCGTCGGGGCACCAGTCGAGGCGGCCCTCGAAGGCGGGCTGGGGACAAGAGCAGGCGGAGCGGTCGGTGGTGACTGGTGATTGGTAATTGGGGATTAGTAGTTCAGGTTTCAGGGTTGGGCCGGGGTCGTAGAAGTGGATGAATAGGCTATCTATCTTGGGGTTATTTTTATCGGCTGTGAACAGGGAGAACTCACTCAAACTCGAAAATTTACCAAAATACAACTGACTGATATGCCGAGACCCCTGTCTTTCCGCATGGCCATCCTCTTTCAGAAGGTGGCCACTATGTGTGGCGTAGAAACTAATGTTCAACCTGTCTTCTGCCTCCTTCCAGTCGTTGGAATACCAAACCACGGAATAGGCCATGAAATCGCCAACAGGCAGGAAGGGGATTTGAAGTAGGTGTTGAGATGGACTGCCATTTACAACACTGTTAATATAAGTGGGGTCAACTGCGACCACAGCACGGCGAGTCTGGGCGCTCAAGTTTTTTGCCAAAAACGAAAAAGCCAAGAGCGCAAAGAGGGATATGGTTAGTTTCTTTTTCATCATCAATTTTTTATTATAAAAACGGCAACAACAGCCAGCCCTAAAATTAATCACTTTGAGGAGAGTGGACGGCTCACATTCGTTTTGAAGTCCCGAATCCATGAAAAGTTCAAAACCGATCAAGACCAATTCAAAGCTGATTTTCGGCAGTTTTTATTGGTTGAAAAATGCCTTTCTTTGCAGCGAAATTTACGATTCAGCAATCCGATACACCGCTAAACTTTTACCACAATGATAAAGATTCTCGCCAACGACGGCATCCACCCGGACGGCAAATTGCTGCTCGAAGAAGCAGGTTTTGAAGTGGACACCAACAAAGTTCCACAGGAAAAACTCGCCGAGGTGCTGCCCGGCTACGATGTCATCATCGTGCGCAGCGCCACCAAGGTTCGCCAGGACCTGATTGACGCCTGCCCAAACCTGAAAATCATCGCCCGTGGCGGCGTCGGGCTGGACAATGTGGACCATGAGTACGCCCGCAACAAGGGCATACACGTTTGCAACACCCCCAATGCAAGTTCCCGTGCCGTGGCCGAGCTGGTGTTCACCCACGCTTTCAACCTTGCCCGCCTCATCAACCAGGCCAACCGCCAAATGGCAACGGGCGATTTTGACAAGCTGAAAAAACTATGTTCGGACGGTATCCAACTTCGTGGCCGCACACTTGGCGTCATTGGGTTTGGCCGCATCGGACAGGAGGCAGCCCGTATGGGCATCGGCCTCGGCATGAACATCCTCGCCACCGACCTCGTGGTCACGGAGGCAAACATCGAAATCAAGGTGTTCAACAGCCCCGACCTCAGCCTGAGCGTTAAAGTGGAGACTTCGTCTTGGGACGAGGTGCTGCGCAATTCCGACTTCATCACCCTGCACGTGCCAGGTGGCAAAACGGCGCTCATCGGTGCAGCGGAATTTGCAAAAATGAAAGACGGCGTCATCCTCATCAACACCGCTCGTGGCGGAACAATTGACGAAGATGCGCTGCTCGAAGCCCTTGCCAGTGGCAAGGTCGGTGGTGCTGGCCTCGACGTTTTCGTCGGCGAGCCTACCCCCCGCAAAGAAATCTTGGAGCATCCCCGCATCTCCGTTTCCCCGCATGTCGGCGGTTCCACGAAGGAGGCCCAGTCGGCCATTGGGATGGAATTGGCGGAGCAGATTATTGAGAAACTTGGTTGAAATTGATAGTTGGCAGTTCGACAGTTGGCAGTCAGTTCGACAGTCCAAAAGTCCGTTAGTCGGCGAGCTGTCCCGAACTAAAAGAGGTGGTATCTTCTGCAAGGAGACCACCTCTTTAATTTTTAGCAGTACACCGACTAAACAACTGCTAACTGACTGCCAACTGCCAACTGTCGAACTGCCACCTGACTGCAAACTGCCAACTAAAGCCCCTGCACTGCCTTACCCGGCTGAATCAGTCTCCCCGTCTCCTTCGTGTTTTTTGTTTCCGCACCAGTATCATTCAAAATCTGGTAAGCTTCCTTTGTGGTCAAGTCTGGCTTCATGCTTTTCATCAATCCGAGCAGGCCTGCGACATAAGGTGTGGCCATGCTCGTGCCGTTGAAAGTAGCGTAAATGCTGCCCGGAATGGTCGAGTAAATTTTCACGCCGGGAGCAGCGACGCCCATCTTCACGTCGGGTACCATATTGGAAAAAGAGGCCCGGTTCAGCAGCGTGTCCACGGCGCTGACGGTGATGACGCCATCCACATTGGCGGGCACAAAGTCACGGGCGTTGCGATTGGAGTTGCCAGCGGCCACCACCACGATGCAGCCTTTTTTGTTGGCATAATCGAGGGCTTTTTGGTAGGCCCGTTGGCGGCTATCGGATGAGAGGCCACCGAGAGAAAGCGAAAGCACATCGGCACCGATGTCGGCAGCTTCCAACATGCCGTTGATGATGGACTGCTGGGTGCCCATGCCGCCGTCAGAAAGCACTTTGATGCTCGTAACCCGCACATAATCGTTGGTTTGTGAAAAAGAGGCTACTCCCACCCCGTTGTTGCTGACTGCAGCGGCGATGCCAGCGCAATGCGTTCCGTGGCCCGCTTTGTCGGTGTCGTAGCCGGATTTTGTGGAGGTGAAATTGGCCTTCAAATCCTCGTGTTCGGCGTCCACGCCCGTATCGAGGATGGCGATGAGCGCCCGTTTCTTCGGTTTTTTATCTTTCAGAACGGTGTACAGTTCATCCACTTTCATCGCTTCAAAACCCCAGAGATTGGCGATGCCGGGGTCGTTGATGCCGAATTTTTTGTTTGCGCCCGGAACCGGCTGCATTGGCTCCACCTCCATTGGGGAAATGCTGACCTGCTCATTCTCTTCCAGCCATTCCGTTTGCGCCAGCGAGGCAAGCGCGTTTTTGACCTTCGGAAAATCCTGGTCAGCAGGTACGTCCACAAGGAAGTAATTGTCGAGAAGGGTTGCCGCTTTATCTTGCGGTGCAAAAGCGGGGGTTGCCGTGAGGCCAAATTCTTTTAAAACCGCTTGAATATCAGCTAATTGCGCGCCCTCTTTCAGTTCCAATAGGAGTTCTCCCTGTGGGTCGAGGCCAAGTGGGGCAGGCGTGGTTTGCATACTTTCCTTCGGAAAATCAGTTTGCGGGAAGGTGTTCTTCAATTTTTCAAAATAAAAAAGCCGGAGCATGGTAAGTACGCCAAACAGTGCAACGAGGTAGGCCCATTTCGTCTTCCTAAAAATGCTCAACACCACTGGTACAGCACCGAGCACCAGCAATTCCCGCAGCAGTGCCGGGAATTTGTATGACCACTGGCCCTCGCTCATCAGCCAGCAGGTGCCAAAGGCGGCAAAGCCGCCGAGGAATATTTTGCGAAGAAAATCGCTGCGTCGCTCATGGTCACGGTAAAAAAACCAACCGCTGAGGGCAGCAAGGCTGAGCACGAAGGTGAAGGGATAGAGGCTGGAGAACATTTCTTGAATGATAAAGGATGATGGTTGAAATGATGAATGCTTGGCTTGGCGCATTCTAAAATTTGCTTGTCAAAAATAGCGGGAAAGCGGGCGCTGCGGGTAGTTTTTCGACGAAGGGAAGCCAGCATGAGTTTTGAACCACCGTTGCAAATCAAAAACGGGCCGCTTCCACATTGGAAACCGCCCGTTTTTGCTCAAATATTTTCCCTCATTCTCAAGAAAAATAATCCTTCATTTTATCGAAAAAACCACGCTCTCCCTTTTCGGGCGCGGGCTTGAAGTTCGGGGATGCCCTGAGTTTTTCAAGGATTTTCCGCTCCTCGTCCGTGATTTTTTTTGGTGTCCAGACGTTGACTTGAATGAGCTGGTCGCCCCGTTCGTAGCTCTGAACGGAGGGAAGCCCCTTGCCTTTCAGCCTGAAAATCTTGCCGGCTTGGGTGCCTTCCGGCACTTTTATTTTGACCAGACCTTCTATGGTAGGTACTTCCACCGAAGTGCCCAGCGCTGCATCTGCAAAGTTGATGTGGAGGTCATGGATGATGTTGAGGCCATCCCGTTGCAGGTGCTCGTGCGGTATTTCCTCGATGTTGATGAGAAGGTCGCCATTGGGGCCGCCCTTTGCGCCAGCATTGCCTTTGCCGCCGAGCGATAGCTGCATTCCCTCCGAAACGCCCGCTGGGATGTTGATGTCAATGGTTTCCTCGGCGTAGGTGCGCCCGTCACCCTTGCAAGTGGGGCAGTTGGCAGTGATTGTTTCGCCGGAACCTTGGCAAGTGGGACATGTCGTGGTGGTTTGCATCTGACCGAGGAAAGTGCTGCGCACTTGGCGCACATAGCCAGAACCACGGCAAGTGCCACAGGTCTGCACGGAGCTTTTGTCCTTTGCACCGCTGCCACCACAGGTCTGGCAGTTCACCTGCTTGTTCACCTTTATTTTTTTGGAAACGCCCGTAGCGATTTCTTCGAGGGTCAATTTGACCTTGATGCGGAGGTTGCTCCCACGTTGCCCTTGTGGCCTGCCGCCGCCGCCCCGTTGCTGCCCACCCCGAAAGAACTCGTCAAATGGGCTGCCTCCACCGCCGCCGCCGCCAAATATGTCGCCGAACTGGGAGAAGATGTCCTCCATCGTCATGCCGCCTTGGCCGCCACCTCGGAAACCGCCACCCATATTTGGGTCAACGCCAGCATGACCATAGCGGTCGTACCGGGCTTTTTTGTCCGGGTTGCTCAACATTTCATAAGCCTCGGCAGCTTCCTTGAACTTGTCCTCGGCGGCTTTGTCGCCGGGGTTGCGGTCTGGGTGGAATTCGAGCGCTTTCTTGCGGTAAGCCTTTTTTATAGTGTCGGCATCGGCACTTTTGGCCACACCAAGCACTTCGTAATAATCTCTTTTTGCCATTTTTTATTGAGGGTTTGAGTGTTTGAGAGCTTGAGTGTTCGCGCGGGAACAGTCGCCATCCCGAACCCTCGCCTATTTGCCCACCACAACTTTGGCGTGGCGGATAATTTTATCGTTGAGGCGGTAGCCTTTTTCCACGGTGTCCACGACCTTGCCTTTCATCTCCTCAAATGGGGCAGGTATTTCGGTGATGGCTTCGTGCAGTTCAGGGTCGAAGGCTTGCCCATTGGAATCCATTGGCTCCAGCCCCTTGTTGCGAACCACAGTGTAGAGTTTTTGGTAAACGAGGTCAACGCCTGTGTCCCAAGGTGCGTTTTCTTTTCCTTCGGCAAATTTTTTGGCCCTGTCAAAATCGTCCAAAACGGGCAAAAGGGCTGACAGGGTGTCCTGTGCCGCCGACTTCATGAAATCGAGTTTCTCACGGATGGAGCGCTTCTTATAGTTGTCAAATTCTGCGACCATGCGCATGTATTTGTCCTTCATCTCGTCCAGCTGTTGTTGAAGCCCAATGCTATCCGACTGATTATCAGCAATTTGTCCGGTTCCTGAATCAATGGACTCATTGTCAGGTTGCTCATCGTTGGCTGGTTCCATATTTTCCAATACCTCTTCAGGCTGCTGTTCGGCAGTTTTGTCTTTACTGGTCATTTTTCTGAATTTTTTAAACATAGTTCAACCTCTGCCTTTATCAATATGTTTGCCACCAGAAGAAAACAGTCAATTTGTCAGTTTTCGTAGAAAGGGTTGTCTTTTTGCGTAGTGTAATCGGTACAATATTGCCTTAATTTTATGTAAAATTGGCTTTCAAATTTCCCACAACGTGCAGCATAAAGCATTGATTATAAATATTTTACAAAAAACCGCCTTGGTATTTTGCTGCTGGTCGGCAGCATGGTTGGCCAACGGCCAAAATGATGTCACTTTCGAGGCAGTCACCAACGCCCGGCAGGTGGTGGTCAACAGCAATTTTGAGGTGACGTTTACCCTAAAATTTGCAAACGGATCCGAATTTGTACCACCATCTTTTAAGGATTTTATGGTGCTGGCCGGGCCGGTTACCTCGACAAGCATGCAAATTGTCAACGGGAACGTGACCCGTGAAATGGGCTTTAGCTATACCCTGCAACCTACCAAAATTGGCAAGTTCACAATAGGCAGCGCTTCCATCAAGGCAAACGGCAAGCTGATGCGGTCAACCCCGGTGGAAATGGAAGTGGTCAAAGGAACTACCAAGCTTGGTGCCGATACCGGCGAGGCTGTTTTCATTCGATTGATGCCAAACAAGAGACAAGCTTTTGTGGGAGAGCAGGTTTTGTTGGATTTCAAATTGTACACCACGGTCGGTATTGAGGGTTACGACATACCCGAAGACCCAACTTATGATGGCTTCTACGCACTCGAACTGCGGAGGTTTAGTTCAAACACAGTACAAGAAGTGATAAATGGTAGGCAATACGCCACCAAGGTGCTACGTCGCATCGCCCTCTTCCCACAAAAAACTGGCCGATTAAGGGTTGAGCCGTTCAGGATTCAATTGGCCGTGGTGGACGAGGCTGGCAATAGGGGTTTTCTCTTTAGCCGCAGCGTCAAGCCAGTTTTCTATACCACTGACGCCGTTGAAATTAACGTGTCTCCCCTGCCCAGTGGCGATAAGGATGGATTCTGCGGCGCTGTGGGTGCTTACGAAATACAAGCTGGCATTGACCGCAAAACGGCAACCACTGACGATGCTATTACCCTGAGTTTGTTATTGAGGGGAAATGGGGACGCCAAGCGGGTGCAGGCTCCGACGCTTGTATTGTCGGATTCCTTCGAGGTTTACCCGCCTAAGGTAGTGAGCGACAAAAGTGAGGAGATTAGGGGTGAAATCATCAGTGAAAAGCGATTCGAGTACCTGATACTGCCGAAATTCCCTGGTTCCTTTTCTATCATGCCAAGGGTCAGCTATTTCGACACGGGAAAAAACAGTTTCGTTGACTTACCTATCGGGCCATTTCAGTTGCAGGTAAAAGCAGGTACGGGAAAAATAATTGGGGCGGGCAAAACTGGAGATGTGGGCATCAACGATATTTTGCCCATAAAATCCACCGCCAAATTTGCCCAAGCATCAGACGGTTTTGTAGGTTCAATGCTCTTTTACTTGCTCGCATTCCTTCCAGTATTGGCATTTTCCTTTTTCCTTTTTTACCGGAAAAAGCAACATGAATTGGGAGCAATTGACCCAAAAATCCTCAAGGTCAGGTCGGCAGGCCGAGAAGCCCAAAAGCGGATGGCCACTGCCCACCAACAACTCCAACTGGGCAATAGTCGAGCCTTTTATGATGAAGTGTCCAAGGCTTACTTAGGTTATGTTTGTGATAAAACGGGGTTGCCATTGTCTAAGTTTTCGAAGCACAATGTTCGGGAAACACTCATCTCCCTTCAGGTCGGCTCAAATACTGTGGAAGATTTTCTAAAGGTGCTACAAACCTGCGAAATTGCCCTCTTTGCTGGTATGGACAACCAAACGTCCATGCAATCAACTTATGAAACCGCCATTGGCATCATCACAAAAATCGAGGATGAACTTAGCAAGAAGGCCATATAGTACCTTGATTATCAATTTCTTGCAGCAATGAAAAAACCTCACCGCTATTTTCTGGCAGCGTTCGCTATTCTTTCTATTGTCAACTTAATGGCAGTTTGGTTTGGCTTGGAAATTCTGAATTTCACAACCAAACCACTGCTCGTGTCCTGCCTTGCAATGTGGTTTTACTTTAAAGCTGAGGGAAATTGGCCCTCTTTTTCCCGCTATTTCTTGCTGGGCTTGTGTTTCTCTGTATTGGGAGATACGCTACTGATGTTTGTGAAGACGGGGGGAGAGATGTTCTTTTTGCTTGGCCTTGGTAGTTTTCTGCTTGCGCAATTGAGTTATGTAATGGCCTTTTTCAAATTTCCCAATTTCAAGTCCGGCACAATTTGGCGCAACAAGTGGCTGATTTTTCCATTCCTTTTTATACTTGGTGGTTTGCTTTGGGTACTTTGGAGCAGTTTAGGAGCATTTTTGGTTCCAGTTGTTGTTTATGCCAGCGTCATCGTGACCATGTTTGCATTTAGCTTCAATATGCGAAATCGAGTTTCAAATGGAGTATTTATACTGCTATACGGAGGGGCTGCTTTGTTCGTTTTGTCCGACCTTATCATTGCCATGAAGAAGTTCAAATACCCAGAAATGCCTGAAAATACAAGTGGCGTTGCCATTATGGCTACCTACCTTTTTGGCCAAGTATTGTTGACGCTCGGAATGAGCAAAGCCAGCGACGCTGAAATTGTAAAGGTTAAGTAGTACCCAAATTATGGGTTCGCCAGAAGGAAATTAACATTCTGAAGGGAAAAACCACCACGCTAATTAGACTTCCTACTCCGAAGAAAAGAAATTCAGCCTTGGTATATTCTATCATTCTTCCCTGACTTGCTGCAGATTGTTGCATAAACAAAGACTGCAATCCAATCTCATCGGCAAATGCTTCAAAGGCATGAAGTTCTTGAACAATGTATATGAATAAAGGAATACACACCACCAACAAAGCCACTTTTGCCCATTGGAGATGCCGTAGGAGGGTGTGCTTTAAGAGAAATATATGCCGGGTGAGCGTAATGAACACCAATATGAAAACAACATTGGGAATCAAAAAGGGAAATCTTTGGCTATTTGAATGAATCGGGTAAATCAAAGCCACCAACAGAATGGCGGTAACTACCCACCAAATCAATTCAAGCTTTAGTAATAAACTGGTTTCTTTGTTCATATTGCCGGATTGTGCGGTTCTATTTGCACAAAAATAAGAACAGCCCGATGGAAAGCTATCCATCGGGCTGTTCAAAAAAAGAAAAAAAGGGTTGGCAGCG